>JAPZAR010000027.1 GCA_027460535.1 Candidatus Methanoperedens sp.
GGTAACTCAGCAAATAGTGGTGGTGGAGGTAACTCAGCAAATAGTGGTGGTGGAGGTAACTCAGCAAATAGTGGTGGTGGAGGTAACTCAGCAAATAGTGGAGATGGAGGTAATTCAGCAAATAGTGGAGGTGGAGGTAACTCAGCAAATAGTGGAGGTGGAGGTAACTCAGCAAATAGTGGAGGTGGAGGTAACTCAGCAAATAGTGGAGGAGGAAGCGCCGGGAATAGCGGAGGAGGAAATTCCGGGAATGGTGGAGGGGGGAATTCAGGGAACAAGTAAAATCGTGAAATGAACAAAACCAAAAAATTGAGGATCATGAAGAAGAAGGATTTGGGTCAAAAGCGAGAAAGTAAAAGAACAGTATGAAAAAAGTAAAGGGGGCCCGGCAGCAATCAAGCAGTAAATCTTATTACTTATCTCGCCGAGTTCAGTGTAAATGAGAATAGTAGCTTTGCTGTTTATTTCTCTACTACTTTTGGTGCACGTAGCCAGTGCTGAAACTGTCATCACAATTGAAGTGCTCGAGAATGGGACGGCGATGTGGACTACCGAAAAGCGTTTGCCTCTCACCAACCAGACAGAAATAGGAGACTGGGAAGAATTCGTTAGCATGGGGGAGAACACTGATCAGGATGGGAAGGATATTGCAGATTTCAGAGACCGCATAGATTGGTTCATAAGTTCAGCTGAAAAATTCTCAAACCGCTCAATGGAAGCTAAAAATTTTAATATTTCCTATGGTACGACAAAAACTCTGGCAGGAGTTTTCAGCATTATCAGTTACACCTTTGAATGGAAGAATTTTTCGCGCGTGGATTCATCAAATATTTTCATAGGGGATGCATTTTCAGAAGGCATGGTGCTTTCCCAGGACAATGTTCTTATCATTAAAATACCTGAAAATTATGAGGTAGAGACAGTTTCTCCGGCTTTCGATCTGCGCGATGGGAACAGGTTGATATGGGATGGTAGAATGTTCAGGAGCTTCGGTAGAGGAGAACCTTCCATCACACTCTCCAAAAAAGGCCGATTCACATGGTACATAATAGGAATTGTCATGTTCAGTCTGGCCTCAGGAACCTCCTTGATACTTTGGAAAAAAAGGCAGACAAGGGATTTTGGAGATAAGATTCACGATCCCACTCCACCTGAAATCAATGCACTCACCACTGGAGCCTCTCAGATAGCAGGCACTGAGATACAGCCGTCACACCAGGAGGATTTAACACTTGTTCTTTCAGAGATTGATCTTGGGGATGAAGAAATGATAGAGAACCTCCTTCACAAATCGGGCGGACAGGCCTATCAGTCAGATATCGTCAAAGAGAGTGGATTCTCAAAATCCAAGATAAGTATAGTTCTTGCCAAGATGAAGGAAGATGGAAGGATAATTAAAATAAAGAAAGGCAAAGAGAACATAATAAGGCTGATTAAAAAATAAGTGCTTACTCAGAAGTCAAACAAGGAACTCTGGGGTTTGACATCCTTTTTTGATTTGATTTCAGGTTCTTCTTCAACTTCAATTTCTTCTACCATTTCCCCCCTTAAGCCAAACCCACCAAATACTTCTATTTCATGCTCGGTCTCTCTTTCGATCAGAGCCCGGGACTCTTCATATATTTTCTGCACCTTTTTGGTGATTGTTTTTGATTCCAGCAGGAATGCAATTTCCTCGGTCTCAAGGCCTAGCAAAGCCGCGATCTTCGGGGCGTATTTTTCGTCGTTCATCATCATTCTGAAAAACGGCAACAGCTGGGAACGGGTAAAACCCTTTGACACATGGCAGTGCGTTCCTATCTTTTTGGCCGTCGAATCGCGTATATTTCTCATCCCCTTTGTCGAACCGAGCTTCCTCCAGAGGGAAGGGGGTTGGAATTTTGCAAATCCGGTATAGCGGGCTGAACGCGCAACCACGATCCCCGAGGTCATCATAACGCCTGCATACCTCCACATGTTGTAGTTCTGCCTTCTCCTCACCCGGCCCAGAAAGAGGGATGCCCTGGAGAGACAGCGATACCCTTCTTCGAGGTCTTCCGGCTTTGTATATTCAAGTGGAAGATTCTCATCCACCCACTGTATCAGATCCTCCGGGTTCTCATCCAGATTAAACGTGGATTTATGTGCCACGATTATATCACTCCCTTTAAAGATCTTCGCCAATACCTTGAATATGTTCTCCCTGGTATCCCTTTCTCCTGTGGCAATGTCCCCGGGTTCGATACTGGATCTGCCCTGCGCAATAGCCTGCAGGTCATTTATAGCGCTTCGAAGATCTCCGTTTGCATTCTCCGCGATCTCCTCGAGCACACCCAGACCGCACATAACGCCTTCCGCTTCGGCGATTTTCTTCAATACAGGTATCATGGAACGCGAAATTACTGAATTGAACTGGACAGGTTTGCAGGCGTTACGCAGACCTGCTGACATATCATAGAGCTCATTTGCGATAAGAATGATGGGCTGGCTTGTTTTCTTTATCAGTTCCACTATAGCCTTCTCTCCTCCGCGGTCTGCCGTGCCGTGGATGTTATCGGCTTCATCCATTATCACGAGCCTTTTCACGCCGCTTCCATCCAGCGTTCCCATCTGTGAGGCCGAGCCAGCCACTTTCTCGATTATCTCCGCAGTGCGCTGGTCGCTTGCATTTAATTCGATCGCCTCCCATCCCATCTCGCGGGCAAGTGCATGCGCTGTAGTGGTCTTGCCTATCCCTGCCCTTCCGTACAGGACGATTGCCCTTTCTTTTGGAATCCCATGCCTCCAGGTTTGCGCCCAGCGCCTGAGTTCCTCCACCGCCTTATTATGGCCCACGACCCCGGAAAGCATTTGCGGGCGGTATTTTTCTGTCCAATCGAGTGATGTCATTATTAGGTGGTTTTACAAACTGTATCGCTTAAATAGATATCTTTTCATTAAACACATGATGAGAATAAACGCTATCCAGCTTTTCATCAATTCAGCTGTGATGATGTCAAATCTTTTCATCCCCGTGCTTGCGCAAGATCTCGGCGCAACGGACACCGAGATAGGTATCATAGGCGCTGTCTATGGGGCATCGCTTTTTATTTCGACGTATATATTCAGCAGGGTTACTGATGCATATTCTCCGAAAACATTGCTGTACGCAGGTTTTCTGAGCGCAACTGTATCTTTTTTTCTTCAGATATTCGCAACATCCCCTTTAACTCTTGGAGTGATAAGAGCGCTTGTGGGGTTCAGCATCGGAATATATCCCGCAGTGCTGATGCTTTACGTTTACAATCTGAAGCGGAGCATAGCAAAGTTCAGTTCCTTCATGCCCCTGGGATGGGCAGCCGGGAACATGCTGGCAGGATTTATCGCAATTTACTGGACCCTAAGGGGGATTTTTGTTGTTTCATCATTATTTTTTGCGCTGGCGTTCTTGATCACATTGACCTTGCCGCCAGGGGAAATCCGTACAAAAAAGAAAGCGGATTATTTTTCCTCGGAAATTCTGAAAAAGAACTGGAATGTCTATTTTGGATTTTTCCTTCGCCAGATCGGGGCTAACAATGTCTGGATAATTTTCCCCCTGTATCTTGCAAGCCTCGGAGCAAATGAATTAGAGGTGGGATTAATTTACACATTGAACCCCGCCCTGCAATTTTTCATAATGAGGAGACTTGACAGGATAAACACTTCAACACTTATTCATGCAGGGGACCTGTTCTCCGCTGCCGCGTTTATAGCCCTGATACCGCTGACTGTATATTACCAGGCAGTGACGGGAATGATACTGATCGCACTCTCCTATTCTTTCCTGTATGTGGGCTCAATACGAATGCTGATTGAAACAAATGAAGAGAAGGGGGCGGCCACGGGGTTGCTCAATTCCTCTATCGCTTTTGCAACAATAATAGGCTCCCTTATTGGAGGTGTGATCCTTGAATATTACAATTTCAGGGCTGTAATGGCAATGGGCGCAATTTTTGCCGTCCTGGGTTTCGTCATCGTGCGTTTCAATAGTTCAGGCAGACATCAAAGAAATTCTTGAAAAGGTCGTTCCCGCGTTCCGTATGCGAGACTTCCGGATGCCACTGCACGCCATACAGAGGCTTTGTCTTGTGTTTCATGGCCTCAGTCTCGCAGATACGCGAACGCGCAAGCCTGGTGAAATCAGGCGGCAGAGAAGATACCTCGTCTGCGTGCGATGCCCATACATTCGTCCTGGGGCCGATACGTTTTAGAATATCATCCTCATCGAGAATCTCTATCTCTACGGATGCATAGCCTCCTGCAGTGCCTTTTCTCACCGCTCCGCCAAAAGATAGCGCCATCACCTGATGGCCAAGGCAAATACCAAGGATTGGAAGGTCAAGTTCCTTTACGTAACTGGCGCAATTACCTGCGCGCTCAAGCGTGGGTCCGCCGCTGAGTATAACACCGTCAGGTCCTTTCGAAAGGATTTCTTCCACAGTCGATGTGTTCTTCATCAGTTCCACCTCCTGGTCAAGATCCCGCACGGCGCGGTGTATCAGGTGGCAGAACTGGCCGTAGTTATTGATGACGATGATCTTTACCATTCTGTTGTGAGATTGTTGTTTGGTTTTAAATATTATTCTATAGTTTGTTTGCCGAATTAAGATTTATTTACAAGTTGTTGAGTCAAAAACCAGTATTCAAAGAGTTCTTTTTCTTTTTCGCCATAATTTTCGAATTTGTTCGATATCATATTCCAGAAATGATCGTTATGTTTTCTTTCAATCAAGTGGACCATTTCGTGAAAAATCACATATTCCATTAAATCATCTGGCAAGTACTTCAAAAGAGTATTGATTGTAAGATTTTTCTTAGAACTGCAGCTTCCCCATTTTGATTTCATTTTCCTGAAATAAATGTTGCTAATGGTGATTTTTAATTCCTTTGAAATCTTTTCAACAAAAAAGTGTATTGACTGCTTGAATTCTTCATCTGTTCTTCTCAGTTCAAGTCTTTTTTTCCGTGCTTCCTCTAATGCCGCTGCTATCTCACTATTTCGTTTGTATATCCATTTTTTATGTTTTTCTATGATATCACTTTGATTTTCACAGTTCTTCGGCAAGACCAGAACCAGTTCGCCAGTTTTAAATTCCAGCCTTGGGTATCTTATGTTCCGATAAACTACTTCGTAGCTTAAAGTCGAATCACTGATTCTAATTTGGTTTACCATAGTTCTCTATATTTTCCATTAGATTTTGATATAGACTATCAAGCTCGTCAAGCTTCAATCCATATCTTTTAACATATCTGCGTACAAAACGGCGGACTTCTCTTTCAACAGTTTTTCTTGCTGTTTGCTGTACTGCCCAGTTGTTAAAGATATGATTTCGTAATCTTTCTGATAGCTCTCTTACATCTCTTGTAAATTCGCTACCCTCTCCGAAATTCTTCTCTAAATTCAGAAGCAAAGCATATTCCATGTCTGAGAAACCTAATTCCTTTTGTCTTTGGGAGAGTTTCTCAATCTTGTTAAATACTTCCATCCCTTCAGTGTAAATTCTTTCAAAATCCTTGGTTTTTTCTTTCCAGAGATTTAAAATCCTTTCCACTTTATCGGTCAGGGATTCATAAACCGGATTTTTATGCTTTTCAACTAAAACAAGCCTGTTCAATGTAAATACGATGCTTGCGGCTTTTTCTTCTTTGCTTTTTACTTTTTCTTCCAGATCCTTAAGATAATTTTCATCAAAACTTATTACAGGCAGATCCTTTCGCAAATTTTCAAGTTCAGTTGTCCTGTGAACGTACTTTAAGGTCTTTTCAAAATATTTCTGGACATACATTTCATGCCCAAGCTGACTCTGCAAAACAGTATTCATATAAAATGTGTAAATACTAGAGATCCATTTATAGTCAGAGAATCGTTCAACTTTGATTTCAGCAGGTCCTAAAAGCTCAAAAATCTTCCTGAGTTCTCTGTAATCTTCCAGGAATCTCTTGCTATTCTCTTCATCTGTTGTGAGAACTTCAATGGCTCTGAGCATGGTAAGCCTGTCATAGCTTTCTTTAGGAATGTGAGAAAATAGCGCAAGTAAGCCATCAAGCAGCATATTGAAGTCCTCCCTCAGACTTCCCATCCCGGAGAGTGCACCTTTTATTTCCTCTTCGCTGTATATCTCAAAAGCTCGCTTGAATTCTTTTAATATCCCTATATAGTCTAATATTACCCCGGCTTCTTTTATTCCTTTGTAAGGCCTGTTTGTCCTTGCTATTGCCTGGAGTAGACGATGTTCCTTTAACGGTTTGTCAAGGTACATGGTCTGAAGAATGGGCGCATCAAAACCTGTCAATAACATATCTGTGACTATCAGAATCTTTGGATACTCTTCTTCTTTGAATTTATCTATTACTTCCTTTCGTATCTCGTCAATCTCTTTCTCGCCGTATCTGGCTCTTGATTCTGTGCTGGTGTGCTGGACGATTTCGGTGTCTTTTTTAGTGTAGGTCATGACGACTTCTGAGTATTCTTTCGGCAGCCACTTATCCAGATATAATTTATAGTAGGCGCAAGCTTTCCGGCTAGCTGCAACAACCATGGCTTTGAATGTTCCATCAACATTTTCTTTAAAGTGCTCTGCGATATCCTTAGCAATGAGTTCAATCCTTTTGGGATTTTCGAGGAACATGTTTATTGCATTGAGCCGCTTCTTTACTCCCTCTTCCACCTTGTCCCTTATATCATCAGAAAGTTCCTCAAATTCCACCTCAAGGAAGGTCTCAAGCATATCTTTTTTCAGGTGAACTTCCTTTTCCAGCCTCGGCTGGTAGACAAGTTTTACCGTGAAACCATCCTGAATAGAGTCTGTAATGAAATACCTGTCAAGATATTTTTCTTCAGGGGGATAGCTGAATTCCAGATAGGTATCCTTTCCTCTCTTTGAGATTGGGGTTCCTGTCAGGGAAAAGAAGAAGGCATTTTTCAGGATTTTTTTCATCTGGCCAGCCATGGTTCCATACTGGCTCCTGTGCCCTTCATCGATGAACGCAACCACATTCTTTCTGGTCAGAATTGTTTCTTTTTGCTTTGAGAGTTCTTCCAGTTCTTTCTGCAATTCGCCAAGTTCTTCAACCCTGAACTTGTGTATCAGAGTAATCATTATACCCCGCTTGCCCTTTCCCTCATCATGTTTGAGAACCTTTCTCAATTCATCGATGGAACCGATAATCTCAGGCTTTACTATATCAAGCGAGTTAAATTCCGTGTAGAGTTGCTCTTCCAGCTCGATCCTGTCCACAATGAAGAAAATAGAGGGGTTTTCAAGGCTCTTTAGATGATAGAGCTTATGGGCTGCAAAGATCATGGTGAGCGTCTTGCCCGACCCCTGCCAGTGCCATATCAGCCCTTTATTCTTTTCGTCCTCTCCTTTCAGGTTGGCTGATACCCTCTCCACTATTTTTCTGGCTGCCCTGTACTGCATGTACCTTGCGATGACTTTCGTGGCATTTCCCATCTCCACCCTGAAGAACATGAAATTGCGGATGATATCCAGCAATATGTCCTTTGAGAGCATTTCAATAGCAGAATCGATGGAGTCTTTCCCTTCTTCTTTCCACTGATTGACTTTGATCTCATCCTGCCATGGGACAATAGGGAAATACATGGCGGTTTGCTCTGAAGCTATGCCTATCTGGACATATTTGTAAAGCTCCGGAACTATTTTTTCATAGTCCTTTATCTGTCTGTATGCATCGAACCAGTTTTCAGAGAAGCTTGCAGGATTCTTGCATTCGAACTCCACAAGAGGAATACCATTGACATAAAGCATTATGTCGGTTCGTATATCATCCCTCCCATGATAGATAACCTGCCTGCTCACGATGAACTCGTTATTGTCCAGTTCCTCAAAATCAAAAAGCCTGACATACTTAACAATCCGCTCTTTTTCAAATTTTATTGGTACGCCGAACTTGAGATAGTTGAGAATTTGCTTTAATCCCTCATTCCCGGAGCCTTTGAGTTTGAGTTCGTTCAGGACGTGTTTTAATTCCTCGTCCCCGATTCCTTTTTCTGAATTCAGCCTCTTTATTGCCCTGACAAGATTATTGAGCAGCAGAGGTTCGCTGAAGCTTTCCCGCTCAAGCTCATTTGCGGGCACGAAGCGCCAGCCTTTTTCAATGAGTTTTTCAATGATGTAATCCTCGACAAGGGATTTTTCAGAGAACTTTGGCATGGGTCTTATGACTTCTCCTTGCCCATGCAGCATTTTTTGTATTTTTTCCCCGAACCACAGGGACATGGTTCATTTCTTCCGATCTTTTCTCTTTTAATTGTTTCATCATCCATTTCAGATTCAGGGTCATCCTCTCCGAGCCATGCGAAGTCCTCCTCTTCGGATTTTGAGCTGTGATCATCCAAACTTTCAATGCTCTCCCTGGAAAAATGGTCTAAAGGATCACGCGTATTTCTCTTGATATCGTCACCGTCATCTGAACGCTTGATCCTCGATTCCACATCTTCTTCTTTCATGAAGATTTCCATGATCCTGCCCTCTTCAAAAGCCCTGTGTATTTCTGGCATAACGGACATATCGTGGAACCGAGCAAGGTCTTGAATTATCAGACTTGCGAATGTAATATCATTGGTTGTATTTAGCAATTCTATAAGGTGTTTCACGACTCCATTTTTATAAGAAGGCTTGTTTCTCGACAGTATAACAAGAGCAGTCGTGGCTGTCCCTCGTGCAAAAGATTCCAGAGTTTCGTCTCTTGTGAATTCTTTGAGGGGCTCTATAGCCTCCTCACCGAAGGCAACAAGCAAGCTTGTGACATTTTCTGTCAGCCAATCATATAATTCAAAGTTCCTAAATCTGATAGTGTCCAGCAAGAGCGATAGTGCATTTTTACTTTTTATCAGGGCAAGTATGTGAATTGCATGGATCGGAGTCCAGCGATTTCCTGGAGCTATTTGGCTCCAGTATTGTCCATCCTGTATCAGCTTCCTAATATGAAAAACCGCATCCTCCCTTCCTGCGATCTCCTGTGCAAATTTTTTATTAACATAAAGCCCCAGAGCAGTTAATCCCTCTATCAATTCTCCGGTTGAGATTTCATGCATATCTTTCATCATTAAATCCCAATCCATCCTGGTGTGGCTATTTATCAGATCCGCGAGATCTTCATCTTTTTCTATTGCCATTTTCAATCCTTTTTTCCACGCATCCAGTTCACTATTTCAACCGCATCATCCATTTCTTTAAATACCGGATGCTTGCACCATTCACCTCTTGTCTCTCGCATAATATTCTCCCATTCATTCACATTTTTCTCAAGCATAGACAGCCTCCTCAATTATGTGAGGTTTTGTCAGAGGCTTTAACGCATCAGGAGTTACCAGATCAACCTTCGCCCCAAGCTTTTCGGTCAAGTAATCCTCAAGTTCTATGAACTTAAAGAAACTCACTGGCGCCTCAAACTGAACAAGCATGTCGATGTCGCTTGTTTTTGTTTGCTCTCCCCTCACGTAAGAGCCGAATATGCCTATGCTTTTTACTTTGAATTTTTCCTTGAGGTTGGGGAGTTCTTTTTTCAGGACTTTCAGGATCTCATTTTTGCTTTTCATTGTTTCACGCTTTTTGTATTTATGATTTTGATTATCTGGCGCTGTCCTTCAGAGTCTATAAGACCAGATATCAAACTACCTCAATCATGAACTCCTTCTTAACCTCTTTAACCATTAGAAAATGTTTATCCTTCGTAACAAGCTTCAATTTATTGTTCAATGCAACAGACGCGATCACCGAATCCACGGCTGGAATCGGTTTGCCGATTTTTAAAAGCTCTGTTGAAATTATTAAAGCAAGATGGTAGTCAGATTTTGACGGGAAAAGAACTCGAAGTTTGAGTTCCATTGCTTTTGGAAACTCTATAATGTTCAAAATGGTCGTATAGCCTTCGATTGTTTCCTTTTTCCTGTACGCATCGATTAATGTATTTGTGTCGTATAGACTCTCTTCCACTCTGCATCCCTCATCTTTTCATATCCTTTTTCAGCTTTCTCAAAACTCAGTTCGCTCAAGGTTTTTCTAAAATCATCGCCAAGCTCTTCAAGGAGGTCTTTAGTCGTCGTCTCAGAGCCTCTCTCTTCGAGCTTTCCAATAAACTCGGTTATAGCTTTTCTTACGACTTCGCTCCACCTTATTTCTTTATGTAGCTTCATTCTCGCATATACTTCGTCCGATATCGAAAGGGTTATGTTGGTCATAATCTTATTTATGTGATCTCACTTATTTAAGGATTTTCTTCATTATACATATTGTTCTATATGTAACACATTTATTCCATTATACTGATGCAATAATTAATTTCGGATCTTAACTCTCTTCCTCCCAGTCAGCAGCTCATTCATAAGCCCCTTCTTCACCCTCTCCAGCTTCTCCTTCCTCCTGCGCTCAAGCTCCAGCTTCCTGTCAGCGGCGCTCAAAATCTCGGCGATGCGGCGCTGTTCGGAGAGAGGGGGAAGTCCAAATTTAAATTTGCTTATTTCCTTCCAAGAAGTTCTGGGATGGTTTGTTCCAGATGTTGCAGAAATTGAATTTTGAATAAATTGATTTGAATGAATTAAATATATAAGAAATTCTGCCAACGCTCTATTTTCAGCATTGGTTAAAACTAATAAATCTGTTGAACAAATGCCATCAAAATCTGCTATAACAGCTTTGTCAAGATAAGGTCGTAGCTTTCCATATAATATATCTCCTCTGCGAAATCTAAATTTAGAACTTTTAACATCAGTATCTAACTGATATGTATGTATTTTTAGTTCACCTGGGTTTATGTGTTCCAATCCCACAAATTTATTCTCTCCTTTTCCTGAAGGCATAGTGATTTCACTTCTATGGTTACATACATCCCCCAGCCTCGACACCCCCCATTCCTCCGGCACCCTCCCAACATCGCTCTCCTTAAACCTCTCATGCCCTATCCCCCTCGTCAGCAGCCTCTGCATCATCCCCTTCTTCAGGCGCTCCGTGCTCTCGATGGCGCCGCCCACCTTCTGGATGGCGCTGTCAACCGTGCCCAGGACTTCGGCAATGCGGCGCTGTTCGGGGAGAGGGGGGAGGGGGATATTTATGTTGCTAACGATTGCTAAATTAAGGCCACTTCTATCATAATGCCCAGTCAAGTTTCTTATTTCCAAATATCTGTTTGATAAATTATAGTGCAGATATTCTGGAACAAGTTCCGAATTTGGTATCATTATGGCAACAGATTGGCTACAGGCCATCGGTCTTTTTATTATGGCAGTTTTTCCTCTTGTTTGTCCCCTCCCGGATAAAGCAATAGCAACGGTGCCAGGCGGATGAATTTTTGCATTTGAGTTTTCTATACCCGACTGCGTAATTTTTTCTTCGGTATCATAAATATAAAGTTCTTTAATATCACCAGATTTAAGCCATTTTATAGTGCCTCCAAAATACTCTGGATGCATTGTACTTGGCGTCCCACCTGTCACTACTTTACAAATATCACCTATTCTTACCACTGCCCACTCCCCCGGTATCTCCCCGATTCCTGTCATCCTCCCGCCCTCCATCCCCCCGCGCGGCTCAACCGCGGATGAAACGCAGGCTGCGGCGCGCGCCCAGGCGCCGGGGCGGAAGAGGCGTTTAACCACGGAGAGCGCAGAGGACGCAGAGATTCCTGCCGCGCAGCTTTGCGCTCTTTGCGTTCTTTGCGGTGAATTATTTTGCTAAAATCAGTTGCAGTAGGGTATCTGCGTTCATCTGTGTTCATCTGCGGTTCGTTACATTCAGGATGGAACACGGAGGCCACGGATGACACGGATGCACACGGATTAAAAATATCCGTGAAAATCCGTCCAATCCGTGTCATCCGTGTTCGATGTCGCTGCGGCACCTTTGATATATGTCCAATAAATGTCTGAAACAAGTCCGTTATTTCAGCTTTTGCGTCTTTGATGCCCCTTTTGTGTCCCAATACTACCTTTCTAATCATCAACCCAATCATCAATCTAATCATCAACCTTGTTTTAAGCGATAGGAAAGGCTTCGCCCTCTTCCAGCCGGCTCAACAACATCTAATCTAACCAGCTTGATAAGCTCTTTATGAGCAGCCTGTGAAGAAATCTTGAACATCTCTCTTACGTCCCGATTCGTTATCCTCTCATTGCGGTTTATGAACTCCACAATCATCATCTGCCTCTCTGTAAGGGCAATCTGTCCTTTCTGTGCCTTTCTCAGCCTTTCGCTGCTGAGCCTTACAACCCTCTCCTTCACTGCTTCAATACTGACCCTGACCCCTTCCACGAAATACTCGAGCCAATTAGTTAAATCAAGTGTATTCTGGTCAACGCCTTGAAGCGCCCTGTAATAAGAAGGTCTGTCCGAATCGTAGTAATCATCTAAGCAGAAGAACTGCTTGGAATCAAAGCCCCGCAGGTAGAGTATCAGGGTAGCAAGGACGCGCGCCGTTCTGCCATTGCCGTCCACAAAAGGATGGATTCTAACCAATTCGTAGTGGGTTATCCCGGCTTCGATGACGGGATCAAATGCATCGGCTTCGGGGGAGTTAAGCCACTCTAGCAGAGCCCTTACCAGCTTGGGGACGTCTTCATTTGAAGGCGGTCTGAAGAAAATCTCGCCGGTTAACCTGTTCCCAACAACTACGTAACGACTGCGATAGGCGCCGCAATCAGAAGGATTTTCCAAAGTTTCTTGTGTCAGCATTTTGTGGGCCTTCAAAAGGTCTTTCTCGGTAATCTCCTCGCCGTCGGTTAGCTTATCAATATTTTCCAGTGCCTCAAGATAGTTTAAGACCTCCAGCCTATCCTTTCGCTCTGCCATTACTTCGCGTCCGTGAGCCAAATCGCTGACTTGCTCAAGGGATAATCTATTTCCTTCTATACTGGTAGAGGAGTGGGCACTTCTCACGATTGCCTCGCGGCGAAGGGCAACTTCCCATTTAGGAACTAATGGGGAATTCAGAATTAGTTCTCTCGCGACGGCAATCTGTGTCAGATTATTCACCATCTTATCGGTATAACGAAAATTTGGTTTGAACATTTACATGACCTCATTCAGATACCCCTGGATATTTTCCTCTACCTTTGCGATTTCTTTCTCTATGCTACGCAACTCCTCCCATTCCCTGCCTATATCTATTTCCTCCTGCGCCTCCTGTGGAAAAACATAGAGCGTAACGTTCAGGTTATAATCATTCTCTTTTATCTCATCCAGAGGAACTGCGCGAACAAACCCATCGCTAGCGCCAAATTTCCTGTAAGCCTCCGCAATCCTCTGTATATGCACCTCGCCGAGCCTGTTGAGCTTTCTTACCTCGGGGTGCTGCTCGAACTCGCTGCTGGCGTTAATGAACAGAACCTTGCCTTTCCTCTCCTCCGGCTTATTCTTATTCAGAAATATCAGGGCGCCCGGCGCTCCTGTATTATAAAATAGTTTCTCAGGCAGCAGTATCACTCCATCGATTAAATCATCCTCCAGCATCCTGCTCCTGATTGCCTGCTCCTTGCCGCCCCTGAAAAGGCAGCCGTTATCAATAACCACACCCACCCTTCCAGTATCATCCTTTGCGCTTGCAAGCATGTGCTGCACCCATGCCCAGTCTGCTGATTGCTTCGGGACAAAACCGTATCTGAAGCGCTGCTTCCAGAACTCGCCCTTCTTTATGACTTCCTCATCATAGCCATCCTGGTTCCATGGAGGATTGGCAATGACCACATCGAATTGTTTCAGCCCCTCACCTTCTTTGAATTTGGGATATAGCAAAGTATCGCCATATGCAAGATTGGCATTTTTTATATCATGGATATAAAGGTTCATCCTGCCAAGCGCAAGAGTCTTCTGGTTTGCCTCCTGGCCATAAAGGAACAACCTATCAACCTCTGACTTCCCATACTTGTCTTCAACATGCTTGTACGAAACGATCAGCATACCGTTAGAGGCTGATGCAGGGTCATACACGCTCTCTCCCGGCTTGGGGTCAAGAATCTCGATCAGGAGCTTGATAACCTCTCTCGGAGTGTAAACCTCTCCCTCTTTTGCTTTCATCGGCGCGAAATATCTTAAAATCCACTCGTATGCATCCCCGAGAATATCGGGCGAGACATGGTGGAGCTTCTGAATACTGAAAAGTTCTACAAGCTGCCGCAATATTTCGGCATTTTCCCTGCTTGTGGTGAACTGGATAAAATCAACATTATCAAGGACATCCTTTAAATGGGGATTTCGCTCAGCTAATGTCTTCAATGCATGGGATAGCTTTTCTGGAAGTGTACTTACATCTTTTCTGATATTATCCCACAAGAACTCGGGAGGAAAGTCAAAATCGTGATACGCGGAATTTTTGGCTTCTTCCTTTGCCTCATCCTCGCTTAGACCATCCTCAATAGCTTCCCTATATGCTTTCTCGAATTCAAGCTCCCACTTATCGCTGAATCTCTTCAGGAACAGGAGGATTAAAATGAACTTATAGTCAACCCTTGTCCTGATGAGATCTGCTGCCTTTTTTAATAACCTTTCAACCTCTCCCCGGTCTAACTTATTATTGGTAATAGCGAAAATCTCACCAATGATTTTTTCCTTGCTCTTTAGTTTGTATATCCTTTTTCTTGCATCATTTGGATCCGGTTCGTCGTTGAGCCATCCGGCCTTTCTTATTTCAGAAAGGTAAACGGGTATTTCTTCCCTTCTATCTTTATTTTTCTCTTCCAATATTTTTGCAGCTTGCTCAATATTAAATTCAGAATCGCTGAATGAATCCCATAACAAAGAATATCTTTTCTCGACCCATGTTGGTACTTTAAATTCCACCTTTGCCATGAATGCTCTATTGACTAATAAGCTATTTAAATTTTTGCTTATCAATAAGTAATATATATATTTGCTTATCTTTTATCCTTATTCCAATTGATTGATAATTTGACTGATATATAACATAAAATAAAATTTACGTTAGTTGTACGGGACAAAAATTAAAGATGTACTTTTAGAGTCAAATACATAATTCAAGCAAGAACTCAAACTGGAATAACCTTGAAAGGTAAGAACTGCCAAATATAAGAATTATGCAACTCAAGGTGTCCCGGCGTCTAAATTCTTTTAAGGGGAATCTAACTTCTGTTGGTCGCCCTGTTATCATTTATCCGGCATTTCGGCGAGCTTCAATCCCGCCAGACCCATTATGGTAACAAAGACAAGCACTGCAATGGTGTAGCCATAGCCCGGAGATGCAGGAAGAAGGAGTTTCGACGAAGTAATTAGAATGATCAATATGATTACGGAACTAACTGATGCAATTATCTCAAGATTCATTTTTTCCATAACAGCTATACTCTAAATCTATAATATATCAAGATTGCGCACCTACAATGCTACGAGCTTCGCATCAATGATACCATCAACAGACCTTATATCGTCCAGAATCCCGCTCTCCACCTCGCTATCGATGTTGAGCACCATTATTGCTTTGCCACCTGCGGTTATCCTGCCTACCTGCATGCCTGCGATATTGATATTGTTCTTTCCCAGGATCATGCAGCATGGGCCTATGATATTGGGATGGTCTTCGATTCTTGTCACAATCATAAAACCTGTGGGAATAACATCGATCCTGTATTCATCTATCTGAACGATGCGCGGTTCTTTCCCTATGACGGTACCGCTGACCACTTTCTCCTCATCCTTCTTGCTTAATTTGACGGAGATCTGGCTCGGATAATCCGCAGAGGTTTTTGACTTGCTCTCTATTACCATTATCCTTCGATCTTTTGCAATTCCGGGCGCATTAACATAATTCACACCTGCACCCAGTACCGGCTCAAGCAGTCCCTTCAGTACGGCAAGTGTTAATGGAGCCACATTCTGCTCGGATATCTCCCCGCAGTATGATATCTCCACTTTTTCATAATTGCTCCCTATAAGCTGCATGCAGAGCTTACCCATTTTTTCTGCAAGAGGGAAATACGGCTCAAGGATCTGCATGACCTCGGCTTTAATATACGGCATGTTGATGGCGTTCTTTACGGGCAGCCCTTTGAGTGCATTGACTATCTGCTCGGCCACAGAAACTGCCACATTGATCTGGGCCTCCTCGGTCGATGCTCCCAGATGAGGGGTCACTACAACATTATCCAGACCAAGAAGCGGGCTGTCAAACGGCGGCTCTTTTACAAAGACATCGATCGCCGCGGCGCTGACTATTCCATCTTTGACGGCTTTTGCAAGAGCTTCTTCGTTTATGATGCCTCCTCTCGCGCAGTTGATTACTCGGGCACCTTTTCTCATCACCCCGAATTCCCTGGTACTGATGAGGTCTTTGGTCTCTTTTGTGAGCGGGGTATGTACGGTGATGTAATCCGCACGTTTGACTATATCTTCAACCGTGGTTAGCTCCACACCCAGGTCTTTGGCCCTCTCCGGCGATATGAACGGGTCATACGCCAGGATCTTCATCTCCATGCCCTGAGCACGCTTTGCGACTTCAGAACCTATTCTCCCGAGCCCAACAACTCCCAGCACCTTGTCCCTTACCTCGACCCCCATGAACTTTTTCCGTTCCCACTTCTTGCCTTTAAGCGATGCATTGGCCTGAGGGATATTCCGTGATATGGCCATTATCATTGCTATTGTATGCTCGGCCGCTGAGATCGTGTTGCCTTCCGGTGCATTGACTACGATGATCCCGCGCTCTGTTGCGGCGCTGACATCAATATTATCCACGCCCACGCCTGCACGCCCGATGATCTTGAGCTTTTTGCCCGCATTTATGACATCTTTTGTCACCTGCGTCTCGGAGCGCACAATTAGCGCTTCATAATTCCCTATCTTCTTGATCAAGTCTGACGGTTGAAGACCCGTTGATATATCAACATCAAATTCTCTTTTTAATATCTCAATACCCTGTTCGGCCACGGGGTCGCTTACAAGTACTTTCACGTATTATCACCAGATAAGTCCGCATAATAGGATTACAAGCATTTCAGCTTTTCGTTTATAACCCTGGATTGACGCAAAAATTCGATCAAATTTCCTTTATTTTTTGGGCTGCTTTTTGCATTTCAAACAGCACCAGGCCCATTTGCGCATTCTTTCCGGTCATTACAACAAGAAGAGCATCATCTCCACTGCGGATTATCATGACCCTGTGATTTTTTGATTCACAGAGCAATGTGTCATTGGTTTCTTTTGAAAGCTCCTCCATGGTCTCCCCGGCATACCTGAACGTCGCGGCGCCATATGCCGCAAATGTCTCATTGTCTATCCCATTGGATGAGGCGCTTGACATAACCAATCCGTCATTGGTCACTATGGCCGTGCTCAGGATATCATTGGAGGATTTCTTTAATTCTTGAAGCAGGTGCAGATATAATTCAGCTTTTGTTGCCATATTACTCACTCTGCATATGTTTTGATAATTTTCGCAGCATTGTTGCCAGCATATACATGGAAACTATTGCAAAAAAGCCGAACAGCGTTTCAACTATTTCACGAATTGAGTAAGGTATCGGTGAGCCTATACTTTCTATGAATCCCATCAATTTCCAGGTGAACGCGGAGAATGCCGAAAACTGGAAGAACATATATACTTTCGTAAATTTTCCGGTTGCGTGCGTTCCAAGCATATATGTGGCGTAGATTATTATTGCACTTGCTATCATCCATACAAGACTTTCCATGCCTTGCATCTCATTTTTTAGAATGGTAATATCTGTTCCTGAAAAATACAGATAGAGGAGAATTAACGGAAATACTATGACGAGAGCGAACGGGGCGTATGTTAATATCTTCGATTCTTTCCTTCTCTCGCATATTCTCATATATAAGTAGATGAATGCGGATGCCATGAAAATTGCGGACCATATGCCAAAAACGTATCTTATAGAGCCAATATAAAGCGATGTACTTAAATGTCCCAATTCACGAATTCCGAAAGAAAGGAAAGTTAAAAACAAAAAAGTCCATGGCATGTCGCCCACATTCCATAAGTGCCTGTACCTGTAGGCAGCTATCGTAAGTATGACCGAGACCCACCAGAACAAATTAGAAAAGACTATATGCAGTCCTACGTCTTCCTCAATTCCATACTGACCCAGGTTAATCATGAGCATGATAATTAACCTATGGGTTATATATTACTTTTTGATAAGGCAAGCCATATTGAAATTTAAATCGCGTTAATTTTTCAAATTGCATGCTGTAGCGGGTGGTGAGCTTTAATTTTGATGGACTCAAGCAATTTTTCCACTTTCAAAAACGAATCTTTCTGTTCATTCCCATTGATATCATACAATTCCGATAGTTTTTCTAATGTTTTTTTTGCTATCGGGAGATATCCATCAAAGTATTGAACGTGATCCAATATGAGGTTATTCTGGAGATCCTGCTGGATTTTTCCAAATATGAGATAGTCCCAGACAAGATACATATTATATTTTTCCAGTAGCTCGATCTTGATCTTGCCTTTAGCATTTTCATTTGTAGAAGAAATACATTTTTTATAGATAGATTTCAGGGAGGTTGTGTCGTTATCAACCAGAAAGAACCTGACATTGGCAGGTGAATTTTTCAAAGCATACTCAAAATAATCATGATCCGGTAATGGAAAAAGCTTGTTATCATTCAAAAAATCACACAAATTTGTATAATAATACTTTAAATTTTCTTTAAAATATTTTGTTTCCATGAATCTTGACAATTCTTTATCTTCTAATAGTATGGCTATCTTTTTAAAAGTTCCAATATCATCTTTAAATTTTATAAAATCCAGGGGAATATCCCCTCGATTTCCGTCTTCTGCGTGTATACTATTCCCGGTCCCGAAGTCCAATAAGCCCAGATCGTTCAAATTTTCGATCAACTGATAATTCGATTGCTTGTTTTTTGCTATTTCAGATAACGTAACCCCGTTATCCTTTGCGATTTCAAATATCATGCCTTTTAACTGACCTGCCTTGCCTTTTTTCGACTCCATCGTCATACCCTTCTTAAGGTCTTCTTTGGCCAGATCTTTTCTTTTCCCTGCAAGCTCATCCTTAAGGTTATCGATCTTTGAAACGTATTTATTGTTAATTGCTAAAGCCATATGCTCCTCTGTTATATCATAGCCTATGAGGGGTTCTCCAGTTTTCATTCCTTTTCTCCATCACCGCTCTTCATTCCAGGGCATTTTGATAATCCTTCTATCAGTTTATCTTTAATTAATTATTAGAGTCACAACAATATATGCCCGGTTGCTACAAAAGTTGGCAACTCAAAAAACATATTCATTCCCCTATCTGGGGGGAAGAGGTAATTACCTCCCCGGATCCCAACAGGCTCAAAGAATGCTGATATGCGTAAACTCCGGCACATTTACACAAAAATTTTCTGTTGTAACATATACGTTTCACATTTTCCTCATTCATTCTTGATCACGTGTTTAAGCCCGAGCCAGTGCATCTTTCATATCGCCTTCATTGGGCATCATGGGTTCGACGAACTCGGATGCCAGGTTATCTGAAAGTCCCGATTCATCTTTAATGAGATAGCTGATCTCCTTTTTGTGCATGGCCTTGCTGATGACTTATAATGCTACCATTCGATTTAAATTTAATCATTGAAATATAGTATTTTTCATTTTTATAGTTCAATTATTCTGTCGAACCTATGATTACCGGATCCCACTAACGCTCATATTTTCAAGTTGATCCGGGGCACGATAGAGTTCATTATCTTGAGTTGAATCAAATTAATATAGGTTCAAAGACTTTTTTAGTAACATATGCCAAAAGTTGGAATCGCTGATACTACATTCTCGCGCATCAATATGGGGAAAATAGCGATCGACGAGCTGAAAAAAGGTGCATCCCTGCAGGTCGAACGCTACACGGTGCCGGGAGTCAAAGACCTGCCCGTAGCCTGCAAGAAACTGATGGAGGAAAAAGGATGCGATATTGTCATGGCTCTTGGTATGCCGGGTTCGCAGCCGATCGACAAGATGTGCGCCCATGAAGCTTCACAGGGCATAATCCAGGCGCAGTTGATGACAAATAAACACATAATCGAAGTTTTTGTGCATGAGGATGAAGCCGGGGATGAGAAGGAGCTTGCATGGCTTATGGAAAAACGCACGCGTGAGCATGCGCAGAATGTTATAAAGTTGTTGTTCCACCAGGAAAAACTTCAGCGTGAGGCCGGCACCGGTCAGAGGCAGGGTTTTGCCGATGTCGGAGCGATAAGGTAGTAGTGGAGGCCGTAAATGGTTGAGCCCATCACTTTAACAGATTTCATTGAATACAGCAAAGGTTCGGTAGTAAGCAAGACCCTGAAACAGAACCCTGCAGGCACTATAACCTTGTTTGCCTTCGATGCCGGACAGGGATTAAGCGAGCATTCAGCGCCTTTTGATGCCGTTGTCCAGGTAATAGAAGGCGACGGATTTTTCAAAATCGGTTCTGAAGAACATAACCTGAAAGCAGGGCAGATGATAATTATGCCGGCGAATGTTCCTCATGCCGTAAGAGGTGAACGAAAGTTCAAAATGCTGCTGACAATGCTGAGGTCATGATTCCAATGCATTAACAAAAGGCTTAAATTAGAGAATGCCTTTTATGAAACTCCTTGACCAAGAGCCGCCATAACTCAGCTGGTAGAGTGCCTGGCTGTTAACCAGGATGTCACAGGTTCGAGCCCTGTTGGCGGCGTACACCGGACTAGTTTTTCTTGAGGGCCCGTAGCTTAGTCCGGTTAGAGCGCCCGGCTCATAACCGGGCGGTCACCGGTTCAAATCCGGTCGGGCCCATTCTCGATTTTCAGAGACTGAATTCAAGAATCAGATCTTAGCATTAACAAAGGTGTTGAGGATCCTGGATTACAAAAAAGTTTATCTTAAAGAAGGGATAAAACAATATCTAAATATCAAAAATTATTTTAAAAAAAGTAATGAAGAAGAATACAGTTCTATTGATTGCACAAAACCAGACGTTGTTATTAGTATGCGATGAGGTTTAGGCCATATTTTCAATGAGAAAGGCAGTTGAGCAAGATATCGGTACCAGGAACTCATTATAGTAGGTTGTAAGCTTCATAAATCCCAATTTATATAGAATTAAGAAATGAACCTGAGAAAAATCATTGACCCTTGGATTATTATAAGTATTTTTATTATAATTATTCTGATCTCCATCAATATCCCTTACACGACCAAAGAACCTTATACGGATAAGGAATATTACACGGCGCAGGAACCATATGTATCGACAGAAACATACTATGAAAAACAACCTTATATAGACAATGTGCCTTTGAATCTAACAACAACCGTGAACTGGGATATAACTGATCATAGTTTTAGCGATGAGTTTGACTTAATGGTATCAATAAGAAATACGGATAATGCCAGGGGAGAATTTTGGGTGACTTTTCATGTAGAAAGCACTAATGGGTCATTTGACTTTACAACAGATAAGATGTTTTTGATGCCGGGTGAAAGCCGTGATATCAAAAAGACATTTAGCGGCAGATTTTCATATGTTACATACAGGGTATATCAACCCACAAGAGAAGTAACGAGATACCTGGATGTCCCTAAAGAAAGAACTATAGCAGGCTATCGTGAAGTTGAGAAATCTCGCGAGGTAGTTAAATCAAATGAAATTAAATTGTCATTGCTTGAACGAATATTAAATGGAGAAAAAAGACTATGATCAATAGCGCCTAGAATTGCCGGGAAATCAAAATGGAATGGTATTTGATAGGAAGTGGGGCTGCGCTCCTCACAACATTCGGGTTCGTGCCGCAGATAATAAAAATGCACAGGACAAAATCGGCCAGGGATGTCAGCCCTGCCACGCTTTACCAGTTCTGCGCAGGGGTTGTCCTCTGGACGCTGTATGGCATCCACCTGGGGGATATCATCATTATTGCGGCCAACGCCGTCAGTTTCATGACGCTTGTCGTGGCAATAGTTTTGTATCATTATTATAGTATGAAATAAGTATATTTTCCTGGAACAGGATGTCAAAGGGGCTGGAAAAGGCAGGATTTGGGCGTTGGCGGTCAAATCCTAGGGTATAGGAATGTTGGTCTCGGTTTGTGTGAAACGGTTCATGGGAAACGTCGCTGATATATTTTTACGGCTCTGTGGGAGCATCTCTATATATTTGGCCGGGTTGAATATACCGAAATGTATGAGGAGAATTGTATCGAAGAAAATCGAGCAATACTGCAGAGAAAATACCACTCTGGAGTCCGGAATCCTGCGCGAACTTGTCGCAGAGACTTATGCAAGAACAGCGTTTCCTGAAATGCAAATAGGGCATCTTGAAGGCGCATTTCTTAAGATGCTCGTTCGAATCGCGAAAGCAAGGCGCGTTCTTGAGCTGGGAACATTTACGGGCTACAGCTCGCTTGTCATGGCAGAGGCGCTGCCAGAGAATGGAAAACTGATAACATGCGATAATGATCCCGATGCTACAGAAATCGCAAGACGTTACTGGAGCCGGAGCGGGCATGGAAAAAAGATAGAACTCAAACTTGGTCCTGCGCTTGATACACTTAAAACCCTCGAAG
This sequence comes from Candidatus Methanoperedens sp., assembly GCA_027460535.1. NCBI lineage: Archaea > Methanobacteriati > Methanobacteriota > Methanomicrobia > Methanosarcinales > Candidatus Methanoperedentaceae > Candidatus Methanoperedens > Candidatus Methanoperedens sp. The sequence continues at coordinate 22,530 of JAPZAR010000027.1, forward strand.
GCCCTTTCGATATGGTGTTTATCGATGCCGATAAGGAGAATTATATTAATTATTGGGAATTATGCATGCCAAAAACGATCTCAGGCGGTATGTTGGTCGTTGATAACGTACTCTGGAGCGGTGATGTACTTGATCCCCATGATGAAACAAGTAGAGCAATTGCCGAATTCAACAGGCATGTTTACAACGATAAACGGGTGGAAGTCGTCATGATCCCGATACGCGATGGAGTGACAGTGGCGCGGAAGTTCTGAACCCGCGAAGATATGACTAAAAATTCTGTTCTGCTCTCAATTGATTATCTAATAAAAAAGGCTAAGTACATATTAAACATTGTTACCAAGAATGCTGTCTCTGACACTTACACGACTTAAACTCAAGAACCCCCTGATGCTTGCAGCAGGGATAATGGGCACAACGGGCGGTTCCCTGAAAAGAATAGCACTGGAGGGGGCAGGTGCAGTGGTCACAAAATCCATCGGCTTAGAACCGAAGGGAGGGCACAGAAACCCGAGCATGGTAGAGGTAGATTGCGGTTATCTGAACGCAATGGGTCTTCCAAATCCTTCCTTCAGGAACTTCCAGGATGAGATCGATATTGCCAGAGAGGGGGGCGTGCCAGTTGTCGCCAGCATTTTCGGGGGATGTACTGAAGAATTTTCGGAAATCGCCGGTACAATCAAAGCAGATGCTCTTGAACTCAATGTAAGTTGTCCGCATGCCCATGGATACGGCGCTGATATCGGCACGGACTCTGGTCTGGTCGAGGATATTACTCATGAGGTCAAAAAAGCCGCTCAAGTGCCTGTCTGGGTTAAGCTCACGCCCAATGTCACGGATATCAAGAGCATAGGACTTGGGGCGCAGCGTGGGGGGGCTGATGCTGTGGTGGCGATAAACACCCTTCGCGGCATGGCCATAGATATCGAAAGTGGCTATCCGATCCTTGGCAACAGGTTTGGAGGTCTCTCGGGCCGCGCCATCAAACCTGTGGCGATAAAATGCGTTTATGACCTCTATGAAGCCCTCGATATACCTGTGATAGGTGTTGGCGGGATTTCAGATTGGAAAGATGCTGTGGAGTTCATCATGGCAGGCGCACGCGCCGTGCAAATAGGCTCCGCAGTGGGGAACAATATGGATATTTTCATGGATATTTCCTCAGGCATGGAAGCTTTTTTGAAGGAAAAGGAATTGACCCTTGAAGAGATATACGGGATGGCGCATGAATTATGAAACCTGTTAATGCAGTAATCACAAAAGTAGTTGATGAGACTCCCACCATCCGGACTTTCTTCTTTGATACCTCCTTTGAATCAATTCCGGGGCAATTCGTGATGGTCTGGATCAGGGGAGTGGATGAGATCCCCATGGCACTTTCATACGAAAATGCTATAACGGTGCAGAAGGTCGGGCCTGCGACATCAGCATTGTTCGAGCTTGAAGAATGCGACTCGATAGGCATTAGAGGGCCTTACGGCAAGGGATTTGAGATAAAGAAAGGGCACGTTCTGATGATCGCGGGTGGAGTTGGGGCAGCTCCCCTGGCGCCGCTGGCTGAAAAGGCCTATGAGGAGAGCGTAAAGGTTACGACGCTGCTCGGCGCAAAGACAAAGGATGAGTTGCTGTTCAGGAAGCGCTTTGAAGCAGCAGGAGAGGTACGGGTTGCCACTGACGATGGCTCGGAAGGAATGCATGGGTATGTGACACAGTTGCTCGATGATGCAAAAAGCTATAATCAGATATACTGCTGCGGCCCCGAGGTCATGATGAAAAAAGTACTCGATAAAGTCCCGACGTCAAAAGCACAGTTCAGCCTCCATCGCTATATCAAATGCGGATTGGGGATATGCGGGGCGTGCTGTGTGGACGGGCTGCGGGTTTGTAAGGACGGGCCTGTGTTCTCTGGCGATGTTTTGAAGAAGACCGAGTTTGGGATTTACAGGAGGAACGAGTGCGGGGAGAGGGTTAGGGTGTGAATATTTATGCCAGAAAATAGCCCACCTACATATTCCAAATTAATTCGTAAACTTCCTTATAAATTGCAGAGACGATTTGAAAGCTTTGGAAATTATGTAGAAGGTATTTTGAGTGAAAAAGAGCCAAAAGGGGGATGGAATCTTTCCGAAGAAGATATTGATGGGATTAAACTTATTGCATTAATTTTTTCATTAAAAGTCTTCCTTAAACAAGGAACAATTATAACAAAACAGGCAATTAGAGTTTTTGGCGTTTTGGGCGCTGATGGTTTCACTGTAGGCAATGCCATTTTTACAGACCAAAGTGAGGATACATATAGGGGAGAGAAATTATCCAAAGAGCTGAATAAGTTGCTAATTGAGACAAACCAATTGGATTTTTTACAAGAAGATAAATCCATTTCTCAGGTAATATTAGAACTAGCAAGGAGGAGTTCAAATAAACAATCTATGGATAGATCAAAGAAGAATACGTAGATTATTGGCGGACTTTTTTGAATACAAACAAAAAGATTTAACGACTTTCGGAAACACAGTAAATCAGACATTTGAAGCTTTTGTTTTCGCATCTATAATAAATTGGTATCAAGAAAATGGTTGGAGAATCAGGTTTGAACATCCTAAGAATTATGGGGGAAAAGTTCGTCTTAAGTATTCAACACGAGGTAAACCAGAAAATTATACTTATGCAGTTGCTGTCAAAGGAAAAAAACAAATTGAAATTCGACATAATATTAGAATACGTTCAGCTCATAGTGATTATGAAAGTCCGGTAGCCTCATTTGTTGTTGATGTAGGAGTATTAAAAGTTCATAGTGCTGAAAATTTTTCAACATATGATTCTGTTGAAAATAGAAATTTAATTACTTTTTCAGAAGCAAAGCATATGTCAGCTTTTGCAGAATTGATTGGCGGGTTTATCGGAATAGTTCATGAATTATTGCCTAAACGATTAAAAAGGCACAAAACACCAATAGGGAACCCTATTCATCCACACCCTTTTTTATTTGTGTCTGGATTTTCAAATCCGTCTGCAAAAGGTGTTATTGCAACGATACTCGAAAGAGGCTATCGTATTAGTATAATCGATCGTGATTCGAAAGATTTGTATGGATTACCACTTCAGGAAATCCCCACTAAACCCGCGAGTATAAGAAGATGACCTTAAAAGTAAACTGATTAGTATTACTGTAATTTCAATCTTTTGATTTATCAAAATCAAAAATCGTCGGTATCTTTTCATTCTTTTTTGTTTCTAATTTCCCCCATTCTTCTAAAGTTTTTATATATTTATTTAAATATTTATATAATTTCTTATCGTCCATGACATAATCCATAATGTTTTTTGCAGCCGTCTCATTATTACTCCCATAAATCAGATAATATATTGTTCTCTGTGTTTGTTTTAAGGACAGAACATGCCTTATTGGTACACTTTTAACGACCGAATAACCAGCTATCTCATTTAACCTTTTCTTGTACAAATTAACAATTTCTTCTTCAAATTCACGAATTTCCAATGATCCGTTTACCTTTTTTTCATAGAGTTGTTTCCAATAATCACAGCCAAAGAAATTTGTAATACCTTCAGGATCATTTTCCCAATTATTATACGCATTCATAGTATAAAATGGCAGATGAATAATAATGTCGGTACCATAAGGTTTTTCATGTTGAGCAATATTTTCAACAGTACTCCATTTTAGTTCATTGTATTTTGTGATATCCAACAAAACAGTGACTACAGTGAATGAGGGAATTTTATCTAGAACTTCAACAACTTTTATGTTTGCATCTCCTCTCAAACATTTCACATTTTTTATTTCACCAATATAGCTTTCTAAATCACTAAAATTTTTAGGATCATTTTCTATAAAAACACAGCTTATTTTTTTTGATTTTTCAGGTTGCAGTTTTTCAATTGCTATTAGAGGAGAACCAGCAATCAATTTATTTATTCCCCAATCAGAATCTTCAAAATGTACTTTTCCCGGGCCCGAGTATCCATCTATATAGAGAAAATTTGGCTTTCGCTCGGATTCAAATAAAATCTTACACGCCCCAAGATATTTTTCAATGATTTCATATTTTTTCAGAGTATGTCTAACTATGTCCAATTAATATCACCAAATACAATTGCACCCAATTTTCTTATAATCTAACCCGATCTTTTCCCACATTTCAACAGTCTCCTTACATAATGCAACATTCGTATAATCATATTTATTTTTCAAATGATCAATAACCGTAGAATACATTTCATACCTGATGTCAGAATCTATCTTTTTACCCCAATTTGATTTTTCAGATAGGAAAGTTACCCAGGTTTTATCTTTAGAGTTATTTATCGTGCTTTGAAGCCCTCTCAGCGAACCGAGAGTAATCCTTTCAGGAGTAAATTGCTCAAATATCATATCGACAAGCTTTGTATAATGCGTATCCCATTCGAAAACAGGAACCATCGGGTCAATTCGAATTCTTGTTTCATACCCTGCATCGCTAACTTTTCTTGCAGCTTTAATCCTTTCTTCAACTCCCGGAGCTTTTTCCCACTTTTTTGACACTGCTGGAGCATTCATACTAAAACTGACAATAACATTTCTATGCTCATCGATTTTTAATAAATTTTCAACATTAGTTGACTTCGTTAAGAAAAGCACTTTATGCTTTTTTTGAGCTTCAAACAGGGGAATAATGAATTTTGAAAAAGGGTCATGAGAGTTCTCAGATAATAAAGAATCACTTAATTCGCCTGTATTCAATACTTCTGGAAGAGAGCCATTATTCAAAAAAGTGCTGACATGTTCTTTCACTTTAAAGCGGTCTTTTTGTCTTGGCTGCTTTCCTGTAAATCTGAATGTCCCCTGCAAAAAACACCATGCACAGTCGTATGCACATCCATTTGCCCATTTCAACTCTAAAAAATGAGGACAGATGACATCAGTCTTTTTCTCAGGCAGCGGGGTCTTTTCAAATCTGCAAATTATTGAACCATCCCCAACTTTCTGGACAAGACTTTTTTTAGAACCATCAAGCGTCGGATAGACTTGTTTTTTTATCTGCATTGATTGTTCCATTGATTTTGATCCTCATAAATATATCTTATTATTATCTTGAAGCTATTTAATTACAAATTATAGAGCACTCTATATACAAAACTTTGGAGAGCGGAGTGAAAGTATTTTCTCTTAATTATAATATCTGCGTTCATCCGCGTTCATCTGCAGTCATAATATCATCTCCTCTTCTTTAGATAACCTTTTCTAAGCTTGAAGTGATAGGAAGAATGGTTACAGTTTCAGCCAATTCATTATTAATATCGTTTGAAATTACAACGGCAGGTCTGGTTTTCCCAATCTCAGATCCTTCAATTGGGTCGAGTTTGACCCAATAAATATTACCCCTTTTAATCAATTCCATCTCCAGAGGTTGAATCCCATTCAAGAGCAAGCTTCTTATCCTCTGGCCTTCTCAGACTATAACCTTCGCTTAATTCTTTTACGAGAGTCAATTTTTCTTCTTTCTCGATCCTTTCTTTGATCGCTTCGGCCATGAAGGCAGATTTATTCTTAACATTTTTTAACATTTCTGCAATCTCTGCCTGCAAGTTATGATTCTAATTGTATTCATTATAGACCTCAATCGATGCATTATTGGCCTGTATGAATGATGTATTTAAAGATGCCTTCCAGCATTATAAAAAAAATAAAAACAGTCTCACCTCCCCTTCTCCAGCTTCCTCACCGCAAAATCCGCCGCCTTGTTCAGTGCATCATAATTCTCCGCCACCATGGGGCAGTAAGCCATCTCGGTCTGGCTGAGAGCATACACATCCATTCCGCATTTTATTGCAATGGATAGCACGTTCACGCGCGCCCCTGCACTCTCGCCTATAACCTGCCCTCCCAGTAACTTGCCGGTCTTTGCATCCGCGATTATTTTGACCGTAATATCTTTTGCGCCGGGATAATACTCTGGCTTGTTCTTTCCTCGTGCCTTTCCCGAGATCACTTTGTATCCTGCGGCCTCAGCGAAGAACTCACTGAAACCTGTTGCTCCCACTTCCATATCACCGATAAGCGAAACATAAGTGGATAGCGCCCCCTCGTATGTATCATACCCGCCTGCGGCATTCGTGCCCGCCACCATCCCCTGCCTGTATGCCGCTGAGGAGAGCTGCATCATCGTTGGCCTGTGGTTTATGAGACTTACGGTCTCGATGCAATCGCCCACGGCGTAGATATCCTTGATATTCGTCTCCATCCTCGCATTCGTCCTGATGCCCCATTTCCCTATCTCGATCCCCGCATTTTTTGCCAGCTCAAAGTTCGCTCTCACACCCGAAGCGAGGATGACCATATCCGTGCCCATAACTTCCTCACCTACTGTAACTGATTCTATAGGAGCGCCGTTTATACTGCTCACGCTTTTATTCATCACCAGTTTTATCCCTTTTCCTGCAAGCGATTCTTCAACTATTTTTGCCATATCCCGGTCAAGTGCGCGGGGCAGGGCATATGAAAGCATCTCGACCACAGTTACATCAAGACCTTTTTTCAACAAAGCGACAGCGATCTCAAGACCTATAGGCCCCGCGCCCACTACCACTGCTTTTTTGGATTCCTCAGCATGCTCCATGATTTTCTGGGCACTCTCAAGGTCGTGAAGCACAAAAACGCCTTTACCGACATTTTCCTGTGCCCCCTTAACCGGTGGGATGAATGGCGCCGCACCTGTTGCTAATATGAGCGAGTCGTATGGGACCGATGCGGTTTCCAGGGTCTTCAGGTTCTTTACTACGACTTTTTTCTCTGCTGTAATTATTGCCTGCGCTTCATGCTCAAGAAGTTTTGTTATTTGTTTATCTGTTGGCAAAGAGAATTTGAGATCATCAAGACTCACGATCCCTTCTATCGCAAAAGGCATACCGCAGGGGGAAAACATCTCGTACGATCTTTTCTCGATAATTGTTATTGAAGCATCAGGGTTCGTTCTCCGTATCGCAAGAGAGGCTGCAAAACCTCCACTTCCAAGACCTAAAATTATTACTTTCGGCATAATTGGTTCATTTCCGGCTGACTTATTATAACCTTCCGATTGCCCATTCGGCAGATCAGACATTAGCAGAGAAGTGGCGGATAAAACAGTTAAACGTCCCGCAGCTTCAGTTATTCAGCGTATTTCAGGACGTCGCTGATCGTTTCGACATATTCCACAGTTATTCCTATGTTTTTCTCTATGTATTCCTTTGCGTCAATTGTTTCCGGTACCTGCTCGATTACGGTTATACCATAATAGTTTCTCCTGCTTTCGGTGTACTGAACGAGCCTGCTATTCCCTTTCGGAAGAAGGATCAAGGTTTTCCCGCTTTCTTTCGCTGCCTTTGCCTTTTCGATAACTCCCCCGATTTCCCCGACTTGACCGTACTGGTCTATCGTACCTGTCAATGTCAAGCTGTTTTGTACCTTCTGGTTCTCAAGGGCTGAGATCACGAGCAGGGTCATCAAAGCGCCCGCGCTTGGCCCGTCCACCTCAGGGATTTCCCCCTGTGCCTCGATGGAGAAGATCATGTCGCTGCCCGAAAGGTCCTTCCCGGTTCTATTCTGTGCTACAAAGACCGCGGTATTGGCTGCATCCTGGAAAACAACGCCCATAAGAGGCCTGGTCTGAACCAGAACCCTTCCTTTCCCCGGCCGTATCTCAACCGAGATATTCATCATGGAACCTTCCTCCACGATAGTCTGCCTCACAAAAGGATAATCATTTACATATTCGACCTTTTGCATCACCGCAGGCGCCTGAAGCTCGGCCGATCCCTGCAATCCGGTGGGAGTATTGTTCAGCCTGCCGTCAAGATACGCTATCCTTTTCCTGTAGAGATCAAGCTGTGATGCGTAGTTCTGGATGGAGAGATTGTCGCTGTGAACCTGCATGCTCAGGTCTGCATTAACCTTTTCAAGCTTGTTTATCCGGTCATTCAGCAGGCTTAGGTCTTTTTGCGCTGGCTGGCTCATGACCAGATAGAAATTTGTCATAATTGATAAAATAAGCAAAACTGTCAGGATCCTGCTTTTCATGAAATACGATTAACGGATTGGATTATAATATTTTCGATTAGGCACCCATTATTTTTTTATACGAACATTGCTTTTTTGATGGCATGAGTAAAATTATACCATCTGATGTGAAAAAAGGGATCCATAAGTCCAGGGGAGGACTCATAAGGTCATTCTTAACAACTGAAAAAGGGATTATCAAGGACATATCTATCTCAGGGGATTTTTTTTTGTTCCCTGAGGAGGCTTTTTTTAAAATTCTAACGGGATTGAAAGGAATTCCTGCTGCGCGTCTGGAGATACAGCGGAGGATCGAAGAGATATACGAGAAAGAGAATATCCAGTCACCGGGTACGACGCCGGCTGATTTCACTGAATCAATAATGAAAGCGCTGGAGGGATGAAATGGAAGAGTGGCGCTTCATTGATTTCGGGCTGGTGGATATACGCGAAATGATGGCAATGGACGAAGCCATATTAAAAGGCAAAGAAGGAAATACCTTCTTTTTCTGGACACCCAGGAAATCCATAATCCTTGGATTCTTCCAGAAGGCAGAGGTGGAATTGAACCTTGATGAGTGCAGGGATTATACAATCACGAGACGGATAAGCGGGGGTGGTATTGCCTTTTCAGATGAGCGGTGCAGGCAGATAAATTACGGCGTAGTAGGGACAATAGACAATGACCACTTCCCGCTTGATATAATAGAATCGTATAAACAGATATGTGGCGTGCTAATTGACACGCTTGTTCATTATGGGCTGAATGCAGCGTTCCGCCCCATTAACGATGTAGTCGTGGACAACAGGAAAATCTCCGGCAACGCCCAGACAAGATGGGAAGGACTGTTGCTCCAGAATGGTACCCTGCTGCTTGATTTTGACATAGAGGAGATGCTTCGGATATCCAATATCCCAAAAGAGAAATTCATTGATAAAAAAATAGCTTCCATAAGGGAAGGGCTCACCTGGCTTGACAGGGAACTCGGGGAAGAACGCGACATGGAAGAAGTGAAGGATGTGATGAAGAAAAAATTCGAGGAATGCTTTGAGGTAAGATTGAAAACCGGGGCTCTCAGCCCCAGAGAAAAGGAACTTACAAATATGCTTCTGTCGAAATATTACTCTCCCGAATGGGTATACCGCTGATGGATTACGATGTCATAATCATAGGTGCGGGGCCGGCCGGGTCAGTTACGGCAACTGCCGTTGCAAAGGCTGGTTATCGCGTACTTGTGCTTGAAAAAAACCAAAAATGCATGTCCCCCTGTGCGGGGTATATCAGCAACACCATTAATCTTGAGTTGCCTGATCCTTCTGTTATCCAGTCAAAAATCACAAAAATGCGCACCTATTCTCCGGATCTCTCTTTTCACGATTTCGATCTGAATGGATTTGTGGTGGACAGACCATCCTTTGACAGGTCACTGGTTGTGCGGGCGGCAGGTGAAGGGGCCGATATCAAATGGGGTTCGCCGCTGACAGTCCTGTCTTGTGGTGTTGTTAAATTTAGTAAAGGAGAAGCAAAAGGAAGAATAATCGTCGGTGCAGATGGTGTTTTTTCAAAAACTGCGGCACTTCTTGGACTGCACAGGCAAAAAGTTGCAGTATGTGCGCAGTACCACTTAAAGGGGACAAAACCAATCCCCAATACTGCCGAGATTTTTTTTAACGCTGATTATGCTCCGGGAGGATACGCATGGGTCTACCCCACCGGGGAAGATTCTGCAAAAGTCGGTGTCGGCACGACCAGTGGCAATCCGCGTAAATACCTGGATGCCTTTGTCAAAGCATCTATCAGATTTGGCGGGAAGAATACGGAGTACATCACAGGCGCCTTGCCGATAAGCGCACTTCGCGAAAAACTCTGTTTTGGAAATATTCTTCTTGTGGGAGACAGCGCTGGCATGTGCGACCCTGTCACGGGTGCTGGCATCAATAATGCGATGATAGCAGGCGAGATTGCGGGAAGAACGATAATATCCGCACTTGAAAACGAGGACCTGACTTTGCTTGATCAGTACGAAGCGAAAATTAGAAGGCTGATGGGGAAGCCTCTTTCAAGAGCGCTTGGAAAAAGGAAAAAGCTAAGTGACTGTAATAATGAGATGTTACAGAAGCATCTGCCGGAGTTGTGGGTGACCTTCCGGCAGTACTGGGAGAATTTATAGGCAAATTTCTTCTGGGAGCATAAGATGGGAGATTTTAACTAAATATATTGAAACTCAGGATGTGCACCATGCAAAAAAACGCTATGTACAGGCCTCCCTTAAGTCCGGGGTTAGAGTAAATTGTAGTTACGTTTATACCAAATTTTTATTCCGTTTTTTGATTTCAATGCCGGCTCTATAGAACCGTTCACATCAAATAGTTATATGAAAATAAGAAATAATAGAGATTGATGCGTCTTATATAGGCCTCGTACATCGTACGGGGTTTGGGGATGACTGCTACTATGGGTTTTCGTGCATCCATAAGAATATCTTGAACCAGAAATCAATCATCGTAATCTATATATAATTCGGATTTCTTAACTTTGATATCTTTAAATTACAAAGTAATTAAAAACTCCGTTTGTGAGATCTATTATGGCAATTTCACCTGAAAATGTTGTGCGACTGCATTCAATAATTCGGGCATATATGTGCTGATCGACTATCGGGAGACAGAGTCATGAAAATAATAGCTATAATGGGGAGCCCCAAGGGAAAGGGTTCTGGCCATAAGATCGTGAAAATGATCGAAGACAGGATGATAGCGATGGGCAACGTGGAATTCGAATACCTCTTCCTTAAGGATGCGAACCTCAAGCTATGCATCGGCTGCTATAATTGCATGGCAAAGGGTGAGGACAAATGCCCGCTCAAGGATGATCGCGCCGCGATAGAGCAAAAATTGCTGGCGGCGGACGGCTTCATTCTTTCATCGCCCGTGTACATGGGCAGCGTCAGCGGGCTCATGAAAAATTTCATCGACCGGTTCGCCTACTTGAGCCATCGGCCTCGATTCCACCGTCAGAAAATGTTGACAGTGGTGAACACGTCAATCACTGGCAAGAAGGGGGCGCTATCGACCCTTAAGATCGCACTGGGATACGATCGAGGCGCCCGGATCGTCCATGAGCTTGCGATAGCGACACCCCCGTGGCCGCAAACAGAACGCGCGGTCGCCGAGAAGGAACGGGCCATCGATGTTGCAGCCAAAAAGTTCTACCTGACCTGTCTGGACACATCTCTACCATTGCCGACGTTTAATAGCTATATGGACTTTCTCATGATGCAAAAGTTCAGCCTTGAATGCCGGCAATATCTACCAGCGGACTATATGTTTTATAATGGTAAGGTCTACTATTTTGATACGAAGGTAAATCCGATCAAGGCGGCTGCGGCAAAGGCCATCGTTGAAATCACTGTGTATATGATGAAGGACATGGGCCCGGGTAATGTCTCATGGCCTGTGACTAAGAAGGAAGAAAAATTCCATTAAACCAAAAGATTTGGGGCGCCTCGAAATTTTATGCCTGATTTATCATTCGCTCCACAACTTCATCATAAATATTTCAAAATTGTCAGGCATAATCCTAAGGCAATTCAACTTTGCTTTCTCCACAGTCGATTATATGATAAAACATAATACAAAGTTTTATTAACCAATAATATGAATTAATTAATTAAGGGATGAGGTTCGCTTGGAACCCATATAATAGTGGTGTAAATGAATATTGGGGGAGATCAGAAACAAAAATCATTGTATTTTTACCTGATAATTTTAGTAATAATTATTATAATAAACTCGCTCTTGGCTCGTTTTGCCGTATTGACATGGCAGATTGCCCCTGGGATCTCTGGATTATATTTTGCAGTTGCTTTTATGATCGCCTTTACGCTATGGTTCGGGATTTGGGGTGCAATAGCAGCATATATTGGATGTTTTATAGGCGCAGGGATGACTGCGGGTCTGCCACCCGGCTTCAATGTCTATTGGTCATTAGCGGATCTCTGGCAGGTTTTGATACCATTGATAGCTTTCAAGACATTAGGTGCTGATGCGGGTCTTAGAACGAAAAGGGATTTTTTAGTATTCCTGATCTTTGGCCTTGTGTTAAATAATCTTGTGGGGGCTGGTTGGGGTGCAGGTACTCTCGCCGTTGGTGGGATTATTTCATGGAATAATACCCCGGATGAATTCATCGGTTGGCTTATAGGCAATCTAATAGTAACGATTGCAGTCACTCCATTGCTGCTCAGATACATTACGCCTCTCATTAAAAAATCGGGAGTATATGTTAGAAATTATTGGATTTAAACAAAAGGAGGTGATGAGAAATGGTATTCATATGGGATCCGATCACTGCAGTAAATTTGGTGCTCAGCGTCATAGTACTGGTCTTAGGCTATTGGGGCTATAAAAAGAGCAACGATAAGGTGCCTCTTTATGTTGGTATAGCCTTCGGGCTCTTTGGCGTCTCGCATATTGCAACACTTCTCGACTTTAAACAAAGTTTAGTGTTGATAATAATCAGAACGCTTGCCTATCTGATAGTTATATACGCCGTCTACACAGTAGCGTTTAAACGATAAACAAACTCTGGCAAATATCAAAGAGAAGTTAATTATGGATGTCTACATTGAAGCAGCTATTGAAGAGGCAAAAAAGGGATTAAATGAGGGGGGGATTCCAATCGGTTCTATCCTCGTGAAGGATGGGAAGATTGCAGGGAGAGGACATAACAGGCGTGTTCAGGATAATGATCCGATTATGCATGCAGAAATTGATTGCCTCCGTAATGCCGGAAGAATTGGCAGGTACAACGGGACTATTCTTTATTCCACATTGATGCCCTGTTATCTTTGCGCCGGAGCGATTGTCCAGTTTGGGATCAAGAAAGTTATTGTGGGAGAATCTGAGACCTTCGCAGGCGCCAGGGAATTTATGGAATCGCATGGGGTTCTTGTCATCGATTTGAACAATGATGAATGCAAGCAATTGATGAGCGGGTTCATACGGAACCATCCTCTGCTGTGGAATGAAGATATCGGAAAACTTTGAGCTATTAAAGCCGCTAAGCTAAAAAACTAATTCAAACCCTCAAAAGTTTTTAGCTTGAGTTCGTATTAGTTCGTTGTTAATGAAACCTGTTGAGACAGGCACAGTTTTACAACGTACACTTACCTTTATATTTCAAACCCAAACGGAGCGAAAGTATTCAATATCCAATCAAGCAATATTAAAAAAGATGGTTGCTTAAGCTGCACAGCAGACCAACTGCAGATGCTACGAAGCCAGAACCATGTTCCTTTTAGGCCGTTGTCAGTTAAGCAGTACTGGGAAAAGCAGTACCGGGAATAAGTACTGCGTTTATGCTGCCTTCCTGTCCGGGCCTGTTGGTAACGCGCGCCGTGCCAAGTTCTGTCTTGATGATCGCGCCCTTTGTCACAATGTTACGCCTGACATAGTGTGAATTTGCAGGGTTTCCCGAAACCGTCTCTATCTTTGCTTTCCTGGAGGTCTTTGTCTTAGGGTCCATGACTATTGCTGTGCTATCCCGGAGGAGTCGGATTTTCTCCCTGCCTCCCAGAGTCTTGACTGTTTTCCGGTTGGTTTCGCCAAGATGTGTGTTTGCCTCTTCGCCGCCGAGTTCATACCTTCTCTTGCCTCTTGCCCTGATAATTCTACCGCTTGTGTATTTACGTGTTGATTTGCCTTGCCATCTCATATTATTAATCCTCTTTTATCATTATCTATGTTAATAATTTTTCTCACAGACGCTTTAATGTAATAAAAACTTTCGCTCTGGAAGATTCATGAAGATGTCGGGTTATAAATAAACGAGAAAAATAATCCGGAATTCCAGTCGGGCACCCTGATAAAATGCAAAGATATAAGTAATGAATAAACATGTTTATTGAACCCTGATAAATATGGCCGAATATTCAAAGAACAGCTTTATGCAGTTCATAAATCCAAAACCAAAAGATATTGAGATATGCGATGTCACTCTAAGGGACGGGGAGCAAACACCTGGCGTGGTCTTCACACGGGAAGAGAAAATCGCGATCGCGGAAAAACTTGATAGCATTGGGGTCGAGGTAATTGAAGCCGGATTCCCTGTGGTCTCAGACACCGAGGAAGCCATAGTGAGGGAGATCGCTCATCTCGGGCTCGATGCCAGGGTATGCTGCCTTGCCCGTTCGGTGGCAAAGGACGTGGATGTTGCGCTGCGCTGCGACGTGGATTTTGTCAGTATCTTTATCGCAACCTCTGATTTGCATCTCAAATACAAGTATCATAAGACCTTCGAAGAAGCCGAATCCTGCGCCCTTGACGTTCTGGACTACGCCAAGGACCATGGGCTTACGGTGAGGTTCGCTGCCGAGGATGCAACACGTACCGATATCGAGACTTTGAAAAACATATTTAAAGCGGCGGAAGAACATGGCGCGGATTATGTCAGCATCGCGGATACGGTTGGGATACTGAATCCCAGCACTGCATTCTATCTTGTCAATGAGATCAAGAAAACCGTGAAAACTAAAGTATGCATCCACTGTCACAATGATCTCGGGATGGCCGTCGCTAATACCATAAGCGGGGCCGAAGCAGGAGCTTTCCAGCTCCATACCACAGTCAACGGGATCGGGGAGAGATGCGGGAATGCCTCGCTTGAGGAACTTCTCGTCGCATTGCGTGTGCAGTACGGCATCGAGAGGTATGATGTAAGCCAGCTCATGGAACTTTCCAGGCTTGTGGAACAATATTCCGGTCTCCCGATACCCAAGACGAAGCCCATTGTTGGAGCCAATGCCTTCTCTCACGAATCGGGAATCCATGTTGCTGCGGTTCTTGAGAATCCGATGACCTACGAGTTGTTCCTTCCGGAAATGGTAGGAGCGAAAAGGGAAATAATAATTGGCAAGCATACTGGAGGCAAGGCATTAAAGGGCGTACTCCAGAAAATGGGTTATGATCTTACGCGCGAGCAGATGTGCACAATTCTGGATAGGGTTAAGAAATGCAGTGAGGCAAAGAAAAAAGTTACATGCGATAGATTGACTGAGTTCGTAAAGGAACTTGATTGATCATAAGATATTTCCGTATCAGTACCTTGGGCACCTTGCCCTTGCAAGAATTACGGATATTCCTTTCTTATCGAGCTTTTTCTCCAATAGATTTTTAATATCCATATACATCTGCGGGTCTATTATCTCAGTATCCTTGACCAGAGACCTGACAAGTTCGGTGAGATCGGGTACATCCTGGCCCCCGGTCATGGCAGAGATCTGGTTCTGCAGCACTATTACAACCACTTCATGTCTGTTGTGAACCGCATTGATCAGCCCCGAAATCCCTGAATGCGCAAGCCCGAAATCACCCGCTATCGCTATCCCTTTCCTGTTGAACCCTGAGGCTGTGCCTATCGAAGAACCCAAGGAGAATGCAGCATCAAGGAGGGATAGTGGAGGAACGGAAGCCAGTATTGAGCACCCGAGGTCTCCCGCCACGGGCACATTCAACTCTTTTACTGCATTGTAAAGGGGCAAATACGGGCAATCATCACATAAAGGGCGTGCGCCGCGTTCCTCTATGGTCTGTGGTGCAATATCGCGTGAGATCTTGTTTTCATTGATACCTCTAATCGCCTTTTGAATATCCTCAACTTCGACCATGCCGAAAGGCATGTGTCCTGTAAGCTTTCCGAGCACCCTTTTTGAAAGCTGTCTCTCAATGACAGGTTCTGTCTCTTCCACTACCAGGACGCGTTCATGGTCCCCTATGAATCGATTTATCAGATCCAGAGGAAAGGGATTTGTTACAGTGAGTGCAAGGTGGGAATAATCATCTGGAAGGATGCGATCTACAAGTGTTGAAGGAAAACCCGCTGAAATTATTCCATTCCTGCCTCTATCCTCGCATGTATTTAATTTTGAGCTTTCTGCATACCTGCACATCTCCGGATAAGATTCGGAGTGAAAGCGCTGGTGCTTGCCCAGCATGGTAAAGAGCCATATATTTCTGTCAAGGGACTTTGCCCGGGGTGTGCCTCTGCTTTTTCTTACGACATCGCTCTCGCTTTTCAGTAACCTGTCCGTGACCCTGATTATCACGGGAGTACTCACTTTTTCTGATAATCCAAAAGCCTCTTTGATACTCAGGTAAAGTGCCTGTGGAGTTGATGGGTCAAAAACAGGGACTTCCGCTATTAATCCGTAGAACCGCGAATCCTGCTCATTCTGGGATTTCTGAACTCCCGCGTCATCCCCTGCAATTATCACCACCCCGGCACCTATGGTATGCGTTGCAGAGGTCACGAGCGGGTCGGCCAGGATATTCATACCCACATGCTTTGTGATAACTGCGCCGCGCTCTCCGCATACCGATGAGCCCAGCGCGATTTCAAGAGCTACCTTTTCATTGACACACCATTCATGCCTGATCTTCCCCATTTTTTCCATCAGTTCAGTTATCGGAAAACCGGGAACACCTGTCACAATTTTAACATCGCTATCAAGAAGACCCAGGGCTGCAGCATCAATCCCCTTCATAAAGCCACCGATTCATCGTTCCGCGAGAACCAGGGAAGAGCTGCAAGAGCACCGATGATGCCTTTCCCCCCGATGCAGATCTCAACACCGCTCTCCCTGGCGGTCTTTATTGTGAGTTCCTTTGTAATCATGCCGCTCCTGCAAAGTCTGCTGTATTCCGCAAGTGAAGACGCATCGAAGTCCGCCAGCGCTACCATGCCCGTTTCGCTGGATACGCTATATTCTTCAAGACCTTCCTTTATTTTCTCGATCAAGCTTTTTTTTGCACCATCCATGCATGCGAATTCAAGCACCGTCGCGACGCAGTTCTGGGTCTTATCAGGCACGGGGTAAAGCTGGACAAGGGTATGCGAGATATATTTACTCTCAATTGAATCCACAGCCGCTGCGATATTATGAGCAAGCGTCCATGTCGCTCCCACCTCTTTTGAGTCCGTGTTATCAATTCCCACAAGCACTCTCTCTCTTCTTGGGACTATGATCGTGCCGCTTGCGCGCTTTCCTCCCCCTGATTCCGAAACCCGGCAGCGCAGGACGCCGTTCGCGAATGCTCTGCACGTCGTTGCTCCAACCCCGCCGCCTCCTAGGCCGCTGTACGTTATCTCGATTTCATTATCATTTATGACAACGGACTCAATGCCAGCCGCTGCCACGGAAGAGCGCAGGTCAAGATCTGAATTCCCGCATCTTACAAGATAGCGCATCATGTCTCCTACCGCCCTACTCTTAATAACAAGAGGGCTTTTGGAGTAATGGTAGAGCGCCCAGGCCGAGCCGCCGTAGCAGCTTGAATGTTCCATTATTTCCACATATTCATGTCTGCGGTCCGCCACTGCGTAAATACCCTTATAAACGATGTTGTATGGGTCAGATAGATACATATTTACAGTGGTTTTAAGTATTCTATCCCATATATGAGTATCTGGGTTAATTAAAATGTTCAACAAATTCATTATAATGATTGCCCTGATTTTAGTGACTGCAGGGGGCGCTCAAGCCCTTGATGGCGGAGTTAGCGTTCCTCTCGTGGCGGATAGCAGCACAGCAGAAGGTGATACCGGCATTCTACTGGGGGCACAGGTCATAGTCACAAACGGGACAGGTCATGTTTTTGTGGATACAAGCCCATATACCCAGGTCGACCTGCAGGGCTCAGCAAGGATTGCAGCCATGGTGGCTTCTGATGTGCTGGGAATTGACCAGAGAGCTTATGATTTTTATTATATCATCGATATAAGTTCACCCATTATTGGGGGACCATCGGCCGGGGGGGCATTGACCGTGGCTACGATAGCAGCTTTAAAAAACTGGACATTAAAACCTGGTGTTGTCATGACAGGTATGATAGACCCTGATGAGTCCATCGGGCCTGTGGGAGGGATTCCTTTCAAACTTGAAGCTGCGGCAGCCAAAAACACCACACTGTTCCTTGTTCCACAGGGGCAAAGCACCGTAACTGTAACAAAAATCGTTCGCCGAGCAAAAGGGCCGATCATAGTTTCGCAGACCCAGGAGGAAACAGTGGACGTAGTGGACCTTGGAAAGAAACTGAACGTAACAGTGAAAGAGGTGGGAACAATACAGGATGCCGTATTTGTTTTTACTGGCCATGAAATAATCAAACCCGAGTTCAAAGGGAATGTTCTGACCTCGAATTATATTGATCTGCTTGAACCGCTGGCTACCAGGCTGAAAAAAGAATCATCCGATTGGTATGGAGAACTGGCTGGCGCATTGCCGAAAAATCAGTTCCTTGACCAGGCAAAAGACATCCTTGGCAGGGCAGATACGATGTATAAAGACCAGAAATACTACGCAGCTACCTCTTTATATTTTAATTCAATGATCAATATGCGTTTTGTGCAGTGGGATGACGGTTATGGCAAAGCCGTTGATAAAGAACAATATCTTACCGATCTGATAAATAAGGTCGAAACGCAGATACAACTTTCAGAAAAAGATCTTGACGCCTTCAAATCGTATGGCGTAAGCGATGTTGAAGCTGTGGGTGCAGCGGAATCCAGGATAACCACAGCGAGGGCCAGACTCGATGAGGCAAAAAAACTCAATAATAGCGAGGATAAGATCATGTCGCTTGCTTTCGCAAATGAAAGGGCAAGAACTGCACAGTGGTGGCTCACGCTTGCATCGCCGGGTGATACAACAATACCTGAAAATATTTTAAAAGCCCGCGCTGGATGGTACTTGAGCCAGGCACAGTCAATTAACACTTACATCCAGGCGCTGCTGGCAGATTCTGGAGCGCATGCCGGGATCACGGGTGTTGCAGACGAGGATATAAACCAGGCGCAGACAGAGTTACAGAAGGGATATTATTCAGGTGCTATCTTTGATTCACTTCAGGCAACCGTGAAGGCAAGCACGACCATAGGGTTATTCGGCGATGTGGATACTTCGTCAAAGACCAATAAGAGCGCGGATGCAGCAAAATCGCAAATCAACGAAGCCCGGTTGGGCGGGATCGAACCTACGTTAGCGGTAAGCGCGTATGAATACGCCGGTACACTGACCACTCCATTCGAAGAGATCTCCCAATATTCATACGCAAGAATGGTGGCCAAGACATCACTTGTACTTAACTCCTATGCCGTACCTGCCGCAGGAAAACCAGTAAAGCCCACAGTTACTCCTTTTGTATATGAGGCAATACCGTCAGCAACACCTGCTGCAACGAACCAAACCGCAAAAAAAGTGCCGGCTCTGGAAGCTATCGCAGCAATCGCCGTCATATTGGTTGTAAGGCGTTTGAACAGAAGCTAATATGGCTCACAGGATCTATTTTTCAGTATGCGGGGAAGGATACGGGCATTCAAGCCGGGACATGGCAATCGCAGATGTGCTCGCCCGGTCCGGAGCTGATGTTCTAATGGGAAGCTACGGATATGTTCTGGAACGTTTAAATAAAAATTTCAGGGTCGTTGAGGTGGAGAGGGAGTTCGAAATGATCGGGGACAAGGGTGCATTTGACCTTAAAGCCACCATATTCCGAAGTAAAAATACTGCGCTTCATTTCTCGAGACTAATTTCCCAGGAAAAAGAAAGGATGGAGGATTTTAATGCCACGTGTGTTGTGGCAGATGGCAGATGTGCCGCGGTTTTTGCTGCTTTCAAGCTCGGTCTACCGTGTGTTATTATTTCCAATCAGACAAGCGTTGAGCCTTTTTTCAGGGAATGCAGCTTTTTTATCCGCCTTCTCGGAAAACCCGTGGAACTGACGCTAAAGACCATGTCCACGCTTGCCGATAACACGCTAATCCCGGATTTTCCCCCTCCCCATACCATATGTCTCAATACCTTGAGCAGAAAAAAGCATATAAAGAAAAAACAGCGGTTTACCGGACCCTTGGTCGCAGAAAGCTTTTACAATGGAAACCATAATGAAAAGGTTGATGTCGAAACCCCTTTTGTATTAACCCTTCTGGGGGGACACTCATTCCGGTTCCCCATCTTTGAGGGGATCTTGAAAATCGCGGACAGGTTTCCCGGCATCAATTTCCTTATTTTTACAAAATTCGAGAGCGATTCTGTACCCAAAAACGTCAAAGTTTCTAAGTTCGCTTTCGATATTTCTTCATATATGCAGGCCGCAGAGATTATAATAACGCAGGCAGGGCACAGTACGGCCATGGAGATACTCGCGCTTGGAAAACCAGCCCTCATAATCCCGGATAAAGGACAGATAGAACAGGAGAGTAACGCGCGGCGGATGAAGGAACTCGGGGTAGCCGAAACTCTGGACTATGCGTCCCTTGATCCCGAGTCGCTTTATGAAAAAATCGATATATTGCTGAATGACCCCGGGTTCAAGACGAGAGCTAAGGAGTATTCAGAGCTTGCAAAAAAAATGAATGGACCTCAAAAAGCAACAGATCTGATCCTTGAATTATCAGAAAGCATACAATGCTATTAGGTCAATGATGAGCTTCCTGACATACATGGAATCGCTGGACCACACGATTTTCCTTGATATCAATCATGGCATCACAAATCCTGTTTTTGATGTTTTTTTTCCGACCTTGAGGGATCTCACGTATGTTTTCTGGTTTACCCTGATCGTGTATTTTCTGCTCAAAAAAGAAAGAAAACTGGCTTTACTTATCACAATTGGGATTATTGCCGGTGCCGTTCTAACATATCCGGTAAAATTTCTCATTGACAGGGCAAGACCCTACGATCAAATAGAGACCGCAAGGGTTCTGACACCGCTTGAACACGATCCCTCATTCCCTTCAGGACATACTGAAATGAGTTTCCTTGCAGCCACGGTCGTTTCCAGGTTCCATCCCGAGTACAGCAAATACCTGTATGCATTTTCAATTATTGTTGCTTTGAGCAGGATCTATGTGGGTGTACACTTCCCGGGGGATGTTATAGGCGGTGTGATAATTGGAATAATTGTTGGTAAACTAATCATAACGCTGGCGCAAAAAAAGAAGAATATTTTCTGGGAGGAAGAGAATTAAAATTATCCCCCGCTGACAGCGGGGAGGATTGATATCTCGTCCGCGCCTTTCACGGCGCTGTCAAGCCCTTTCAGGTGCCTTATATCCTCGCCGTTCACATACAGGTTGACAAAGCGCCTTACTTCGCCTTTCTCAAGGATACGACGTTCAAAGTCCGGGCCGAATTGCTGAATAAGTTTATCCAGCACTGCTTTTACTGTCGTATCGCCTAAGTCAAGGATCGTTTCGCGGGCATGGGTCACATTGCTCAATGCAGAAGAAAATCTTATTTTTACCATTTTATCACCTTATGTATTAGCGATCGGTGCAACCTCTCGCTGCTTGTGAATATCAAGTTTTGGCTCTGTGAGACGCTCAAACTCGCTCAGCATTGGTTTGATGACAGGGGGACGTTGCAGTGACTTGAGCAGGGTATCCTGCGCCTTAAGACCGTTCCCCGTGACGTATATCACGATCCGCTCATCGCGCTGTATGTGCCCGCTCTCAACCAGTTTCTTCAATCCCGCGACAGTAGTGCCTCCCGCTGGTTCCGTGAATATTCCCTCCGTCCTAGCAAGTAGATGGATAGCATCAATGATCTCGGGGTCTGTCGGCGTGGCCGCATAACCTCCTGAATCCAGGATCGTCTTCTTGGCATAGTACCCGTCCGCCGGGTTGCCTATGGCAAGGCTGTGCGCCACTGTCTCGAAGTTCCTGACCGGGACAACCTCGCTGTTGTTTTGCACAGCGCATGATATGGGCGAACAGTTGAGGGGCTGCGAACCCGATATCCTGACATCCGCTTTCTCCACAAGACCCACACGTTCAAGTTCCTTGTATCCCCTGGAAATGGCGCACAGGAGCGCGCCGCTTGCCATCGGGGCTACGATGTGGTCAGGAACTTCCCATTTCAACTGCTCAGAAGTCTCATAAGCGAGCGTCTTTGAACCTTCGGTATAATAAGGCCGGATATTGATATTCACAAAGGCCCAATCCGGATGGGAGTCCGCCACCTCGCTTGCGAGGCGATTGGCATCATCGTACGTGCCTTCCACAGCGATCACCTTCGGGCCGTAGATGAGCATCTGTACTATCTTTCCTATTTCTATCGTGCTGGGGATGAAAATATATGCCGGCAATCCGGCTTTCGCTGCATGGGCGCCCACTGCTGCCGCAAGGTTGCCAGTGCTTGCACACCCTACTGCTTTTACATCAAATTCGATCGCCTTTGAAATTGCAACCGATGTGACCCTGTCCTTGAATGAATTGGTAGGATTCACGGACTCGTCCAGGATATAGAGTTCTTCGAGTCCTAATACCGCTCCCAGGCGGTCTGCATGATGGAGAGTATTGAAACCGGCTCCGAGGTCGATGCGTTTTTCTGATTCGAGCGGGAGTAGGTCTGCGTATCTCCATATCGATTTTGGCCCCGCAGCTATCTTTTCTTTACTGATGTGGTCTGAAATATAATCCCAATCGTAATTGACTTCAAGAGGACCGAAGCATTCATAACATGTATTCTGGATAACAGCAGGGTACTCAGCACCGCATTCCCTGCATTTCAATCCTATAACGTGACTCATCTAAAACTTCACCTGTCCATAATAGAACATTACCTTATATAATATTTACCATTCATGTTGATAACTCAGAGTAATAAAAGACTGAATAGTTTGTTATAATTCTGAAGTTCCATTGCTATAGCGCCGAAAGCAAGCACAGTAACAGAAAAATTGGCGGGATAAAGCTCCCGCGATCGCCGGCGGAAGAACAAAGATTATACCAAGTATATTTCTTGCTTCCCAGAGACTCCCAATCTGCAAAGACACTCAGATTCCCTTTCTGAAATAATATCTTAGGGATCGGGTTACCTTTTCACATGTTTTCGATACTAAAGAGCAGAAAAAAAAGAATTCGGGGAGAGGTAAAATCCTTCCCCGAATAACGGCATTTGTTACTACCTCGTCGTAATTGCAGCCACGTTGGTGGACGTACTGGAACCGAAGATATTAGTTGCCAGGATACGGTATGTGTAGGTTGTCCTGCGTTTCACACCGTCCTGACCTGTGGTGGGGTTCGTGTATGTCATGGGGCCAGTCCCCGGGTGGGCCGGCAAGGTTGCTACGTTAATCCACGTAGTACCACCATTGGTTCTTCTCTGGACGATGAAGCTCGTCTCGGCATTGAAGTTGGGCGGATTGGAGACATTGGGGGAATTATCCGTCCAGTTGACAACGACGGGGGCGTTATTTGCAGGATTAGGCTGAGCTGCCGTCAGGCTCGATGGAGCCGCAGCCGGGGGGCCCACCGTGACACTATTGGAGGGTGCCGAGTTGACGGTATTGTTGGGATAGGCGCCCATATTGAGGATACCGACCACGTTGGAAGCCAGCACCTGGTAGTAGTAGCTGGTGTTGGCTGCAACCGTGCTGTCGTTAAATGCCAGGATCCCTCCGGTTGCCCTGTTCGGAACGCTCCCTGCAACCATGAAAGTCGTCAGTCCTGTCGTGAAGCCAGGATCCGTTGCCCTCTGGATAGTGAAGTTTATCTCGTCGACAGAGTTGTCTGTCCAGGTCAAATCCACTCTCAGCGGACCACTGAGCCCTGTGGCAATCAGGTTGGAAGGCGCAGCCGGTGGAACAGACACCACTACTGGTCGCATCATGTCGTTTTCTTCATGCCCAAGCAGGTGGCAGTGGTAGACATACTCCCAGCCGAAATTGACCAACTGATTGGTTATGACAGGAGTTACCGGGTTGCCGTTCGGGTCTACATTAGTAAATCCCGTCGTCGAACCTAGTGGACGCGTCACATCCATCGGTCGAATGCTGTTGGGAATCTTGAAGGGGAGGTTCGTGAGCTTAAGTGGCCTCAACGCCACGATGATGTCTTCCAGCGGGTTCATCCGCACAGTTTCCTTCCAGCCCAGCTCGTTGGGGTCTGGGGGCCTGATGGCACCGTCCCACCCGACCCGGTTTATCACCTGTACGTTGAACAGGTGGACATGGATGGCATGGGTATCAACGCCGTTGTGCGTGATCTTCCATATCTGGGTTCCATCGTTTAGAGACCCTATGGGAGTGCCAATGTCCGTTATGTTTATAAGTTCCACGGGTGGATCGATGTATGCCTGGATGATGGATGTCTGCCCAACATTGTTAGTATGCCTTATTTCGTTACCAAGGATGGCATTCATCCGACCATAGTCAGTTGTGAAGTCCTCGATGATGGCCTTTGGCTCCATTTCCATCCTGATAGCGCCTGTTGGGCCGATTGGGTCGAAGGTGAAATTGGTGTCCTGGATTTTCACATACGCACTTGCATTGCCAGGGAAACCTGGAGCAGGCGGGTTGTAGACGCTATTGTAAGGAGCCTGAGGCACGAGAATGGTGTCTTGGGACGCATTAAACACAGCAGGTAACGCTGTTTGCAAGGCCGTCAAAATGGTTGCGTTGACATCGTCGACGGGCGCGGACGAATCAGGTCCTGCACCTACATGGATTTGCATGATGGTGCGGGTGTTGGGACCGTAGCCTGCCAGGGTCGATGGTGCACCGCCAGAACTGGTCTGGTCTGAGTCATTCGTATAGTAGTCAAGACGGGGATCAGCAGCCGGAACAGGCGCGGGCGAGTCGCTATAGAGGATCAGGGTCTTTCCTGCGAACCTGGAGAAGTCAACAATGACATCCGCCCTCTCAGCCGGTCCGAGGAAGAGTGCCTTCTCTTTGACATTCCCTACGGTTATGTCTCTGCGGTTGTAGACGTAGTTGATCGGCTGGTTTTTTACCACCATTGGAGCAGGCATGAATCCGCCCTCGGTGCCGATTTGGATCATTGCTGGGCCCCTGGTGTTCGGATCCGGGACGCCACCCTCACGGTCATCGAAGGTAAAGCCACCTGGTATAATGGTATACCACCAGGTAGGGAAGGGAGTGATCAAGTTCTGGTTCGAGTTGAAAGGAACCATCTTGACTTCGGTATTCTTCCGACCATCTACGGTGGTCACATTCGGGTCGGCAACATACAGCTGCAGGTTCCAGAACCGGTCGTCAGCTGCGTTAAGTATGCGGAAGCGAACAGGTCCTGCTGGCACGTTGAGGACCGGGTAGGCTTTGCCGTTGACAAGCGGGGTGTCCATGAACGCTTCAGGCACGCCGGACGGCGAAATCAACCGCGCATCTGGCGTCCCGGGGATCTCAGGCCCCTCGCAATACTGCGTGGCGCTGGAAACGCAACTGGCATTGAAGTTGGGGTTCGGGATCGGCCCGAATTGTAAGCCTGTAAACGGCGGCCAGAACCACGGGCCGTAATCCCATCTGCCCATTGGGTTAGCTCCTGTTAGGTCCCCCGGGTTCTGGTTGGGCATGTAGACGTGGGGATACCAGAGCTGGCCATAGCCTCCCCACTTCGTCGAATTCCATGTAGGATCCTGAGCCATCAGTTGCGAGGCAAAGGTGCCCATCTGGTTCGTGAATGGTGTGGTGTTGTCGGGCACGAATGTCTTGTCCTGGATGACAAGGGGAATTCCGACGCCCGGGAGTACTGCTGCATTCAAAGGATTTGCTCCCGCTATGTTGGTACCATTGATCAAATCTTGCTCGAACTGGTCTGTCAACAGGTAGCCTGATGCCTCACCGGCATAGACATTTAGACGGGTGATCCCGTAGGCATGGTCGTGATAGAACATCAGCCTGGCGCTCTGCTGGTTGGTATAGTAAAAGGTCAGCGAGCCAGCGCCGGGATCGGGCATGTCAGGGACGTTGGACACACTCACACCTTCAGGGTAATCGGTAATCTCTCCAGCAGGAGTAGTCCACTGATGGGGGGTCCCGTCACTGATCCATGGAGTGGTTCCACCGTGAAGATGCAGGGTGGCTCGGTTCTCAGAGTAACAGGTTGTAGGCTTTGGCGTCGCCGAACAATCCGTACTCATAGTAGCATTGGGACCATCCCCCGCCCCCATATAAGTTGTGTCCACCGGAAGGAAGAGGTCGCCTCCGGCACCTGTGGGAAGCTTGTTGGTGAACTTGACGCGAACTGGCTTGTCACGCGTGGCGATGATCACGGGCCCAAGATAACTGATAGGTGCGACGTCCACCCCATTCATTACCTGCACATATCCCCTCAGTTTTGTCGGGGGAAGGTCTGAATGCATTTCCTGGGTGTACTCTCTTAGCTCAATTTCATAGCAATCAGCCGGCTGGCTGGAATATGTGCAGGGAGTCGGAGTGGCAATTGTTAGACTCGGTAATGGATTGATGAATTTCCTTATACCCCCGGAAATGACAGTGACCGCTATGGAGTAGGTTCGATCGGTGCTGAACATCGGGTAATTGACATCCCCAAGGTTGATTATAGAACCATTTATAGGGGCCGCAGCAGCCGGATAAAGTAAGGTGTCATTTCCCACTCCGCCTGGCGTAGCTGGAATGTCGACGGCAATCCCTTGCCCGTAATGGGCAATCAGGTCGCCTGCTTGAACGGTGGTTGGCGTTACTGTAAAAGTCTGTACTTGTCCAATCGTTACAGATGGTACTGTCAACGGTCCGCTATCAAAAATTACTGTATATTGGTTCGGAACACCTGTGGGCTGCAACACGTAGGCATTAAATGTATTTGGCCCTGATCCCGGCTGATTATATGTCTGGAATGATGAGAGTGTCCCATTTGACAGCGGGGCATGGGTATTGACAACGAATACGTTCGCCGCATTGTCTGTGGGAATCGCCCGCCCGATCAACGGATTCCCGATTGTGGTTACTGCCGGAAGCGGGCTGTTGGCATAGTTAGGCCAAATGCCGAAATAGTCAGGTGTAGTACCCGGCCCGGGTTGTGCGATGGCTGCGATTCCAACCGCTGCAGGTGCAATCGTTGCGGGTCCAACCGCTGCTTTCCCCTTCTTTCCAAGAGATTTTTTCAACTTTTCTGCTGCAGCCTTCCTCTTGGCAAGCATATCTATCATCATTTCTCGTCTTTTCAGCGGATCAATTTTATTCAGAGTATCCTTTGCAGCATTTGCACCCAGAGTCTGGCTGTCCACTGTGGTGACATTGCCAGTGTCTGATGTGTGGCTGCTCGGAACGGCAGCACTGCTGTTCAACATAAATAATGTCAATCCAGCAGTAAGCAACATTAATACAATGCTTGCATATATTGTTCTTTTTAATTTATGTTCATTATTATTTACCATATATTTTTCTCCTTTTTTCGCGTTCTTTATTTCACTCCTTATTTTGCTTTTTTGCGGAGATTAAACCTCGAAGCGATTTATATCTCCGCTTATTATTTCTATTAAATTTTATATGGACAGATATCCTATCATTTTGTCATTTATCCCCCCAAAAGCATCCCGCTTTTAAAAAATATTAGAATTAATTCCTTAAAAAGGATTAAGATTTAATTGCATATATCAAAAGCATATATCAAAAGCATATATCAAAAGCATATATCAAAAGCATATGTTAAAAAGCACATGTCAAAAGCACTTGCCGGCTTTATATGGCGGCAGACGTGCATCAATCTAATCTTTTTGTCCCAAAGCCCTTGGACAATATTTTCTCACAAATAATTCTGAATTTGGATTTTCAGCGGATAAGAGGTTGCTTAGATGGACGGTGGGACAAAAAAGGGATGATAGAATTGGAACTGCTCTATTTTGCGCTGGCGTCTGTCTAAATTTATACTCGACTTAATTCTGTCCCACAGCCTGAGACATGTGACCATTACATTACGTTTGACACGATCAAACTAACCGCGGATTAGCGTACTATAAACACTTTCGGTCAACATTAGCTTTATAGTGAGGGGTTGCGACCCCATAGTCCTGAGGAAGCGCCGCAGCTTGCGGGATTTAACATGAAATCACCGGTTGCATATTTTCAGAAGTCAACGAAAATTACAGATTGATCGAAATCCTCTCTTATATTCAACTTATAAAAATAATGTGGCCTGTCTCATGCAGACCAACTGATAAGCAGAAAAATGAACATGACCACGAGATATGAGCCAAGTATCTCATCTGCAGGATTAGTTATTGGCACATTTAGTATTATAACACTACCTCATTCCCTCAGATAAATGCATTCAGATCATTTGCATATCAAAAACATACCTGTTCACCCGCGGTGCCACTCCCCCGCAATTTCGATAAGACCTGACCCTCCATCCTTTTTCTTCCAGCAATCTCTTAAAATGAGCAATTTCAAAATCTTTTTTAAATGTATAGAAATGGATAGTTCCTTCTGGTTTCAATATAAAGCGTGCAAGACTCAGGAAATAATCCTGCCCGTATGGAGTCGGCATCACGATCCTGTCAAAATCCTTTCTGAAGATAAGATTAATCGAGTTCGCATCACCCAGAATGATATCAGCATCGACCTTATTCAACTCTGTATTTTTCTTGCAGAAAGTGCATGCAAGGGGATTATTCTCAATCCCGATTATATTGACATTCCTTGTTTTCGCGATGGGTATCAAAAATGGCCCTGCGCCGCAGAATAATACGAGAACGTCCTCGCCGTTTCTCACCAGTTCCGCTATCCTTTTCCGCTCAAAGTACATTTTGCCTGAAAAATAGGTTCTGGCTATGTCCACATGGAAATCGCACCCATTCTCCCTGTGTACCGTGGTTGTCCTGTCCCCTAACAGTATCTCGAAATCCCCAACGCGCTTCGTACCATGGAGTTTGTTCGTTTTTCGAAGAACCACCATAACACCCCTCCTGTGTGAGACGAGGGCCTGCGCAATGAGATGCTTTTCATCTTCAAGCTGTAGCGGGATATTGATAATGGCGATATCCCCTATGACCTCAAAGCCTTTCGGGAGAAGAGAAAGTTTTTTCTCAGGAAGTTTATCTTTCAGAATATCTCTGAGGGACATGTTCTTGTTAGCGCATTAACGCGCTTGCGAGCATAATGGCCCTCGCAGCATCCTCTTTGACCCTTGAGGTGTCCACGAAAACCTTTTCCATCAGCACAGGCGCTCCATACCCATGGCCTCCACCCAGGAACACAAGGGTCCTGAAAATAAGATTGCCTGAGATCCCATCCGGTGCGATGATGAAATTCGCCTCTTTTACGGCATCTTCTATCAGTATAGAATAATTTTTTGCATCTATCCCCAGCTCGCAAACTTTTTTTGTTACGATCTCTGCATCAACAAGCGTCATATCCACCCGCTCATCCCTGCCTTTATCCTCAAAGCGCCCGCCTGAGAGGATGCCCACTTTTGCTTCTATATCCAGTCGTCCAATATGCTCAACACCTTTTCTTATCAATTCGATCTTACTCGCTACCGTATTTCCCTCGTCGATGCCTACTGGCGCAAGGAAGAAAGGTCTCCCATCTGCTGTTTCCAGCAAAGCGATCCTGAATAATCTGGTCGTCCCGAGTGAGATTTTCAATGCGGATAGAGTTTTTGTGGCACTCAGCGTACCCCTCACAGCGCCATCTATTTCTCCGGAATCCAGCAACTCTATGAGCGTTCGAGAAGGTTCCAACGAGTGGATTATTTCAAGCCTGCTTGGCCTGATGTGCTCCTTGTCGCCCACGAGCACAACATCTGCATACTCAGCCGCACTCTCAGCGTTCTTGATGAGTTTTTCTGAATTTTTCCCGATCCCGACACCTATTCTTGCATGGTTATGCCTTGCTTTTTTCTCTATCTCGATAAGGAAATTCATAGTTTACTTGTATACTTTGTATACTTTTATTCCGGCCAAAATTATTAACATGGCTGCTGGTATGATTTTTAGTTCATTGCGTTCCTGGCGGTTTATCATGTTGCTACCCCGAAGGTGCAAAGCTTCATAATATTTTTCAATTAGAGAATTTTAAGCCATTTATATTATTCGTCAAAACTAATTGAACTTATTTAACTGTTTTTTCTGCCAAGTTCCTTTGAGCGTTCGCATGCCGCTATCACCGCATTCATCATTGCAACACGTACGCCGCGCTCTTCCATGACCCTGATGCCTCTTATAGTCGTCCCGCCCGGCGATGTCACCATATCCCTTAACTCCCCTGTGTGGGTCCCGTTATCCAATACCATTCTGGCTGCGCCAAGAACTGTCTGGGCTGCCAGCAATTTCGCCGTGTTCCTGTCAAGACCTTCATGCACCCCGCCGTCGGCAAGCGCTTCAATTATCATGAAAATATATGCCGGGCCGCTTCCTGAAAGTCCTGTTACTGCATCTATGAGGTGCTCAGGCAATATGACAGTCCGCCCGACGGCATTAAAGATCCCACTTGCAACTGCTACATCCTCGTTCGATACCGCGCTTCCCGGACTGATGGCAGACGCCGCTTCTTTTACGGTCGCTGCTATATTGGGCATTACCCGGATAACTTTTGCACCGCGGGGCAGGGCATTTTCAAATGTCTCTATTGATACGCCTGCTGCTATTGAAATTATGAGCTGGTTCTTTATTGAATTTTTGATCTCATCAAGGACTTTCGGAACAATCTGCGGTTTTACTGCTATCACCAGTATATCTGAATTGAGAACAGAATCGCAATTGTCCTTGCAGATGTTTATTTTGTACTCATTGTGCAGCGACTCAAGTTTCTTAAAGTCCGCATCGCTTGCATATATTTTATCAGGGGAAAAAAGGCCGGATGCGAGTATTCCTTTGATGAGTGCCTCACCCATCTTTCCAGTGCCGATAAATCCGATTTTTTTGCTCGACGTTGCCATTAGACTCTTCTACACTAAAGTGACTGAACCAATAAAAAGATATTCATAAGAGAAAATCAGGTCTTACTGAGCTTTAAAATAGCGGCCGCAATATCACCTTTTGTTTCCTTGAGTGCATTTCTGGCCTCTGTTTCACTTGATTTTGCCTGTTCCATCACGAGTTTGACGTCTTCCTCGGGAATTCTTACCTCACGTGCGATTTCCTGGGGCGTTCCGACGACCTGGTAGGTTTTCGTTCCCCTCGCATCCATTATGGAGACCTGGGCATCTTTGAATACTATGTCCTTTTCGGGTGTGCGGATGATGACCTCTTCCACATTTTCGATCTCGTTTATGTCGATTCCCATCTGCTTCATCATGGAAGCCATCTTGCGTGGATTGATACCTTTTCCAAGACCGGGGAACATTTAGATCACCCGCAACTTCCGCACCCTGAACCGCACCGTGCATGAGGATTATCTATTATGAAACCTTTTCCGTAATCATTATCGATGAAATCGATTTTCAGCTCGTCCATTTCATTTTGAATGTCTTTACTAAAAAATAATTTTATTCCATTGTTTTCCTGGACCTCGTCCCCTGTTTTTGGGGTTTTTTCCAATGTGAGTCCATATTGTACACCGCTGCAACCTATCCCTGCGGCGAATATCCGCAAGCCGTGGTCGCTTTTCTTTTCTTTTTCAAGCAACTGTTTCAATTCTGATGCCGCTGCGTCTGTAATCTCTATCATTTGCATCTCCTATCGTCCCTCTATGTTTTGGGTATATATAAAAATATCACAGGTAGATTTCTTTTATAAAAAGAAAATTAAATATAATTTCAGAAAAGTATATATACAATAAAAGAAACTTTTAATTATCCGGTGGTTCGATGGAGTCACTCAAAATTAGAATTAAGAGACGCATAGAAGTATATCTTGAGCTTGATATAGATGGTATCAGGGAATTCATAATAAATATACTGCTTAAATTAAAAAAGGTAACCGTGGACATGCTATACCGTGAACTTAACAGAAAATTCAGGGTTTCCTACAGTGCGGTTGCCTCAACGCTGGGATATATCCATTCAAAACTCGGAATTCTCCATGCTTACAAGGAATCATACAAGATACCAACAGTATACTCGTTAAAAGAGGAATACGTGGACATAATCAAAAACGCACTGAGTGAGAAAGCACAAACCTGTTAGCATATCATTGCAGTAATCTCATCATTTAGATCGATGATGCGGCGAATTATTTTTTCATCAACCTGTTTTTTTTGAAGGTTCAGGACAAGCTCATCAATGGTACCCACCTTTTCACCAAAAACAAGATTATCCGCATGTGCGACTATCTTTTCTTCCATTGTTACAGGGAAGTAATCCTTCTCCGGGAGACCGAGGGCAACCGCTTCTTCCCGGGAAATTCCAGCCCCTATGTGCCGCTCTATAATATTTACAACTTTATCGCTTAATCCGTTTTCAAGAGCTATTATAGAACCAGCGACTGCGTGCCCAATGCCATGTGTTTTTGCCCTGCCTATGTCATGAAGCAAACCACCCAGATAAATAGCATCGATATCAATATTAACTGAAGTCCCTTTTTTTTTTGCACACTTCTCAATATCGAACGCAATTCTCCTCGCATATGCGGCAACGGTCCTGCAATGCCCAATGACACTGGAAGAACAACCGGAACTAATGAGCAGACCTATAGCATCCTTCTCATTCAAGCGGTAGCACCTGAAGTCATTTCTTCAAGCTCTGTAATCCTCTTTTTGAGAGATTTTATTATGGCTTCATTTTCCTGATACTCAAGTTCCTCACCGTCAACCGGACAGATAAAACTAAGCTCAGCCGCCGTCTCAAATAGAAAACGTTCGCAATTGTTTTTGCAGGTATAAAACACCTTATCTTCCTCAAATTCAAGTTTTGTCTTGAGATTTTTCAAAAGTCTCTTCGATTCGAGCTCAAGCTGGCCGTCCAGATTGCTAAGGTCAAGCTTCCATAAATAAGTAAGCCAGCCGCTGTCAGTATCCCTTACTCTTCGATAAACTGCGAGACGATTCTCATATAATATGAAAAGCGTTCTCCTCACAATATTCAGCAAAACCCCTGTCGCCTCTGCGATCTTTTCATCAGTGACCTCGCCTTCAGGCATATTTTCTACGACTTTGAACCCCTCCTCACCAACAAGCCTTGCGAGATAACCTTTAATAACAGGATCACTTAAATCTGCCAAAAATATCACCATACTTTATTTGTTTTTATAAGTTCTTTAAGCTTCCGTTATTTCCTTGATCTTGCGTGAGGATGTTCCAATTTTTTCGAGGACTATTTCCCGCGTCTTACCAGTTTCAAGAACTGTAACCACCGGTTCATCAGGTCTTACTATCCAGCCTGCCTGTGGAATGTCGGAAGCTCTACCTTTTTCCATGCATCTGGCAAGAGTACCTGAGATTTTTTCATTTATTACGATGTTCCTATTCGCATAAACTATGGCTTTCGCGGCAAAGCATACCGGCTTCCCACGTTCCGGAAGTTCGCCGCTAAAAGATTTGACATGGGCGTCAAAAATATTGATCCCCATGGAAAGCTCGACCGTGTCAATACTACCCTGAAAACGGGGATTTACCTCTAGGACAGATACCCCTTTTTCAGTCAGCATGAAATCCACACCATTGGAGCCCAGGAGCCTGAATTCCAGGGCGATCCTGGTGGCATATTGTATCATCTCGTTATTGAATTTTGAATTGAATGGCGTGATGTTGCCGCAGTATGCAAATGGCAACCTGGTAAGCCAGGGAATCCCGATAAGCTGTTCATTTAAAGCAACTATGACTGCTTCATCGCCATTGCCGATCAAAGATGCGCTGCATGGAATTCCTTCCACGAATTCCTGTGCTATGAACTCCTCTGTGTTGCTCCTTTCCATGAACGATGACAGATCGTCTTCATCCCTGAGAACTGAATTCTGTATCCCGCCTGAGCCGAACCTTGGTTTGATCATCAAGGGGAATCCAAGCTCTGATGCCTTGTTCAATGACCTGGTTTCGGGGTGAGGTATATCCATTTTGCTAAAATTCTCTGCAATCTTAAGTTTGTCATTGACTTCCTCCAAAACCTGGAGCCTGTTATTCAGGACATTTTTAAATCTCAGTTTCTCAAAACCAGGCATCAGTACCACGGAATCGACCTCGCCAAAAGCTGAAGCAAGTTCATACAATCTTCTTTCAGGCATGCCTTCAAAAAATCCATACTTGTCGGCACATTTACGCATATCCACATCGCCAAAGCGGTCAAGGGCATAGACCGTATATCCTGCCTTTTTCGCAGAGCAGACAACACCGCGGGTACTGTTGCCGATCACCAGGATTCTCATTTGTTCCTTACCTCTTTTCCCCGTCTTTTCGGAACGATCTCAATCTCTCCACCTTCAAATTCAGATTTCAGGGGGTCTTTGCCTGCCGCAGCCGCAAGTCGATCGAGGACCACCGCAAGGGCTGCAACTTCTGAATGGGGCTGGTTCCCGAGAGCAATATTCCAGTCTGCCATATCGTATATCTCAGGAGGCACTTTTTCCGCTCCAACCACTATTAAAAGATCGTGAGTTACTATTTCATCAATCGCATCCGGAAGATTGACCCCGTACATTGTTAGGTGCATCACTTTGCCTCCTTCCTCTTTCCATTTCTTGATCTCGCTTTTCCAGTTCGAAATCCTCTTAACATAGAAGGAGCCACCCCATCTCTCTGTTACCTCACTTACGCTTTTCTCGATCCCCGCGTCGTCAGAATCTAGAAGCATACCTTCTGCCCCCAGCGCACGCGCCGTAAGGGCCACATGGGTAGTAATCCGCTGGTCTCTCTGAACACGGTGGCCGAGTCTTAGAATTATTGTTCGCATAGTTATATGTAAATCGTTTCACCATTGGCAGGTGCAAATGACTGTACGCCTATCTCTTCTTTTATCCAATCAGCAAAGCCGGAAGTATTATCGCCATGGACCGTAAAAACTGTTTCCGTTCCGTTATCGCAGAATTTTTTTGCCAGGTCTTTTAACTGAGTATCTCCGCAGTGCGCCGAGAAATCGTACATTTCAAGCCGGCAATTAAGGTGGATGATATCACTCCTGTCAACTATATATCCTCTTTCCAGCGCCGTTCTCCCGTTTGTTCCTTCTGCCTGATAACCTGTGAGGTGGATCTTTGATTTATGGTCTCTGTAAATCTCGTTGATATAATAAAGCACAGGACCGCCGTTTAACATCCCTGCGCTCGTCACTATTATCGAGGGTTCCCTTATGATATCTTTCCGCTCTTCCGGCTCCACAATGCTTGAGCTCGTGAACATCTTTTCAAGCTTGCTAATATCCCTCACATATTCAGGCGATCCTTTCATAATGTTGAATACATCCACACCCATGCCGTCAACATACGCATGGAGCCCGTGTTTTTTCAGGATAAGCAGTATCTCCTGCGTCCTTCCTATGCTGAAAGCCGGAATTATAGCTTTTCCGCCATTGTCAACCGTTTCTTTTACTGATTCGATAAAACGCTCTTCAAGAGTCTTTCGAGGCGTGTGGTCTCTGCCAAAATATGTGCTTTCTATCAAAAGTATATCGCTATCGGGAAGCTCAGAGTCCGCTCCTTCCTGGAGTTCTGTCTGGATAGTATTTATGTCGCCTGTATAAACCAGGCTTTGTTTGCCTTTTTCAAGATAAACCAATGCAGAGCCTGGAATATGTCCCGCGTCGTAAAGACATGCAGTATAACCGCAGGTCTGGAATTCCTTTCCATAAGCTACAGGCCTTGCGCTTCTCTCAAACTCCTTGATTTCTTCGTTATAATACGGTATGTGGTGCCCTTTATTTTTCGCTATTTTAAGAGTGTCCCTTGCCAGGAGCCCGCTCAGCCTGGCTGTCAGGTTCGTGCAGTATATTTCTGGCTTTAGGTCCATTAGATTGGGCGCAAGCCCGCAGTGATCGAGGTGCCCGTGAGATATTATGAGGGCTTTCGGACGAAGCCCGTTCTTTGGGAACGTGGGAGGGTCAGTGGGTTTAATCCCATAATCAAGAAGAAGCTCCTCATCCACAAGTATTGCAGACCGTCCCACTTCTCTTGCTCCGCCTAAAAATCGTATATTAATGTTATCGCCTCAGCTTATTTGCATAATATAAAACAACGAACTTGGAACGAACTCACAAAGAACTCGACCTAAGGCCGTATGGGTTAGTATTAGCTCGTTGTTTTTTTTCCAATAATTGTTACATGCAATATAAAAACATATTATTGATTTTTTTCAGAATATTCTGATTTATCAGAAAAGTTTAAATATCCTGAAATCCAATCATTGATCGACAAATATGGCCAAGAAAACCGAAAAAGGCTCCTGCTGCGAAGGGGCAGTAATGGGCTGCTGTAAAGTAGAAGCGCTTGTAAGCATAGATGACCGGGGACAGATGGTGCTTCCCAAGGAGATAAGGGATAAGGCAAATATCCATGCGGGAGACAAGCTGGCGCTTGTAAGCTGGGAAAAGGATGGAAAAGTTTGTTGTATTTCCTTGATCAAATCAGAGGGGCTTGCTGAAATGGTAAAAAATATGCTTGGGCCGCTAATGAAAGAAATTCTATAAAAAGAGGGAATCAAAATGAAAGAAGAAGAAATAAAGAAAGTAGTAAGGGAAGGATATGCCAAAATAGCCAGGAAAGAAAGCTCATGCTGCACTCCTGTAACTGCCTGTTGCGGAAGTAAGAACGAAGAAATTGCAGTGGGTATAAGCAAGAGGATAGGATATGCGGATGAAGAACTCGGTTCAGTTCCTGAAGGTGCAAACTTGGGTCTTGGATGCGGGAATCCTGTGGCTCTTGCATCGCTGAAAAAAGGTGAAACGGTGCTTGATCTTGGTTCTGGCGCTGGTTTTGACTGCTTCCTCGCTGCCCAAAAGGTGGGAGTCGGGGGAAAAGTCATTGGTGTGGATATGACCCCCGAGATGATCCAGAAAGCCAGGGAAAATGCGAGGAAAGGCAATTATTCGAATGTAGAATTCAGGCTCGGGGAAATCGAAAACCTGCCTGCTCAAGATGATTCGGTCGATGTCATCATCTCAAATTGCGTGATCAATCTCGCACCTGACAAGGAAAGGGTTTTCAAAGAAGCTATCAGGGTCTTGAGGTCTGGAGGAAGATTGATGGTCTCGGATCTTGTTCTGTTAAAAGAGCTGCCTGATGGACTGAAAAATTCCATTGAGGCTTATATCGGCTGCCTTTCAGGAGCAATAATGAAAGCCGAATACCTCCAGGCGATAAAGAATGCAGGATTCCGGGATGTCAGAGTGATCGACGAAACGCATTATCCTATCGAACTAATGGCCAACGATCCTACGGCAAATGCTATTATTGAAAATTTTGACATTTCGCAGGAAGAGATACACGAGGTTGCCGGGTCTGTTGTCAGTATTAAGGTCCAGGGGATGAAAAAATAATCCCTCTTTCTGCACATTTCAGCTAATCCCAGCCATCAATCGATTTTCATCCCCGATAAAAAATTAAAAGTATTAGCAGCGAAGAAACTGCCTTTTTCTTCTCCTGATGACATATCTCTCTTCAGGCGGCTGAGGTCATCCATAGTATCCACGTCATACCATTTTTCGATCTGCGATATCAAGAGGCCCATGGCACGCGCTTTCTTCACTGTATGCGAAGTCACCTCTGATGTACTCCAGGGGATTCCCTTGAAAAGTTCAGGTATGCTCCTTTTCATGCCTGCCAGGAAGTACCCTCCATCCTCGCAAGGCCCAATGACAATATCAACTTCATCCAATCGTCGCAGCGCCTCCCGTATATAATCCGGGGGCAGGTTTGGAGTATCGCTATCCAGCATCACAACCTTCTCAAAGCCTCGATCAAACAGGATATTCGATATGTTTGCAAGTCTTTCACCAAGATCAGCACCCACCTGGCTGATGAGAGTAAACGCAGGAGGTATGATGCTTCGAAAAAATTTCTCTTCGGCGACAGGTGTATAGGCCAAAAAGGGTTGCGCTTCCTTTATAGTTTTAACCTGCTCAATCTTATCCAGCAGGAAATTATGATAGAGGCGAGCTGCTGCTTCCGGTTTCAGCGGAGGGGTCAGCCTGGTCTTGACTTCATTCGGTAAAGGTGCCTTGGCCATAATTACAATCGCGTCCATAGGTTTACGCCTTTTTACCTATCAGCCTGCCCCATCCCACTTTTCCCTCGTCTGCAGCCCTGACCCATTCATGAAGACCCTGATCAGCCACCTGGAATATCTTTTCTCCATACTGCTCAATTATCAAATTTTTCAATTCGTTGCGAAGCTTATTCTGGTATATGTGACAATGACAGACAAAATCTTTGCTTATGTCCTCTATTTCTACAATCGCAAAACCCTCTTCCATCAATAATTGTTCATATCCCTCCAGCGTTTCCATGTATGGGAATGCCATGAAATTATTGAGGTTCTCCCACTCCATATCAGTCATATTTCCTGTCTGTATCCAATCCGTAAAAGCGATAGTTCCTCCCGGTTTCAGAACCCTGTGGGCCTCGCTTATCAGCTTTTTCTTATCTGTAATATAGCACCAGGCATCCTGCCCCCAAACCACATCGAAAGTGCCTGCATGAAAAGGCATGTCCAGGGCATTCCCCGGCCTGAAAGTGACAAGATGGGAGAGACCTTCACTTTTCGTTCGCTCGGTAGCTTCGTTCACCATCTTTATTGTGGCGTCAAGCCCCTTCACCCTGCATCCATACTTCCGTGCCAGGTGCCTCGCTGGCCCGCCCAGGGCGCTGCACACGTCCAGTACCATCATGTTCCTGGTTATCCTCGCTTTCTCGGCCAGAATCTCTGTCTCACGCTCGCCCCCCACGTGAATTTCTTCCCCCATCAGCGCCTCCCATAATACACCCACCGGGCCTTCATATATTCCATTAACGTCTGCTATGGTGAAATCCAGTCTTTTTCCTTTTACAATTTTATCCATTTTTCATTTTTCCGGCATTTGAATAATTATCAGGGTTCATCCAGCATTTTGGATCAGGTGCGAGCATGTCCCCTGTTTCATAATATGCCTGCGCCCTGCATCCCCAGCACACCGAATTATTTTCACATGTCCCGCAGTATCCCTGCATATTGCCCGGATTCCGGATGTGAGTTAGAAGGAGATTATCTCTCTGCTGCTCAATTATATTTTCCAGAGAAGTCTCATGGATATTCCCAAACCCTTTCCTTATGACAGAACATGGTGTAACGTCCCCGTCAATGGTAACACATACAATCCCGCCGCAATAGAACTTATTGGCATCCATGGTGCTCATTGAAAGACTTGAATTAGAGTAGTTGACCTCATCCCTGAACTCGCATGCTTCCCTGATATTCCGGATGCTGGGGCTCCATTCGGGATGTTCCAGGGCAAGACCTGCCATGCACATCTGGGTCAGGCAGGTTCTCATACCTTTTTCTTCGAAGAAGAATCTGGTCGTCCTCCTGACATCCTCTCCGGCAACAAGGTTCGTGAATGTGATGCAGTTGATCATATTCTCGGGTCTCTTGCCAAGGGATTGGATATTATCAATGCCCTGTAATATCGCTTTTATCTTCTTTTCCGGATCCCCTGTGTGGAGCCTGCCATATATTCCTTCATCAAGACTATCAAGATGCACTGATATGAACCCCCCTTCTGACATCTCGACTGCTTTTCTTGCCACATCTCTATTCTCCAGTGGAATTCCGCTTGTCCAGATATTGTTCCTCAAACCCTTATTCATGGCATACTGCATCAGTTCATACCAGTCTTCACGCACAAGTGGATCGCCGCCGAGCCAGTCGATGGCTTTAACTCCCATCCCTGCCGCGGAATCAATGACTGCAAGGATGTCTGATGCCGGAAGCTCTTTCATCGGTGCGCCCCCGGAAAAAGCATAACAGTAAAGGCATCCCTGGGGGCAGGCGAGATTTGACTCGATCTGAACGGAATACACTTTCCCTTCATTGAAATACCTCATTTCTTCGGAATAATCCGGATGCAGGCAGCCGCAGGTCATTACAGACTCGTTACCCATCTTATATCACATCAGCATTCAGTAAACTTGTTCAGCATATATATCTGTATTGATTCCAAATTCATCGGATAGAAAGCAGAGGAATAATTATCATCAAAATGGCCCAGGCAAAACAAAGCTTTGAGACCGCAAACCCTCCCAGCGTTTTGACATATCTCTCCATTGCAGCGAGCGGGATCAGTACCAAAAGCATGGCGTTGAAGATGGTCGTGGGAATATCATGTTCTACCGGCAGGTCATTGAGGAAAGGAGCCGGATTTGACCACCTTGTCACAAAGAATATCAGAGGCATGTGTGCAAGCCCGATATAGGAGAAGTTCAAAAGATGTATCGAAAGCCACGCCCTGAGTCTCGGATTCGGATGCATGAGTTCGGTGCCCCCTTTCTCAACCAGGAATAAAATGACAACGACGATGAGGAACGCGATAGCGATGATAATACCAGTATCCCACGGCAGGATGGCAAGCATGGTCGGGATGGTCACCACGAAAGCGGAAATGACCGTTATCAGCTGGCAGGAGAGCTTTCTCAGATTATATGCCAGGCCCACCGTTATGAAAACTATGGGGATAATGAAGTTATGCCCCCAGCGAGGGTCTTTCTCAAATAAAGGGTATGCGGGGCCGAGCCAGAATAAAAGCCATGCTATTCCTATCAATAAAAATGCTGTGCCGACTGTCATGGCCTTGTCTAATTCAAGTTTTAACGTTCCCACTGATAACCATATTAATTTTTAAATATTTGAGAGTTTCTCTATCCGTATGATCTCTATAATTACGCCGCTTCTCAACGAGGAAGGCTATATCGAGCCTTTCATTTCTCATCTCAGGGAGCTGCAAGGTGATTTTGAACTGATACTGGTGGACGGCAAAAGTAGCGACGGAACATTGGAGGAAGCGGGAAGATGCAGGAAGGGATTCGAGCACAGGTTTATTCTGCTGGAAGGTTCTCGCGGCAGGGCCAGCCAGATGAACGTGGGCGCAAAGAATGCCCGGGGAGATATCCTGTTATTCCTCCACGTGGACTGTTTTATCCCGAAGGATTCGCTCTTTCTGATTGAGAGAACGGTTTATCAAGAAATGGCTGCAGGTGGGGGTTTCAGGCAGGCTTTTGCCAATCCTGATACGTTCTTAAAGCTCCAGAGCGCCATCGGGAACATGCGCGCAAAGATCACAGGGACATTCTACGGGGATTACGGGATATTTATGAGAAAAGATATTTTTGAAAAGATGGGCGGGTTCGATAATGTTCCCTTCCTTGAGGATGTGGAAATCTGCAGGAAAGCAAAGAAGTTCGGCAGGCTTGCCCGCATAGACCGGGTCATAACCACATCACCCAGGCGGTATCTGAGCAAGGGAAGAGCCAGGCTGATGGCTGCCTTCATTCTTGCCATCTTGTTCAATGCGGTGGGTTTGCACCCCGGGTTCCTTACAGAATATATCGTGGATAAATAGAGGAGGTTTAGGAATTACGATAGTGTCAAAAAGTTTGTGTTGATATTCCCTGCATGTTCCTTCTATCTTTTCCTGCTGCTCTTCACTTTGCATGATCAATATTGCATTCCCGCCTATCGCTATTACTATCCGGCTCATACTTTTATCATAATTAGCTTGATCCTTTTTATTTTACTTGTTCATTTCATGCCGATATTTTCCGCTTTTTTCCACAGGTCATTAAAATGCTCCAGGTATGACTCAAATATTCCGTCTTTGCTGCGCGTGAATTCCATGGTCGGACAAGCTCTTCGTCTCTTATTATATAAATAAGGTGTTACTCTCATCAGATTTTCATCTATGATCGTCATGGCGCACAATGGATAGTTATCGTAAAATCTTATTTCCACATTTTGTTTAAATTCATCTTTTAAATTCTTCATAAACTCTTTTTCAAGATTATGCAGGCGAATTATTTGACCTTTGAGGTTTTCATTGTTTTCATCCTTTTCCCTATATGCTACATGTGGTGAGTCTGGATTCAAGATCAAGATCTGCAAAGTACATCCCTCCTCTACAATAGATTTAAGTCTTGTCCATTCGTCGCTGTCGGGATAGAAATAATAATTGAGCGATACACCCAGCAATTTAATATTTTTTGTGGCAAGATCAAGGATATCGGTACTTCCTCCTTTTTTATACAC
This sequence comes from Candidatus Methanoperedens sp., assembly GCA_027460535.1. Classification (NCBI taxonomy): domain Archaea; kingdom Methanobacteriati; phylum Methanobacteriota; class Methanomicrobia; order Methanosarcinales; family Candidatus Methanoperedentaceae; genus Candidatus Methanoperedens; species Candidatus Methanoperedens sp. Next base: position 64,462 of record JAPZAR010000027.1, read on the forward strand.
GTTTAGAAGTCCGGATTTCCTGACAGATTCACTTATTGATTTTACTTTTTCACAGTGTTGTGTTATCATGAACATGAAGTTGGTTCTGAAAAACTCCTCAATAAGATCCATCATATTCCTGCGTAAGAAATATTCATAGAATAATATCGCAAAACCAATGATTATCAATGCAATCCCTATTTCTTTGAACACATCCTCCCTGATAATGGAAATCAAGTCTTTGTCTGGTGATACCAGTATGACGATGATTGCACCTGAGATAAGAATAGATAAAGAGAGAAGAATTATTTTATAAAATAAAACCAGTTTTAATAATTTCTCTGCTATTTGTGCCATTTCCTCACCCCAGCGCTATTAATATAATTATCTAAACGGCATCGTATTTCAAACCTTGTATGATGGTTTGCATTGTATTCTTTTTCAGGTTAAATGCAGTCCTGACATTTTTTCGCTGATTTTTTTTCATCACTATTACTTCATTCATGTTCCTTTGCCATCCAAAAGCCTTAGAAAAGCGTCCTAAGATCGATTCTGGCTGAATTGTTCTAACAAAAGCAATTTGGAGTTTCACCCCACCCGCGGAATTACAATACCTTTATATTCCTATCCAATAATATAATCCCCCATCATGCGGGAATCAAAACTTACACGGAAAACCAACGAGACCGATATCGAACTTAAATTTTCACTGGAGGGTTCTGGTAATACTGACATCAACACCGGTATCGCGTTCTTTGATCACATGCTCAACTCTTTTGCAAAACACGGCTCCTTCAACCTTATGGTAAAGGCAAGCGGCGACCTCACGGTGGACGACCACCATACAATAGAGGATGTAGGCATAACATTGGGCAGCGCGATTGTAAAAGCACTGGGTGATAAGAAAGGAATTGAACGCTTCTCTGACGCCCGCGTACCCATGGATGAGGCGCTTGCTGACGTTGCGATCGATATCAGTGGGCGAAGTTTTCTCGCATTCAATGCCACTTTCGCAAACCAGAAGATAGGTGGGTTCAATCCGCAGAACACGCGGCACTTTTTCGAATCGCTGGTAAGCAATGCGGGCATCAATGCGCACATGAGCGTCACGGGTGAGAACGACCACCATAAGATCGAGGCGCTCTTCAAGGCTTTTGGCATCGCACTCAAAAGAGCGGCAGAAATAAGCGGCTCCGGTGTGCCGAGCACAAAGGGCGTTCTATAAAACCTTATTCAGGATACTTCCGGCGATGAAGGCGATAAGTGCAAAGAACATCGCCACCTTAAAATATCTGGAAGAAGCCGATGGTTCCTTTTTTAGTATCAGGAGCACAGCATATATAAAAATGAGATCGGCGACACCGACCGCAAAGAGATAATGCCTGCTGAAAAGTCCCATAACGTAAGGTACGGGGCTCAAACCAACTGCAAGGAGCCCGATTAGCGATGCGATATAGGCAGAAGGACGCTCTCCTATCCTGATGGGCAGAGTCATAGCCCCATCCTTTCTGTCCCCTTCGATATCCTCGATCGCCTTTACTATCTCCCTGGCGAGGGTAGCCAGCATGGATAGGAAAAAGAGGATGATAGTGATCTCGATACCTTTTCCGCCGTATGCGGCCCCGCCAAAAAGGAATGTTGAGCCGGAGAGGTAACTCACGCTTAGGTTACCCACAAAGACTTTCCTTTTCAGGGAAAAAGCATAGAGACAGAGCAGCAGGGAGTTGATTACGGCAATAATTAAAGGGATGATGGACTCACCTATAAAGTAGGCGATCATGATACCTCCCGCAAACAGGGCGATTGAAAAACCAAAAGCTGATTCTTTTTTTATTCGCCCTGAAGGTATGGGGCGGCCCGGGCGGTTGATGGCATCGATACCCGAATCAAAATAATCATTGATCGCGTTCCCCGCGCCTGTTATCAGGAAAACCGTGATGAAAACCAGCGGCATCCAGATGAGTTCTCCAGGCACAGCACTGTATGCTATGGCCGCACCGATGACAGCGGCAAGCCCTGCCATGGCGCAGTTCCTGTATCTCATCAATTCAAGAAATACCATCAATCGCCCCGTCCCACGGCCAGCATCCTGTCAAGCGCCTGCTTTGCTTTTATCCTGATACCTTCAGGGACTTTGATTACATGCTCATTTTTTTCAAGCGCCCGGATTATACTTCCCAGCGTGTTCATTTTCATGTTCGGGCAGACCGCGTATCTTGTGGCTGGGAAGAATTTCTTTCCCGGGTTCTCTTTAATCAGGCGATGCAAAAGCCCTATCTCTGTTCCTATTATGAACTCTCTGGAATTTGACTGGCCTGCATATTTCAGCATGCCTGCCGTGCTTAGAACCTTATCTGCAAGCGCGATGACATCGGGCCTGCATTCAGGATGGACAAGAATCTCGGCTTCAGGATGCTCTTCCTTTTCAAGCAGAATGTCACCAGGGAGGATCAGATGATGCGTGGGGCAGTACCCATTCCATGGGATGATCTTCTTTTCGGTATTCGCTGCCACGTACATGGCCAGATTTTTGTCCGGGACAAAGAGTATCTCCTTTTCTTCCAGCGCATTTACGACTTTGATGGCATTTGCTGATGTGCAGCAGATATCGCTTTCAGCTTTCACGGAAGCCGGCGTGTTGACATAACAAACCACGGCAGCACCGGGATGTTTTTTTTTCTCAACCCTCAGGGACTCAGGGGTTATCATGGCCGCCATGGGGCACTGGGCGTTCAATTCCGGCATAAGAACTATTTTTTCCGGGTTCAGAATGGCCGCGCTCTCTGCCATGAAGTCCACGCCGCAAAAAACAATAACATCCGCGCCGCTCGAAACCGCCTTCTGGCTCAGGCCGAAAGAATCTCCCACGAAATCCGCCGCATCCTGCACATCGCCACGCTGGTAATTGTGGGCAAGGATGATCGCATTTCTTTCTTTCTTCAATTGTTTGATCCTTGCGAGTTCGTCCATAATTTGTGTGTAAAACTGTATCCTATTGCTTAAATGTTTTACCGAAAAGTTGTTGTAAAATTCTTTGGTGTCAAATCTTCGTATAAAGTAACTTTGCGCTCTTTGCGTGCTTTGCGGTGCAGGATTTTTCACCACAGAGGGCGCAAAGTACGCAAAGGATTTGCTCAATACCAAACTTTTTTACAGTTCCATTCCGAAAAAGGCTATATTTTATTGTGCCTTCTGCAACGCCTCAAAAACTCATCAAAAGAAACCGCTGCCGGATGCGTATGCATGTAGCTTCCCAGAGTATTGTGCTCCGTAAGACCGTCCATACCTGCGTTTATGCCCTTCCCTCGCCTCAATTTATACGCAAAATGTGCATCCCTGTCGCATTCAGTGACCGAATAATGGAACTCGTGACCCCTGATAATTTTCCCTTTTTTTGCAAGAAGTGAATCCGATACTATGCAGGCCTCGGTGTAACCAAGCGCCTGAAGCTTATCCGTCATCCTTGAGCTTGCACCCAGTATTCCTGCCATTTTATAACTCCTGTCCGTCTCAAGGCTCTCGTTCAGATAGAGCAGCGCCCCGCATTCACCGTATACCGGCATTCCGTTTTCAGCCACTTTTCTTATCTGGCCTCGCGTTTTTGAGTCGGAAAGTTCCTGCGCGTAAAGTTCGGGATATCCGCCGCCCAGGTAAAGACCATCAACCTGCGGTAACTCATCGCTCATCGGGCTGAAAAAAGTAAGCTCTGCACCGGACTTGCGGAGAACATCGAAAGAATCCTGGTAGTAGAAACAGAATGCGCTGTCCCAGGCAATCCCGATATTGACATCGAACTTTTCATCTGGCTCCTTAAATTCCACCCCTGTCGAGATAAAACTGCTTGCGATAGCCATTACCGACTCTACATCTATGTTCTTCTCTATTAGATCTGAAAGCATTTTCATATCACATTCATCCTCGCCCGCCATGTGAAGCCCGAGATGACGTGATGGTATGGATATCTCCCTGGATTTCGGGAGCGCCCCGATGACAGGGATCTTTATACCTGCGTCGCAAAGCGAATCTCTGATGAGCTTAATGTGCCTTTCACTGCCTGTGTTATTGAGAATTATACCCTGTATATTGACCCTGTCAAATTCAGAAAAGCCTTTCACCACGGCAGCTATGCTGCGCGATACGCCATGCGCATCCACCACCAGTATCACAGGAACATTCAGCATCTTGGCCACATGCGCTGAGCTTGCGATCTCCGTGGCATCAAGGCCGTCATAAAGCCCCATCACACCTTCGATTATGCAGAAATCCGCGTCATCAAATGCGCGAGAAAAGGTCTCAAGCACTCCTGTCTCGCCCATCATGTAGCTGTCCAGGTTCCTGGAAGGCCTGCCGCATATTTTCGTATGGTGACCCGGGTCAATGAAATCCGGCCCGACCTTGAAAGGCTGAACTCTATACTTTCCGCAGAGCGAAGCCATCAGGCCCATAGCAATTGTGGTTTTCCCGACACCGCTGCCCGTGCCGGCGATCATGACAGAAGGCGTGTTCATATACTCACGGAGCTCCAGCCTCCTATGAGATGGATATGCAGGTGGAATACTATCTGGCCTGCTCCACTACCCACGTTTATCACAAGCTTGTAGCCGCTGTCGGCAATGCCCAGTTTTCTTGCTATCTCCTTTGCTTTCATCATCATTTTTGATATAATCACACTATGCCGCTCTTCTATGGAATTAACGCTTTCGATATGCTCCACTGGGACTAACAGCACGTGAACGGGCGCAGAGGGTCTTGTGTCATAAAAAACCACGAAGTCCTCTTCCTTATGAACAAATTTCGCTGGAGCTTCACCTCTGATAATTTTGCAGAAAATGCAATCATCGCTATTCATATATTATCCGGAATATCGTATATGATAACACTATCTATTAAATCCCTGCATCGTGATGGCCATTTCCAAAGAAATTTTGAGCAGCATGCTGCCCCTAATAGAAAAACCAGAAGGTATTACGCCAAAGCAGAAACTCATGGATGATGTTATTGTCAGAGTACGCAATTGCAGAAAATGCCGCCTCTGGCAGTATGCAACAAATCCTGTCCCGGGTGAGGGAAGCCTTGATGCATCGCTGATGCTCATCGGCGAAGCGCCGGGTTACCAGGAAGACCTCAAGGGCAAGCCTTTCGCAGGAAGAGCGGGAAAAATCCTGGATAAGCTGCTTTCAGGCATCGACCTCAGGCGCGAGGACATTTATATAGGCAATGTTGTGAAGCACAGGCCTCCTGAGAATAGGCAGCCAAAAGAGGATGAAATCAAGGCGTGCACCCCTTATCTTGATGAACAGATCCGGATAATAAAGCCCGGGATAATCGTGACTTTGGGAATGCATTCGACAAGATACATTCTTTTGAAAATGAATGTGGAATTTGAGAGAATAACCGACGTCAGAGGCCAGATCTACGAAGGAAGGCTTCTTGATCTTCAGGTTAAAATAATGCCAACCTTTCACCCTGCAGCGGTGCTACACAACCCGCGGTACAGGTCTGTGCTTGAAGAGGATTTCAGGAAGATAAAGATGGAACTATCTAAGCAGCACTCTCAAGGGATTCAATAAAATCTGTAAGTTTCATGTGTATTTTGCAAGCTTTTCAAGCTCTGTACTTATCGATTGGATCCCGTCTATGGCAAGCTCCCAATCGCAGTAATCCTCTTCAACCTGAAATGAATGACCTGATTCTTCAACAACATGTCCCCGCTTGAAATCATCAAAATCCATTTGATATTTTTCTCGGAATGTTTTATCTATTAGATTATACTTTGCAAGCCGCCTCTGTAATTCGTTAATGACGAGAGGTATAGTGGCTTCTTCAGATCTGCATCGAGATGTTTTGGATTGAGGTTTTCGCGTTCTCATTTTCAAAAATATTACTTCTTGATCATGGTTTTTATTTCATTAAGTACAAAATTTGCATCATCGAGAGCCTTTTTAGCATCTTCATTCGTAAAATCTTTCTCGCCATAGAATGAAGGCGCTCTTGCTTCTGCAAGCCATCTGGATATCCTTTCTATCTCTTTGAGCGAGCTTTCTTTAAAGGGGAACTTTTTGCCGGCTTCTATGGTAAAAATGCCCCCAGCATCATGTACTTTAGGGTAATCGATCCCTAATATTCGCAAGCATCCCTTGAGAGTTAGCTCAACCACTTCCTGCGCCCTTCTTACAGCGATGTTATAGTTTTCTTCTTCTACAGCAGTTTTCAGGTCTTTTTCGAATATCCATTCCGCCTCTTTCAACAGTTTCTCCCCAAACTCCCGATTCGTTGTCATAGTTCGAGGATTTCTCCAGCCTTTAGGTCAGGCTTTAACTGCCAGTACCATGTGTTGTCCTTGAGAGTCACTTTTCTTGAACCAAGCTGGATGAGCCGATTTTTCAGTTCTTTCAGCCTGTTTTTGAAAAAGTTATCTTTATCGAACAGGATCACTGAGTCATCTATCATGTCCAGAAAAATATTGCGATTTTCCATCGCCTCTTCTTTTGATAAGATTATGCTGCTGAAGATCGGCGCCGTTCCTGAGATGTTCTTTCGCAGTTTTATCTCGATGTCTATTACAGGTTCCAGGCGTTCATAATACGCAGCGGGAGCGTTCTTTAAAATGATAAGGAGGTCTATATCGCTTTCTTCTTTTGCTGTACCTCTGGCTACTGAACCGTAGAGGACTACAGAAATAAGATTATCTCCAAATTTCTTTAGAAGCGATTGTCCAAATCTGGTGAGAATTTCTTTATGATCTTTGTAACCGCGCATATTTTTTTATCTTTTTATTTGATTTTCGAGTTATTAAAGGATACTATAGTACATGGAGGTTCAGGTACTTTTTGTGATTGAAGGCGCCCAGATTGAGAGAACTACTTATTCAACCTTCTCCCTCACCATCTCCACCCCCTTATCAAGCGCCTCCTCAATCCTCGTAACATCCGTTCCCCCGCCCTGCGCAATTCCCGGCTTCCCGCGCCTCCGCCGCCCACGAGCTTTGACATCTCGTGCACTATCACACCCGAATCGCCCATCCTTTCCTTATCATATCAGTTTTTCTCTCAATAATATTTCGAACACTTCATCGAGGAACTCTTCTGGCGTCGCATCCTTAGCACTATCACCAGTTGTTTCATGTGCCTCTGGATTCTCAAAAGGATGCCGATGCCAATTGCCACCTACACAATCCCTGCCGATAACCGGTTGTTCCATCCCACAAGTACATAATTCGATGTGCCTGAAATCTGATGAAAATAGAACTGGATATAAATATTATCTGAAATCTCGATTCTGGCTTTGACTGCGTTGTCAGTTTTTACTAGAACTCGCGGTTTTAACAAATATTTTGAAGCAGCTTTTTCAAGGGCATAAATAAAATCCGCCAGCTTCATGAGTATTTTGCAAGCTTCTTAAGTTCTGCCGTGATCATCTTAATTCCGTCAAGAGCGAGTTCCCAATCACAGTAATCCTCTTCAACCTTAAAAGAATGACCTGATTCTTTTACGACCTGTTTCATCTTGAGTTCATCAAAATCCATTTTATAACGCTCATGAAAAGTCTTATCCATCAACTTATATTCGGCAAGACGCCTGCGCAATTCGTTAATTACTAGCTGGATTGTACCCTCCTCAGGTTCTTTTTTTAAGAGATTTTGGTAGATATATTGGAATTCGGAGGGAAGTTTTACTGAGACTGGCATTTTATTCACCTATTAGCTTTTAGTTCTAATGAGTTATTAAAACTTTCCTGAAAGAGCTATCAGAATTAGGGTTTATAGTATTTCTCGCATCCTTGCATATAGGCGCGAAAGGGAGGGGAGCGGGTAGGGAGATAGTGTAAGCAAAATAGTTGCCCATAGATTCATTTAGAAGATGCTTTGAATGAAAACTCTTCTAATCTTATAATCCGTTCTTCTATGGAAGGGTGAGTTGGGCGATTTGCAAAATAAATCACATTAATAAGCTCTTGAAACCTTGAAAAAGGCTGGTTTTTAGCGCATTCTTTCACCTTTTTTAGCGCAGAAATCAATGCTTTAGCATTTCCAAGACCTACAGAAATTTTATCTGCTCCATATTCGGATTTTATTTTTAGATTTATCATATGATTCAAAAGGGAAAATCTTAATACTAAAAATGTAAAAAGTAATGGTAACCATATCTCCAAAAATCTAATTTTAAAATAAAATAATAAATTTAAAACTATGAATACACCTAGAACTAATAATGTTAAAGGCATTAGAAAATAAATTATTAAAAATAGGTCTTTCCATCTTTTTATATGACCCAACTCATGATCTAAGAATGCAAATTGTTCATCTTTATTTAACTTCTCCAGAACTATTGAATATATAATGACTCCAAAAAAGAATGCGCCTGCATTCATTTCATCGGAAGCTATTTTCAAAAGAAGAACAGGATGCCGTATTCCCAGTTTTTTCTTGCTTTTATTAAAATGAGATTTTAAATCTCCTTTATTTATAAGGCTTATTGTCATTTTAATTATAAAAATCTCAACTTAAAGTCTCCCTCACCATCTCTACACCCCTCTCAAGCGCCTCCTCAATCCTCCCAGCATCCGTCCCCCCGCCCTGCGCAATCCCCGGCTTCCCTCCTCCTCCGCCGCCCACAAGCTTTGACATCTCGCGCACGATAGCGCCCGCATTCACCCCCATCTTTTGCGCCCGCTCACCCGCCGCCACCACGAACTTAACGCCGCCGAGGTCGCTTGCCAGGAGCACCACAAAATCGTCATCCTTGCTGAACTCCGTGGCTGCTTTTATGAGTTCTTCCACGTCTGCGTGTGTCAGCTTCTTGCAGAGAACTTTCAGGCCGCTTATACTCACGGCTTCGCTCATCATCGCTTTAACCCTCACCTCAGCCAATTCAGCCTTCAGCCGCTCGTTATCCTTCTTAAAATCCTTCCATTCGTCGAAAAAACGATTGACCGTATCAGGCAACTGTTCAGGCGAAACCCTCAGGCCTTCCGAGGATCTATTCAGCAATTCGTCCCTTTCCTGCCACCGTTTGATGGCAGCCTCACCTGCCGAGAACTCAATGCGCTCCACGCCATCCTGTATCCTTTCTGTCTTGATGAGTTTGATGGGCCCGATAAGCCCCGTGTTCGAGACATGCGTTCCCCCGCAGGCTTCCACGTCGTTCCCCACTCGCAGGATGCGTATCTCCTTTCCCGGAGGCACGCCGCCCTGATAGAGTACGAAACCATAGCGCTTTTCCGCCTCCACCCTGTCCATCCAGTCTATGTGCACGGGCTGGTTTTTCATCACCGCTTTGTTAGCGAGCAATTCGATTTCCCTGAACTCCGAATCCGTTATACGCTTGTAATGTGTGAGGTCAAGCCTTGCCCTGTCCGTGGATTTCTGCGCCCCGGTCTGCCAGATATGATTTCCGAGGACAATTTTTGCTGACTCGTTAACGATATGCGTGGCTGTGTGATGGCGGGCATGGGCCATTCTGCGCTCCACATCTATCTTTCCCTTCACCCTGTCTCCCTTCTTAAATCCAAAATCCGAGTCTGTCTCATGGACAATGACCCCGTTAATGCTCTGGGCATCCACTACATTCACAAGAAAATCATCCACTGATAAAGTCCCTTGGTCTGCAGGCTGGCCTCCTCCCTCAGGATAGAACAGGGTCTGGTCAAGGATTATTTTGTTCTCAATGACCGATAGTACGTGTGCAAAAAATTCCGTCTTTTCCGGATGTTCATAATACAGCTTTCGTGTTGGCTGTATCTCAAGCGGCAGGACTTCTTTTTCTTCCTCTTCTGCTTTGCTGTGTTTTTTTGCCACAAGCGAATAGAAGGTATCAGGCAGCTCCACTTCCACGTCTGTTTCTTTTGCCACCTCCCGCGCGATCTCGGGCGGGATGCCGTGCGTGTCATATAACTGGATCAATTCCCCAAGCGGTATTTTTTGCTTTTTTTCCTTGAAATGCCCTGCCATTTTTCTGACCAGTTTTGATCCGCGTTCAATTGTGTCGGCGTATTTTTCCTCCTCAAGCGTAACGATCTCTCTGATGGTATCAAGACGCTCCCTGAACTCAGGATATTCCGGGAAGTTCCTGATCTGCATCTCGATGAGTTCTACGAGTGGCTCTCTTATACCAAGGGATTTCATCATGCGTAGAGTCCTTCGAAGCACAAGCCTCTCAAGATAGCCTGCCTTCACATTGGAAGGAATAATGCCGTCACCCAGCATGAAGGCAAGGCACCGGGTATGATCCGTGATTGAGTATACGGTTTCTACGGGTTCCATCAGATTCTGGAGTTTTTCTACAGTAGTGCCGATGCTTTCCGCCACCTTCTTTCTTAACTGGAGAAGATTCGCCTGCCCGCTGATATCCATTACCCCTGCGAATCTCGCGTTCTGAGAGAATATTTTCGCATATTCTGGATTCTCTATGCTGTGTTCGATACCCGCAAGGTCCATTAGTTCAGAAACGATCTTGGGGAAAACAGCATCATATATCGTTGGCGAGCCTTTGGACGCCCAGACAAACCGCTCCAGGCCATAGCCTGTGTCGACGATATAATTATCCATTTTCTCATAACGTTCCCCCTTGATGTCTATCGGCCCATCTTTTGCCTGCTTCAGGTCCATGAAGACAAGTGTGGCAAGTTCAAGCCCGCCCACAAGCACTTCCACGCTGGGGCCGGCATTGCCCCCTCCTGCCCATGGGGATTCCTTATATGTTACTGAATTCAGGTCAAGACCAAGATCTGATAGCAGGGTATCGCATAATTCCACTGTCCTGTCCTTCCAGTAAATCTCGTTCTCACGCGAGTTGAAAGCATGATGGGCCATCATCTCAAAAGTGGTGAGGTGGCGGCCGCTTCGCCCCACAGCGTCCAGGTCATCAAGCCTGATGCAGGGCTGTGAAATGGTGAGAGGGTTCGCTGGCGGCGGAACAAGCCCGGATGTCACAAAGGGTTGGAAATCTGCTATTGAAGCGATCGTCAGGTAAATATCATCTCGCCAGCGTGCGATTACAGGATACCGTTTTACACGCGTGTGGCCATGTCTTTCGAAAAATGATAAATATGCTTCGCGCATGGAGGAAATATCGTATTCTTTTTTGAACACAGGGTTGCCGATAAAAGTGTATGATACGCATGGAGGATCCCCACAAAATTCAGTTTCTTCATCCCGCGTCCAGAAATTCGTGCCGCATTTTGGGCATTGTTTTCGCACAAAGCCGTTCTCTTTGAAATAATCCAGTTGATACTCGTCATCAGGCATATGGGTCAGTAATTGTAAAAGGAATACATAATCATATCTGGATTATCTGGAAGGCACCCTTGACGTTTAACCTGTTTCTTTCTGTATCCCTATTACTGAAAGCACTCGCTTGACAACGACCTCTTCGGCAAGTTTCATCAGCGTCTGTTTATCCTTCGTTCCGCTCAACACCCCCAGCGGGATCTGTGCCCCGGCAAGCATGGCATGCCCACCGCCTTTATCCGACCCGAAGGCATCCTGCATCACCTTCCCGATATTTATTCGGGTATCCCTGCTCCTTCCCGAGACGTAGATATGATCTTCTCCAAGACCGAATACAATGGTTGTGGTCACCCCTTCCAGCGTGAGCAAATAATCTGCAGCCTGTGCAAGCGTATCTCTGTTACGAATTGTCCCTACGTTCGAGATAAGATAACTTCCTTTTATCTCCCTGTTCTTGATGGCATCCCCCAGGACCTCGATCTCCTCGGTGGACCTCGATGGGGTCTCTATCTTGCTTAAAATGTCATGGTTGGCAAGAGGATACAGATATGCTGCAGCGGTCAGATCGGCCGGGTCCGTATTTCTTCGAAAATCATTGGTATCTACTTTAATACCATACAGAAGAGCAGTAGCAAGCTCGGTCTTGATTGGTATTTCAAGATCCTGTAGATATTTTGTCATTATGGTCGCGGTTGCGCCAATATTTGGCCTTATATCGACATATTCTGCCTTTACCTCATCGATATTCGCCTGGTGGTGATCGATAACAATGCTGACCTCTGTGGACGGTGGAAGGAGGTTGTTCACGCCCGGGACTGAACTTTCGATCATGGCTATTTTTGTATAATCAGAAGCCTTGAAATCCTTCGACTGGTCTAATTCAACATCCAGAAGATTGACGAACGCCTTGTTCTCATTATGCCCTATCATCCCCTTGTAGAGTATTTCCCCTTTGACCCCCACGCTGTTCGCTATCTCTTTCAATCCCATAGCACTTGAAATTGCATCCGGGTCAGGGTTGTCATGAACTATGATGGCGAATTTCCCATCCCTTACGTTGCTCACCAATTTTTTCAATTCCTGTGCCAATTTTACGGAAGTGATCCTCTCGATATACTGGACAATAGCAAGGGCAATTGATTTATGAGGAAGTTTTGACGGAAGGACTACCAGGTCTGCGCCCGCAGCCTCTATCTCTTCCTTTTGCTGATAATCATCCCCTCTTACCACAATTTGAACATCTGGTGCGGTTTTTTTTATAAAGGCAAGGGCCTGTTTGTTTGCCTCGATATCAGAGCTCATTACAAAGACAGATTTGAGGTTCTTGAAATCAAGTTTTGAAAGGACTGAGACATCACCGATGTCGCCCAGTACCGCATTAAGGTTTTGCTCTTTCAGTGTTTCAACTTTTGCTGAATCATTGTCTAAGAGAATGATATTCTTATCCCTGACTGCAAGTTCGTTCGCCAGGGCCAGACCTATGCCTCCGCTTCCCAGAACCGCATATATGACCTTGATCGGCTTTAAGTCGTACGATTTCTCCTCGATAGCAAAGCCTCCTGATATTCCTGTTTGTTCTGGTATCCTATATTAAGAAACATATATAAAAATGCATTGCCATAATTTTTCTTCGGATTGCAAAATGAATGCAGATTGCCCGACGTTTAACCATGTTCTGTATCGGAATACAAACAGAATATTTATCTATAATGGATTCTTATTGATTAAAGGTGATATTAATGGGCGGAGTAATCGGCCCGGCAGAAAAGGAAAGAATAAAAAAGAACCTCGATAACAAGAAGAAAAGCAAGTGAATCCCATAATTGGATTTATTTGCATTTTTATTTTTTTTATTCAGGTGATATACCTTGGAAGAGCCCAAAAAAAAGAAGACGGAATTTAAACTTACGGCTGTTGATAGGTTCAATAAGGTCATCGATGTCATGGTACATGAGTGCCAGGATTGCAGGGAGCTCGTACCTAACGTTGGCAATTGCCCAAACTGCGGCATGGCTTATACCCACGTAAAAACGGTGGAGGATTTCAAAACGGGATTCCTGCACTATATTTATGAATGCAGCGGCTGTCCAGCAGAAGAGCGAAAGGCCCAGAAGGTCATCAAGTTCACCGATGTCGTTGATGAGAGCAGGCTGAACATCAGGAAGAACCTTGCGGATGATTTCCTGAAGTCCGGCGGATATTGAAATTTATGACTTTTGATTACAATACCAGGTAGAGTAACGTCAAAAATTATATCATAAGGCGTACTGTTCCCGCGGGAGGGCATTTAATATCCATAACGCCTTCCACTAGCGACTCTTTTTTGCCAGCGAGCTTATCAGCGATTTCGGATGCGATTTTTTCCGGAGTTATGACCGGTATATTTTCTGGCCCGTATTTCGGTTTTTCTTTCTTAAGCTTCATATCCCTCCCTTGAGTGGTCTACGAGCAAATAATATTATTACTCCTGCAACACATCATACATAGGGTGAAAATGAATGTCATTCGTCAAAATTATCGATACCGTAGGCTCGTCCACCGAGGGATGGGAGCAGGCTGCAAAAAACGCAATAGAAGAATCTTCAAAACTTCCGATCTTCAGGCAGAAAGGCAGGATTACGAAAGCCACGATCAAGGGTTTTGATGTGGAAATCAAGGATAATAAAATAGTTGCTTATCTCTGCAGAGTGGAGATGTTCCTGAGCGGCGCCGAGGGGAATGAATAACATACCCGAAATAAGTGAGGACGAACTTGAAGCCATGCTCGAGCGCCGTCCGTCTGTGCGAGAAGCAAAGGTCGCTGATCACGAGCTCATGGTCAAGGCGCTTGATCATCCGGTAAGGCGGAAGATGATAAAAGCCATAGGAGTATTTGGAAAAACTAAGAGTGAACTCATGAAAGAAACGGGTGTAAATGATGACATATTCAATTTCCAGACCGATTTCCTGATAAAAGGGAATTACCTCAAAATCGAGGGGGATAACTTCAGGCTTACAGATCGGGGGCTTGTATTGCTATCAAATATCCCGAAATAGCCCCATAACATATTTGGCGAGGGCCTCGCTTTTTTCAACAGAGGTCATCAAGGTATCACATCTCGCCGTCCTCATTGGAAAGTCCTTTTCATTTGCAGTATCCCTCTCGTCGATCACCATGATATCCAGAATATCTCCGTAGAATTCAGCCACGCCTCTCGAAGAAACGGGAAGTCCTTTTGCCTTCATCAGTTTCCCCGCAGGCCCGCTTACGGGTGAATCTCCTATGATGGGGCTTATGGCAATCACTTTTTTCATGGATAAGATCCCAGGTATATTTTTTAACGCAAGTATGGGTCCGATGCTTGTTATGGGATTGCTTGGTCCGATTATCACTTTATCATCAGAGCCCAGCGCTTCCATTATCTCTCGTGTAATTCTTGCTTTTTCGATCCCCTTGATTTTAACTTCGAATACATCAGGTTCACCCCGTTCTCCTACCCAGAAATCCTGGAAATGCATTTCCCCCTGAGGTGTGACAATAATCGTATCAACCCTTTCATCGCACATTGGAAGAATTCTTGCTTTAATTCGAAGCGCCATTGAGAGCTGCGCGATGGCCTCAGTTAAACTCGCACCTTTTCTCATCAATTCTGATCGGAAAATATGAGTGGCACGGTCCGCATCGCCTATCATAAGTGTTTCATTGATGCCCATTTTTTTTAACATCTGATAAGTGCAGAATGTATCCTTTTTGATCCCCCACCACTTCTTATCATCAAGTTGTCCCGAAAAAAGGTACAGAACAGTATCAATGTCAGGGGAAATAAGATTCCCTGAAATTTCAATATCCTCCGCCGTGTTCACTATTACGGTGATTTCCTCGTCCGGAATAAGCCTCCTCAATCCCTGGATGAGCTTGGGCGTGCCCGTACCACCTGAGAGGAGTATCATTTCAGACCCTCATTCTTTCAAACATCTTCCCACCCAATCCAACCATTGCTAAAGCGAATAATATCAAGACTGTAATGCTCCACGCGATTGGAATCGCAGGTTTTCCAAGTAAAGACCAGCGAAGCGCTTCAATGCCGTAGGTAAGAGGATTTGCATATACCAAGACCTTGAGCCAGGGGGGGAGATTTGAAATCGGGAAAAAAGCTGGGCTTAAGAGAACAAGCGGCATTGTAAGGAAGCTCATCACCATCTGGAATCCCTCGTGGCTGTCTATCTTGCTGGCAAGAGCGATACCCAAACCTATGAACCCTATGCCTGAAATGAACATGATAGGAATGCTTATCAGGACACCAATAAACGATTTGTATTCTATCCCGATCAGCCAGGCAATGACCAGTATCAGAATTCCCTGTATCATGGATGTCGTGACCCCACCAACAGCTTTACCGAGTGACACATAGAAGCGGCTAACAGGTGCTATCAATATCTCCTTAAGGAAGCCGAATTCCCTGTCCCAGATAATGGACACTCCGCCCATCAGGGATGAGAAAAGGATCGCCATGCCTATCAGGCCCGGCGCCAGATAACTCTTGTCGAACTTGCTGCCTCCCGGAAGCTGGAAAGATGAACTGAAACCGGCGCCCAATATGACCAGGAAAAAAAATGGCGTAGCAAGAGAGCCGATGATCCGTGATTTTGATCGCCAGAAGCGAAGCATCTCCCGCAACCACATAGTATATACCGTATTGAAAGCTTTCCTCACCATTATTTCCTCCGTGAGCGGATAATATACCCTACCCTTTCAACCTCACTGACCTCCTTATCCCGGATCGCACGGCCGGTGTGATGGAGGAATACATCGTCCAGTGTAGGTTTGCGGAGATTCACCGAAAGAATGGAAATGCCTGCTTTTGAAGACAGGTCAAGGATATGCGGGATCTGATGTTCGCCATTTTCGACAGTGATAAAAACTTCATGGTTTTTTTTCGAGATTATATTGGCGCAACCGTTTCTTGAATAGATATCGCATAATCTTGCCATATCTTCTTGTTTTTCTATCTCAAGTATGATAACATCTCCCCCAAGCCCGCTTTTTAATGCTGTCGGCGTGTCCAGCGCTACTATCTCCCCATGGTCTATTATCGCAATCCTGCCGCAGAGGTGATCCGCTTCTTCCATATAATGCGTGGTCAGGACAATAGTAACACCTTCCTCTTTGTTAAGCTTCTTAATGTATTCCCATATATGGTTCCTTGTCTGGGGATCAAGACCGAGGGTAGGTTCGTCAAGGAATAGAACATGAGGGTGGTGCATCAATCCGCGGGCAATTTCAAGACGCCTCATCATCCCACCTGAATACGTCCTTACGATCGCATCTGCCCTCTCCGTTAACTCCACAAGGGCGAGAACCTCCCCAATCCTTTTTTTCCTTGTTTTGCTATCAAGGCCGTAGAGTCTGCCGTGAAGGTCAAGGTTCTCCTTTCCCGTAAGGCGGTCATCCAGCGTGGTATCCTGGAACACCATGCCTATGTTCTGCCTGACCAGAGATGGTTGTTTCACCACATCATAATCCCAGACCCTGGCGTTCCCACCTGAAGGTTCGATCATTGTGGATAACATGTTTATAAGCGTGGTCTTGCCCGCGCCGTTGGGACCAAGCAGCCCGAACAATTCTCCCGGTCTTACTGAGATGCTGACATTATTTACTGCTGTTATTTCATCAAATCTCTTGGTTATTCCCTCTGTCTCTATAGCATAAAGCATGCTCCTTTCTTAACGTATAAAGTTTTAAGATTATCGACCAACATCGCGAGCAGGCACATAGACGTATGCAGTACTCATGGATTTTATAACCGAAGTCTTTATCAGTCATCATTCACATTGAAAGGTTACTATTTTTACTCCATCGAAGCGGGGTAGGGTAGTCAGGAAATCCCGACGGGCTCATAACCCGTAGATCCATGGTTCGAATCCATGCCCCGCTATCGGCGAATTTGTGGGTCGGCATAAAGTTTGCAATTGTAAGCACAGAGTTTGTAAATAGAATATTCCTATGTTTGCAACTGTTATTTCTGGTGATACGCAAACATCTATGCACGCTCGATACTTGTGACGCAATGTAAAATTATGTTGAATGGATTGACTACAGGCAAATTATATGACATAAGTATATTAAACATTTTTATATTTAAAAAGTACCTTCCTGAACCCATTCAGAGATTTTTCTATAGTCTCCTTCTTGACGCAGAAGGCTATTCTGAAATATCCACTTCTTCCAAATACCGTTCCTGGAAATACAAGGATTCCCTCCCTGGAAAGTTCTCTGGCAAACACGAGATCATCCACAGGACTTTCCGGGAAAATATAATACGTGCCTTTGGGCCGTATGAATGAGTAACCGAAATCATCTAAAGCATCACAGAAAAAGTCCCTTCTTTCCTGGTACTCCGAGATATCGACACGGACGCCCTGCAGATTAGTAATTACCTGCTGCATAAGGGCAGGAGCATTAATGAATCCAAGAATGCGATTTGCAAAAGTCATTGCCTCCATAATATCCCGGGCATCATCCATTTCAGGATTGACTGCTGCATATCCTATCCTTTCTCCAGGGATCGATAATGGCTTGGAATAAGCGGCTGCAATAATGGTATTTGAATAAATCTTGAAAACATCAGGAAGCTTGATGCCGTCATAAACTATATCCCGGTATGCTTCATCAAGGATCAAAAAAATATCTTTTCCAAACTCCTGGCTCTTCTCATATAGGAGTTTTGCAACAGATTCCAGGGTTTTTTCAGAATAGATTTCCCCCGTCGGGTTGTTGGGTGAGTTCAGGATGATCGCTTTGGTACTGGAGTTTATCTGAGAATCTAAATTATCAATATTTATGGTGAAATCCTTGTTTGTTTCCGCTATCCGGCAAACTCCACCGTGGTTATCTATATAATAGGGATACTCCAGATAACTGGGCGCCAAAATAATAACCTCCTCACCAGGGTTCAGGAGCGCTTTTAAAGCAACATTTAACGCACCGGCGCAGCCAGCAGTCATAATTACATGCTGTGCGCTGAAAGATAATCCATGTTCCTTTGATATGGTCTTAGCTATTGCTTCTCTTGTCTTGGTATAGCCTGCTATCGGTGTGTAACGATGCATACCCGGAAAAGATTTATTTACAATGCGCTTCAACTCCTCAGTAAACTTTGCAGGCGTCTCTATCTCCGGGTTTCCCAGAGTAAAATCGTAAATTTCCTTCTCTCCAACCTTTTCCTCAAACATCCTGGTAACCGAGGATGAAGCAGCCATCTGCTCCCTTAATTTAATAGATATTGAGATACAAATACCTCCCTTCAGGGAAGTAGGTACTCAGAATTATAAATTCTTTGCGCTCTAGCTGCCGCATTGATGCCTATAAGTAGGGCCCACTAGAGTTACTTTGAACCTATCCAACTGTCTCATTCCGCTAAAGTGCAACGTTATATGCAAGACATAGAACTTAAAATCAAACTCGTTGATTGAGGATTTCGGAGTAAGTTTTGTGTAAAGTCGATGGTTGCAAACTTTACGATTATTTGGTGGATAGTTCCAGACTTTATACGCATCGGACTTTGTGACTATTTCGGGGATTTAAAAGGGATTCCAATCGTAATCGCAAACTATATGATTCCTCACAATTCAAAAATGCGATATATTTTAATACCTTCTTTGCATGTAGGTTGTGCCCAGGTGGCCTAGTTGGTTAGGGCGCCAGACTCATAGGGTAAAATTTGAAGAGGCGCTAAGCTTCCTGAGAAATCTGGAGGTCACGGGTTCGGATCCCGTCCTGGGCATGTCTTAACCATATCTAATGCCTTGGGTGCGTCACCTCAATTAAACCGATTTGATTAATAAGGAGTAATACAAATGTCGGAAATGTTTAAAAAGATGGGGTTGTTCGGTATCGCCCTGACAAAGAAAAAGGACAGAGAATTTGCCCCGGAAATGATAAAAAAAATCCAAGAAAGAAAAACAGGTCAAAGAACTTGAGGTCTAACGAGGTAATAAGACATGCAAACAGATGTTAATGGGAAAGAAATAAAAATTGGGAATCATATAGAATTTGCAATACGGGACTGGATACAGAATGGAAAAATAACCAAAACTAAATCTGGAATAGTAAAATCGTTATCAAGAGACGATTCAGGAATATATGTCAAACCAGATGATGTTGATGGGGAATTATTTATTTGCACAAAGTGTCTGGCTCTATCTCCAAAAAAAGGCAAACTTGAACCTGAATTTGTAAAAGTGATTGCATGAATAAAGAAATACTTATGAGTTCTTCCTGGTGCAGCTGAAGACCTGTATCAGAGGGAGTTATTTGATTCCTTCGATCGGTCTTCGATAATACTATCATAACTTTATATATTTTTAAAACATATTCTTATATTGACATGGACGCGACCAGCGAATTGACAATTCACAATGGCAGGCTTACGATTCTTGCGGCATTCGGGCATGGTGGAGAACTGGATAAAACCCAATTAAAGATGCTGATCGGTTCAGAAGTAATTGCTGAAAGATGGAATAAACCAATAGATATTGAAAAAGCAGAAGGCGTGACTGTTATTGTCGCAGGTGATGAAAAAATTACCTGCAATACAAACATGTATACTGATATTTTTGCGGCAGGGGTTTCGATACTACGCACAGAAATTGAGATCCGGGATAAGATAACATTGAATGATATCCAGATAGCCCTTCATTCGAACAACATTATCGTGGAAGGACTTGACTACCAGTCATATGCAAACAAGAGGATAAAGGAAATACGCGCGAAAATCAATCCAATAAAGGCGGTCGCATATCATCCGGATATTAAAAAATTCACCTTTCTGAAAATTAAAGATTTTGCCCCCCAGCTCGACCAGAAAAGCCTGAGAGAGCAACATGGAGAGATAATCACACGTTTCCTTTCAGGTGAGACATCCATCCGTGCGCTGCATAGCAAGGAAATCATGGAAAAGATCGCAAATGACCTTTCATATTACGATGAAGACCTTTTTCTTGCTACGACCGAGGGGGCTTTTGTTGTTGGTTGTGATGGGTACATCAACGAACTGCGCGAATTACTGGAACTTTCAATATCACTATTGCTTTTGTTCCAGATATATGACAGGAAGATCGACGTTGAAGTATCCAATGCTTTCGACGCCCTGAAAAAACTTAACAGCTCAAGATATTATTTCATTACACAGGCTCCAAGAAAACTTGAAAAATCACTATTTATGGTTAGTGAAATTGGGCTTGTGATCCTTGATGATATTAAAGATCTGATGAATCCTCACAAGATTACGAATGATTGGTATTACCAGTCTTTCTATCAGGAAATGCTGGATGCCCTCAAAGTACAGGACTATGGAAAATTGGTGCAGGAGAAGATCGATTCTCTCCAGGATCTCTACTCAACAGCAAGAGAACTTTCTACAGAGCAATTGACTCTCTGGCTTGAGGTTGCAATAGTTCTCCTGATCTTATGGGAAGTAGTTAAACCTATTATTCAAATGCTCTGATCAATCAAAATTTCACCCTCCTGTAGAATACCGCTTTCACTATTTCTGCCGCGATGATGTAAAAGGCCACTATCCCTCCCATAAGAAGGAGGAACGAAATCGGAAGCTGACTAAATCCAAATACTTTCCCGATTGGCATGAAAGGGAAAAGAAGTGCGCCTGCAACGATCAGCAGTGTGGCTGCGGACAGATACTTTCCGGGTATGCTCTTGAAGAAAGGTTTTTTTGTGCGAATAACAAGCACGATCATCGAAGCTGAAATAACAGATTCCATAAACCAGCCGGTCCTGAATTGGTCCGTTGCAGCATGGAGGATGAAAAACAAAGCGCCGAATGTAAGAATGTCGAATACGGAACTTAGAATACCAAATACAAGCATAAAATTGCGGATGAAGCCTATGTCCCAGCGCCTGGGATGATCAACCATTTCGCCATCCACGCTATCAGTAGCGATGGTCATCTCCGGGATATCAGTCATGAGATTGGTGAGCAGGATCTGTCCGGGCAACAGGGGAAGAAAGGGCAAGAAAAGCGATACACCAGCCATGCTGAACATGTTCCCGAAATTGGCGCTCGTGGCCATGAAAACATATTTGAGGGTATTGGCAAATGTCATTCTCCCTTCACGCACACCCTGCACAAGGACACCTAAATCCTTTTCCAGCAGCACAATATCAGCCGCATCTTTGGCAACATCCACGGCGCTGTCAACTGAGATGCCAACATCGGCAACATGGAGAGCTGACGCGTCATTAATTCCATCCCCCATATAGCCCACAACATTTCCGGTCTTCTTTAGAGCCAGGATGATGCGTTCCTTCTGGTTTGGTTCAATATCCGCAAAGATATTTACATCATTCACCCTCCCAAGGAGTGCTTCATCACTCATCTGGCGAACGTCCTGGCCTGTAAGTATGGAAGGTCCAGTCAATCCCACTTGTTTGCCGACATTGGCAGCAACCAGTTTGTTGTCTCCTGTGATGATCTTCAATGTAATGCCGAGATGATGTAATTGATTTATAGTATCGGCAATTCCAGGCTTGGGCGGATCGAATAGGACGATGAATCCTAAGAACGTCATCGCTGCTTCATGGTCTTTGGTTATAAGCGAATCAGACCCGATATCCCGGTAAGCAACTCCCAATATGCGCAAGCCCTTACTGCTCTGCTTCTCATAGCACTGCTGAATCTGCTCCTTCACGGTAGCTATATCCGCGATCTTTCCATTGGAAATTTCTGCTGAGGAACAGACAGCCAGCACATTCTGCAGAGCGCCTTTGGTCACCATCAGATGCTTATCATCTTTTGAGACAAGGATGCTCAGTCGCTTACGGATGAAATCGTACGGCACTTCATCCAGTTTCTGGCAGCCAGGAACCTTAAACTGGCTAAAGTTTCGGATCGCGCTGTCTATCGGGTTCGCAAAACCAGTCTGGAAAAATGCATTGAGATAAGCATAGAAAAGAACTTTTTCGCTCTCCTTTCCTTCAACATCAAGAGTGGAGTGCACCCGCACTACCCCTTCGGTCAGAGTGCCGGTCTTATCTGAACAGAGAACGTTCATACTGCCAAAATTTTCAATGGAGGCAAGGCGTTTAACGATCACTTTCTGCAGCGCCATGCGCTTTGCGCCGTATGCAAGGTTCACGCTGATAATCGCCGGTAGCAGTTGAGGGGTCAGCCCAACAGCGAGTGCCAGGGAAAAAAGAAGAGATTCCAGAATTGGGCGTGCCAGATAGGCGTTGATTGCAAAAATTGCAATTACCAACAGGAGCGTAATTTCCATAAGGAAATACCCGAACCGCCGGACACCACGTTCAAATTCCGTCTCCGGCGGCCGCAGTTTCAACCGTTCGGAAACCTTGCCGAATTCGGTTTCTGTCCCTGTGCAGACAACCACAGCTTTCGCGCTGCCGCTCACCACATGGGTGCCCATGAAAAGAGTATTCTTCCGCTGACCAAGCTGTGTTTCCTTCGCCAGTTCCCCTGCCGACTTTTCTACCGGATATGTTTCGCCTGTCAGCGTGGCTTCATCGACGAATAAATCTTTAGACTCCAGGATCAGACAGTCTCCAGGAATGATATCTCCACCATTGAGGATAACAACATCCCCGGGCACAATCTCTTCGACAGGAATTTCTCTCGGGCTTCCATCACGCAGCACCATAGCCTTTATCTGCACGATAGCGAGTAACTTCTCTATTGCACTGGCAGCTCCTCGTTCCTGCCAGAATCCCAGAAGGCCGCTTATGAAAACGATTGCAAGGATAATGAAAACGTCAACATGTTCATGCAGGAAAAATGATAATCCTGCCGCAAAGAGAAGTATGAGGGTAATGGGGCTTTTGAATTGTGTAAGTAAAAGCGAAAGTGCATCCGTTCTTCTTTTGGGCGTCAGGAGATTGGAGCCATAACGTGTGAGTCGCTGCCGTGCTTCATCGCTTGTAACCCCCTGTGGTGTTGTTTGAAGTCGCGCAAGCAGTTCAGCAGCAGGGAGGCTCCAGAATGCCGGAGGTCGTTGATTCATCGGGTCAATCTTTTTAGAAATGTTGAATAATTGCATATGATTATCAGGTAAATTCGGTAGTGTTAATTTATTCTTGATTAACATAACTATATACCTCTTCGAAATGATTACATTCTAAGAGGTAAGAAAATGATTTTAAAAGAAGATTGTAGCGGTTTTGGATATTTAAAGAGTGATATTACTGGGATTGGAGACGGGCAAAGAGGATTTATGAATATTCCTAATTGTAGAATACATAAAATGTCTCTATGTGGATGTTCTGAGACTTGCTCATATTATGAAAAAGCTTGCTGACCTGATAAGCTATTCAGTTTATTAATTTTATAATTAATTGCTAATTCTATTAAATCTCTCCATCCATTCTCTGAGTGAATGGCAAAGTAAAAAAATTTATTCATCTTAACCAGACTCAATGGATATGTCGCCTGGAATATGAATTACTAAAATTATGTTAGCAAATTATAATGGTTTTGAGTAGAAGTTAGTAATCAGCGAAAGGCATTGCACCACCAAACTATTTATTATAGATATTACATAAGTTACATTGTGGAGGTTAATTTATGGAGGATGAAGAATTAAAGCAGATAAAGCAAACACTCAATGACCTAACCGTCAAAATTGATGACAAAATTGATGAACTATCAAAATCAATCGGGAAAACAGTTGGAGAGAAAAAAGAATATGCTGAAGATAAGATAAACGAAAACCCTCTTGCTTATGTAGCTGGAGCATTCGTGGGCGGGGTGATCGTGGGTTACGTGATCGGTAGGGGAAAAGGCTAGTGCAACAAAGTATAATAGATTTTCTTAGCGGCCTTTCAAAATCGATAATTGAAGGCTTTAGCGAAGCGCTGAAACATAGTGGAATTGGCAATTCCATAGAAGAAGGTATGGAGAAATTCAGAAAAAAGTTATTTATTACCGGCATTGCAATCTCGCTCGCTGGTACCGGGTTTTTCTTGATCCTCTGGGGAATTGCATCCGCCATTGATGCGATGTTCGCTATGCGAGGCCTGGGATTTGTACTGATAGGTTTACTTGGAGTACTAACTGGAGCACTTGTGTTAAAGAAATAGTATGGGTAGACAGCCGATTACTGTGCGGCTCAGTTTGCTTTGAATCTGATGAGAAAGGCCCCACCAGAGAGAAACGATTAAACTGTATTTCGAGAAGCAAGCTTCCATGACTTCGGATTACATTTACTTTAACTGCCTCATTGGGAATCTCTGTTCGCATTGGCCATAATAAGTCTCTTTTAGCACTTTCTATTATCTCCTCTGCGTTACATCTTCCATTTTTCTAACAGGAATGGCTACAAAGGTTTGCGTCCCTGGATGATTCTGACCAGTATCACGATGATAGCAACGACCAGCAATATATGGATTAAGCCACCAAGTAAACCGAGCGAAAATCCCAATAGCCAGAGGATCACCAGAATTACAACTATTGTCCAGAATA
This sequence comes from Candidatus Methanoperedens sp., assembly GCA_027460535.1. NCBI lineage: Archaea > Methanobacteriati > Methanobacteriota > Methanomicrobia > Methanosarcinales > Candidatus Methanoperedentaceae > Candidatus Methanoperedens > Candidatus Methanoperedens sp. Next base: position 89,137 of record JAPZAR010000027.1, read on the forward strand.
GGTCCATAAATCTAACCTCCCATGAATGTCATTTGTACTAAGTGCTAATAATCTTTTCGCTTGTTTTTGGCTCTCAATTAACTTTACAACTTTATTCCGTCTTTCCGTACCGGGAAGATGGGCCTATAAAACCAAATATTTCTGGACTTCATAGTGGAATGCGCATAATATTAAAATGCAGTAAATTAGGGAACCAAAATGCTTAATAAATATAAGATTCCTTTTACCATTAATGGCAGTCGAGACAATAATCTTATTTTTGGCAATTATAGCTGTGATTGCTGTATATATTGTTTTGAGGGCTGCAAAGTACCTGATTGTAAATTCAATACTGGGCCTCATTCTTCTTGCTATGGGCAACATTATTTTTAAATTGGACATTGCTTATACCGCTACAGTAGTATTGATTTGCGCACTCGGGGGAATTCCCGGTGCGATCCTTATAATGCTGCTTCATGTATTCCATATAGCGTTCTGACCTCAGTATAGAAAGATAATATATTTGCATAACATTACTGAAGTTTGGCCATCTATTGATCAGAGGAATGATGTGGGCAGAATCATAATATCATCCAGAGGCACGTTGATGAACGTATGGAGCAAAAACAGGCTCTGATTTCAGCTATTTAACATGTTACAATAGTGTGAAATAAGTTGCCAATGGTTTTAGATGGGCACTGGTAACCACCGATATATTTTTATAGTATCTGTTCCTAACAAATAATATCGAATGGCAGTTATAACGGCAGGTAATATCGATAATTCTCCGAATTATTCGGCTTAAGGCTCCTGATAAGATGCCATAGCCGTGATTACGCTGCAAGATTATATAAGAACAGATTTACGAAACGGGGGAATTCCATGAAAAGCAGTACACAGGACCAGGCAGAAGGCAAGATCCACAAAGTGAAGGGTGAGATCAAGGAAATCGCCGGGAAACTCAGCAAGAATCCCGACCTGGAAACAGAAGGCAAAGACGAAAAGATAGCCGGCAAAGTTCAAGAAAAGATTGGCCAGATCAAGAAGGTCTTTGGGAAGTAATATTTATGAACTAGTATAATTTTTTGGGAGGAAAATGGTAATTATGAATAAAGAATCTACTATTTTCAAAAATATAATTGCTGTGCTGCTTATTTTGGGATTGGCGGCAGGAACGGCGAGTGCGACGCAGGCGCCGGTAAATCTTGGAACAGCCGGAAATTTCGTGATTCTGGCAAAAACAGGAATCTCAACCACTGGAACGACCTCGATTGTTGGAGATATCGGAGTGAGCCCAATCGCCAGCACTGCCATAACTGGATTTGGGTTAATAATGGATGCCTCGAATAAATTTTCCACGTCATCTCTAGTGACCGGAAAAGTATATGCAGCCAACTATGCGCCCCCAACTCCATCTACAATGACCACGGCCGTAAGCGACATGCAAACCGCGTACACTGATGCATCCGGACGAACATCACCCGATCATACTGAACTGGGTGCCGGAAATATTGGTGGGATGACACTCACTCCTGGTCTTTATAAATGGGGGACCGGGGTTACAATACCCCCCGGTGGAGTCACTCTATCGGGCGGCGCAAATGATGTCTGGATATTCCAGATAGCGCAAGATCTCACCGTGGCCAACGGTGCTAAAGTTACTCTTAGCGGGGGCGCACAGGCCAGTAACATCTTCTGGCAGGTCGCCGGCAAAACGACCATTGGAACGACTTCTGACTTCAAGGGAATTATCTTGTCTAAAACGCTGATTTCGCTGAACACCGACGCAACGCTAGACGGCAGAGCGCTGGCACAGACCGCGGTTACATTAATTGCCAATGTTATCACCGCCCCTGGCGTTAACCCGACAAACACCCCGAGGAGCACAGGTGTGGTAACAGGAACTCCGGCTAATCCAACAGTTACGGCTACTCCAGCTAAACTAACAGTTACTGCTACTCCCACTAAATTAACAGTTACGGCTACTCCAGCTAAGCCAACAGTTACAACTACTCCGGCACCAACAAATAAGGTACCGGGATTTGAATTTGCACTTGCAATAGCCATACTTTCGGTGGCTTATCTGTTCGGCAAAAAGAGAAGGTAAGCCCAAGCACTCCTCTGGAGAGAGCACGTCAACCGTTGCACCAGCTGACTTCCCACAACCGTCAGTTGACGCCGTGCACACGTATGCCACCTGGCATATGTGGACGCGTCCTCAAGGGGCGCAACCCTTGACGTATGGCTTACGCCATACGTGGATATCACTGCGCGATATGCCGGCGGGCATCCGTAATAATTATTATCGTCTTTACTTTTTAACATTATTAAAAATTTCCTATAAATTCCAGAAGTTTTAAACTTTGGCCTCAGTTCTGGCAATATTAGCAGTATAGAGCAAAAGCTGGCTCATTTAACAGAGCGGTTGAAAACTCGAAAAAACCGTTCTGGAACTGAAATCTGATCTCTCAGAAATACGGAAAGAGCCTCTCCGGAAGAACGAAACAACTAGAGCAGGATTGTTTTCGGATTAACTTATCCTATCCGATAACCAGAGGACTCTATTTTAAACCCATTTCAGACTGTTTAAGTTCACTTCTCTTTTTCTCAAGGAACTTATAAACCGGACCGTGAGCAGCACCTTCAAGGAGCATATCGATCCCCTTTCTTGCAACCGCGTTCTGTTCAGGATATCCGATCAAAGATACGGTTTTTCCATACACGGAAATGTCTGTATTGGTCAGGTTCTCAAAAAGATCCCGTGTCTTTCCGCCACTGCCAATGATCCTTCCCCTGATGCGCTCCAGGTCTTTTTCTGTCCTGGCGATATTTGAGAGATCCATTGTTTCGAATATGAGATCTTCGTTATCAAACAGCTTCATGGCTTTCTCAGGACTGAAACCCATGGCTATAGCATGGACAACCTCTCGTGCACGCATTCCCTTCAGTGCATCTTTAGGATCCCGTATCTCCACATTCCCACCATCGCTATCGATATTGAGCGTGGCAGTTGATTTTTCTTCGATCAATTCCCTGGTACTCCCTTTCGGACCTACAAGGATCGCTATCCTCTCAAGCGGAACTTTAACATATTCTGTCATTTTCCTTCCTCTTTCTCTTTATGATTGAAATAACCTCATCATTATTTACAGGGATATTTAATTTTCCGAAATGCGAATCTCCTCTTCACATCTCCTAAACCGGAAAAGCATACCTTCAGTTGTTGAAATGATAGGATGCCTATGAATCGGATGTCTGGCACAAAGCGATAATCTTTTTCTGTGAGCACGCTGGTGAAGTTCAGCCATACTTTCTGCAAGGTTTTTGATTAATTCAGCGCATCTGTCAGCAAAACTTCTTCTAACATGCTTAATCCATTCCTTCCATTCCGCCCATGCCTCCGGGTGGCATGCCTCCTGCTGGCGCGGATTTGCTTGAAAGAACATCATCTATCCTCAGGATCATGGTGGCTGCTTCCGTAGCAGAATCGATAGCCTGTGTCTTTACCCTGAGAGGCTCAAGCACGCCTTCTTTCCACATGTCCACGACTTTTCCTGTGAAAACATTGAGACCTGCGGTATTTTTGCCCTTCTCATGCTGACTTCGCATCTCCACAAGGATATCAATGGGATCAAGACCTGCATTCTCCGCAAGGGTTCTGGGGATGATTTCAAGCGCATCGGCAAATTTTGCGACGGCCAGCTGTTCCCTTCCTGTCAATGTGGCTGAATATTCCCGCAGGCGCAATGCCAGTTCAACTTCAGGTGAGCCGCCTCCGGCTACAAGTGTCTCATCCTCGATCGCAACTCCAACTACACGCAATGCGTCATGAAGTGCACGCTCGGCTTCATCCACAACGTGTTCGGTTCCTCCGCGAAGAATAATGGAGACTGCCTTGGGGTTGTGGCACCCGGTAACATATGTCATTGCCTCCTCACCGATCTTTTTCTCTTCTACAAGATCCGCTTTTCCAATATCAGACTCGCTGATTTCCTTTAGACCTGTCAGTATCTTTGCACCGGTTGCGCGTGCCAGTTTTTCCATGTCGCTCTTCTTCACTCGCCTTGCTGCGTATATGCCGGCTTTTGCAAGATAATGCTGTGCAATGTCATCTATTCCCTTCTCAACAAAGACCACGTTTGCGCCGCTATCGATCACTTTGCTGACCATGTCATGCAACATCTGTTCTTCCTGGTCAAGGAATAACTGGAGCTGGTCAGGTGATTTTATTGAGATCTCAGCTTTAACTTCCGTCTTTTTGATCTCGAGAGCTTCGGTGAGAAGAAGTATTCTGGCATCATGGACATTCTTTGGCATGTTGGTATGGACTCTTTCCTTATCGATTACCATGCCTTCGATCAGCGCTGATGCCTCTACACTGCCACCCACTTTCTTCTCAACTTTGATATCTTCAACATCTACTGTATATTTGCCTTTTTCTTTATCAACCACCGCTAGAATGGCATTTACCGCAAGGTCTGCGAAAACGTCCTTGGACGCTTCAGCTCCTTTTCCGGTGATCGCTGTCACAGCGATTTTCAATAATAGATCCTTATCTTCCAGGGTCACTGGTTTTGCAAGGGTTTTAAGGATTTCTTTTGCTTTTATCGATGCAAGCCAGTATCCGCTGGCAATGACTGTGGGATGCACACCCTGCTCTAGGAGTTCTTCGGCATTCTTCAGGAATTCACCTGCAAGCACTGCTGCCGTTGTTGTGCCATCTCCGACCTCATCATCCTGGGTCTTTGCGACTTCCACGATCATCTTGGCTGCCGGATGCTCGATGTCCATTGCCTGAAGAATGGTGGCACCATCATTCGTGATTACGATGTCTCCCGTTGAGTCCACGAGCATTTTATCCATACCCTTTGGTCCCAGGGTCGTCCTGACCGCTGCGGCTACAGCCCTGGCAGCCATGATATTGTTATGCTGCGCTTCTCTTCCTTTTGTTCTTTGACTGCCTTCTCTTAGAATATAGATTGGCTGTCCTGCTAATTGTCCTGTCATAAATAACCTCCATCTCGATCGTAAACCGGTCTTCAACCTTCGTGCCGGGGCACGAAAATCACAAAGACTGGATGCTTAAAAGGGATTCAAGCCCGGGCGGGAACCAATCCATAGTTATTCCGCAAGCAGTTTTACCTGCATTTGGCATTTCTATATCATTCTAAACTTACGAGATTACCACGGAGGTTTAGATAATGATCACCCGGTTTACTCTCCATGTAATATGTATAACATTAATGGGATTTATAATTTTGGTACGGAACTGATAATTCATGTAACGCAATTGGATATGGCAAAGCTTAAGACTCAAAAAGCCTAGGACTGCAGGCTAATTTCGGAATAAGGAGCAGAGATTAAATGCCTTATGGATTTCTTGAGGACATTGCAACTGGTGATGCAGCCTTAGGAAGAACGAAAATTAGCTTTTCAAAAATCCCTTGCGATCAAGCCAGTTAGCCTGAGGAGGGCTGTATTTCCAGATAAGATCAGCCTTTTCATTCTGAAAAGACCATGGAACGATAATAATTACGTCCCCCTCACGGATCCATATCCTTTTTTTCATTTTACCCGGAATGCGGGTGAGCCTTACTACGCCATCCATACACCTTACACGCAGTTTATTTGCCCCCAAAAGACCTTCAACAGTCCCCAGGATTTCGTGAGCACTTTTTTGCGGAATGCGAACTCTGGAAAATTCCTCAGGCTGCTGATTACTATTTAAATTTCTATTCAATTATACCTCATGATAATTGTCTATATGGTCTCAATCATATGTAAAGTAACTGATTGTTCGGCATCTTACTAAATTTAATAACCTGACATTATCAGATTGGATAATAAAGAATCCCGCTTCCCGTCGGGCCCTTGCTTTTTCCTCTAAGACCGCGCATAACATGGCACGAGACTTCTCAAAGACAAATCTGGACACTTTCGTCCATGAAAACTGCAATTACTTGCATAAATAATGAATACGGCTGATGTCATTATCGGAATGGCTGTTTCAGTGCTCCTCATTTTAAATTTACAAGATAACCTGCAAAATTTTGATTAAATAAAGCACCTGGTCTTTTACTCCGGATATAATCAACGATCTCCTGACCTCTCATTCCTCTCATCCATAAAATTACACCGTTAAGCAAACTTGCCCGATTAATTCCTTGTTCGCAATGAACCAGAACTTTCATCTTCTTTTTATAAGCCAGATCGTATCCGAAAGATGCAACTCTCTTTAAAATGTCTTGATCCGGCAATCCTGCGTCTTCTATCGTCCATTTCAGATAAATTTTAAAATCGGCTGCATCCGGGTCTATGCCACCCGCCAGATCGATGCAAACATCAAACATCTTAACCCTTTCCGCATCGTCTATCATGGAACTCTGATACAAATTTTCGTCTATTTGAAATATTTCCATTAACACCAAATTTTACATATGACTTATATATGATTTACGACATTCAAAGGTTATATTAAATCAGGGGGTTTCTCGTAAACTCCGCTTTGCATTTTTAATAAGCGCCGCACCTGCTTTTGAAAGCATGTCCTGGCAATTCCTAATTTTTTATGTGATATCTTTTAAATATGTGCGTATGATAACTACAACAAAATCAATGTCATCTCAGCGCCCAGTAAGCCAGAACTGAATATTTGCTTATCATCCCGGGGCATAAGCGAAACCTTTATCTGAAATTACATTTAACATATTCATGAGATGGGGTTAGCGAATATACCATTCCTATCTTAAAAAGGGAGAAGAATATGCCGAAAATAGTTGTGGTCTATCTCAGTACATCAGGAAATACAAAAGCAATGGCAGATGCTATTGCAGAAGGAGCTCAGTCAAGAAACGTTGACGCCGTTGCCATGAATTTCCATGAGGCAAACATCGAAGAATTGAAAGCCGCAGATGCAATCGCCCTGGGGTCTTCAACATTCCACTACAAGATACTGCCCCCCATGGAAAAATTTATTGAAAGCCTCGGTAAACTCAATGCCAAAGGGAAGATCGGGGCAGCATTCGGCTCCTATGGTTGGAGCGGTGAGGCCCCGGGAATGATCGCGGAAAAGATGCGTGAAATCGGCATGAAAGTGATCGATCCTGTGCTGCGCGTCCAGTATGCACCTGCTGAAAAAGACCTCGAAGAATGCAAACGGCTTGGGAAAGATCTCGCAAATAAAATAAAGAAAGCATAAGGAGGTGAATATATGTTATTCGTACTGTGGTTCCAGTGGGATCCTGAAAACACATCAAAACTTCTTGGACTCTGGAGAGAATTCAAATATCCAAAAGAAGTGAAGTTGATAGGCCGATATCTCCTGATCGGAAGGCATGTCTCCATGGCAATATTTAATGCCCCGAATGAGGAAGCCATCCTGAAGATAACCTACCCGTTCAGAGAATTGGGCGTTGTTCATATAAATCCAGCGTTACCTCTTGATGAATCACTGGAAATGATGGAAAAGATGGATTGAGGGAATTTTAATGAGTAACAGGAATCAGGAGAAGAAATTAACTACGGCCTTTGGGATACCTGTCGCTGACGATCAGAATAGCCTTACTGCCGGAGAACGGGGGCCTGTCCTGATGCAGGATGTTCACCTGTTAGAGAAGTTAGCTCACTTTGATCGTGAACGTATCCCGGAACGTGTGGTACATGCAAAGGGGGCAGGTGCAGGAGGATACTTTGAGGTCACTGCAGATGTTACCAGGTACACAAAGGCAAAGTTCCTTTCTGAAGTTGGCAAGCGAACCGAGGTATTTGTCAGGTTTTCAACTGTGGGCGGAGAAAAGGGATCAGCAGATGCCGAGCGTGATCCGCGGGGATTTGCGGTGAAGTTTTATACCGAGGAAGGCAACTATGATCTCGTCGGAAATAATACCCCGGTTTTTTTCATACGCGACCCTTTAAAATTCCCGGACTTCATACACACGCAGAAGCGTAACCCGGCCACCAACTGTAAGGATCCGGATATGTTCTGGGATTTCCTTTCCCTGACGCCTGAATCAATTCACCAGGTAACAATTGTCTTTTCCGATCGCGGCATTCCAGCCACGCATCGGAACATGAATGGCTACGGCAGTCACACATTCAAGTGGTATAACGAGAAGGATGAATATTTCTGGGTGAAATATCATTTCAAGACCGATCAGGGAATTAAAAATCTTACACGGGAGGTCGCAGAGATCATGCGCGCAAAGGACCCTGACCATGCTACAAGGGATCTCTATGAGGCTATAAAAAGGGGAGATTACCCATCATGGACTGTCCAGATGCAGATAATGACGCCTGAGCAGGCAGAAGATTACCGTTTTGATATCCTTGACGTTACTAAAGTCTGGCCCCATGCCGACTTTCCACCCATCGAAGTAGGCAAGATGGTTTTGAACCGTAATCCTGAAAATTACTTTGCTGAAGTTGAGCAGGCTGCATTTTCCCCGGGAAACCTTGTGCCAGGTATTGCCGCTTCGCCAGATAAGATGCTCCAGGGCCGTCTTTTCTCGTATCATGATACCCATATCCATAGACTGGGACCGAACTACCACCTTTTGCCAGTAAATGCGCCGAAAAATGCACCTGAGAACAGCTATCAGCGTGATGGATTCATGCGTACCGATTCAAACAGTGGTGGCAGCCCGAATTACTGGCCGAACAGTTTCAACGGGCCGGAGCCTGATATTTCTGCAAAAGAACCTCCTATCGAAATCTCAGGATGTGCAGATCGTTACCCATATATGCATCCCAACGATGATTTTGTTCAGCCCGGCAATCTGTATCGTGATGCGATGACCGAACAAGATCGTGAAAACCTGGCAGGTAATATTATCAGTCATCTTGGTGGAGCGCAAAAGCGTATACAACTGCGCCAGACAGCACTATTTTTCAAGGCAGACCCGGACTATGGTCGTCGGGTGGCGAAGGGGCTTAAACTGGATATCAAAGAAGTTGAGAGATTGGCTAAGATGTCAAATGATGAACGAGCGAAAGCGACATCTTAGATAATATTTTGATGCAAAAATAGTGTCGTTTTGTAAATCCTAATTTGAATCTCAAAGAGCAGGGGCGGTAGTAGAGAAATTATTACTGGGATGACATTAAGTGAATTTAGTAAAAGTTATGTACTTTTCCGACAATCTCTGTATATTAAATTAAAAAAAAATTGAAAGAAGAAATCCCTTCTTCCATTCTATTTTATATATCTATTTTCTACTTGGTTATTACTGCCTGTGCCTCTCCTGAGTTCGCAGTAATCACTGTCACAATATCGCCTATTGCAGCAGCCGAATTCTTTGCCTTTATCTGGGTATTACTCCAGCTGTTGATACTCGTTGAGACGATCTGGTTTCCTGCGTGTTTGACGCTTACGTAATACTGCGCATTTGTTGCAGGCTTAGTTCCAAAGTTCGTACCGGTTATGGTTATTACTCCTTTGCTGAGTTTCGCAGAAGTTATCTTTGGATTTGATACAATAGTCAATGTCGACAGTTTGCTAAGCGTATTTCCGCCTTTCACAAGTTGCAGTTTATGGACTCCTGCACTGAGTGCCGGTATGTTAACTACTATCTTCATATCTGTTATAGATGTGAGTGTATATGTCACTCCATCTACGGTTACTACAGATGTATAGGCATCATTCACGAAGTTCGAACCTGTGATAGTAAGAGTTGTGGCAGTTCCTACGGCTATTACCGACGGGCTTACAGTGTCCACAGTTGGAATAATGGCTCCAGACGTCCATGAATCTGCTGGCAGCCATGAACTGTGGCAACCAGAGCAATCTGTGTTATTGTTTATATGCCCAAGTCCTTGCGGACCGTTGTAAGTGTATCCTCCAGAGCCCTGGATATTGTGTAGCGACATTACACCGTGGCATTTTTCGCAACCTGTACCATTAACGGTGATATTAGTCGTCCCTGTTTCATACGAATTTATCAATGCGTCTGCTGATTCGATGGTTGAATCCCTGAGTTCCATCGCATTAACAAGTATCTGGTTCGGAGTAACGAAAGTATTAGTTAAGGTTAACTCTAATGGACCGCCACTGCCAGACGGGTCGATCACATGGCACACAAAGCAGGCTCTGCCACCCGGGGCATAGCTGAGATTAAACGGAGTCGCGTTTGTTTGATAACCTGTGCCGCCAATACTTCCGCTTCCAAGTATACTTAAGTGATGGTTGTCGTAATTGCTGCCAATTTGTTGTGGTATTGCACTATAATTGGACAGATGGCATGAGTAACAACCGCCCCATGTCTTATAGCCACCTGTGGGTGAAACGCCAACTGTATGTTTATCACTGATACTAAGAATATTGCCACCCTGGTTACCAAGTCCGTCCGGTTGGGAGACGTTGGTCACCCTAAAGGAAGCGTATGGGGTTATCATGAAGTCCGCAGCATACGATCCTTTATAATGACCATCGTTGTAGTCGTCCACGAAACTGCCATGACAGAATTTGCACGTCCTGTTTGCAGCAGGATTTCCAATATTCGAACTGGCATATGATGTATTGACATGATGAGGTCTGGGAAAATTACATACTTGTGCACCGATGCCATTGCCCCAGAAAGCTGTCCCATTATGGCAATCTACACAGCTTCTGTCAAGCAATACTCCTCCTTGCATGGCTGGATTGACTGCATGACAAGACGGACAACCGTATACATTATTAGTGCAGGCATTTAATATACCTTGAACCACCAGGGTGTGATGCCTTGTTGCCACTCCGCCAAGTGTGTTATTGTATCCGCCACTGATGTTTGTTCCTGTTGATTGATGGCATTGTCTGCACACACTCTGGTCAGTTTGATTGGTCACAAGGAAGTCTATACTTATATCTTGCAAACCAATGGTTTGAGGCACCGGCGGTGGGGGTGGCGGTGTAAATGCATATCCTATTCCAGCTAATACTGCAAACAGCAGTAAGGCTGACGCTATTTTTCTTAAATTTTTCATTTTTCTACTCCTATCTCTCCTATTTTTTATAATCGCAACAATATGTGATAAAATAATTACTGAAGTCGATTGACTCTCCTATGAAAGAATCAATTTTATCCACCTTATACCATCCACAAATTATTACGATATATCCTATTATAGGACATTATATGTTACGTCACGATTCTAATATACTTTTCTATTGTTATGCACATGATGAAAACATAGTGTCAAATGCCCTTGGATTTTTTTGATTATATGACATAATAAGTCACATTCATGATTTATTTGATGGGCTCTACGCCAAAATCAAATCTCTGGCTTTTGTTTTGAGATCTTCTTTAACAATAATGAAAAAGACCATCTGGTTTTCTGTTTGTCCTTATGTATTTGGAAAAATAACTATAATAAAAATAGACGACAAAGAAAATTTAGAAATGTTTTAGAAAAAGCTACGCCTGAAATTATTCTCATTCTCCCGGAGACGATAGGAAGCCAGAATGACAAAAACATTAGAAACCTTCATGCACCCGCACTTCACGCCACACATGTGTAGAAAAAAAGATAAAGTCGTGCGCCAAATATACATCAAAAGGAGTGGCAACAAAATGTACAGAAAGATAGACAGGATATCAAAGAGCAAACCAACACTTGAAGGCGCGGGAGTTCATCTGAAAAGGGCATTCGGTTACAGCGAAGTTCCTTTACTGGATCCTTTCCTGCTTCTGGATGATTTTCATTCTGATAATCCCGCCGATTATATAGCGGGATTTCCCTGGCATCCTCACAGGGGTATTGAAACTGTGACCTACATGCTGGAAGGCAGGGTGGAGCACGGCGACAGCATGGGAAATAAAGGCGTGATCTTTCCGGGCGATGTCCAGTGGATGACCGCGGGAAGTGGAATAATCCATCAGGAAATGCCCAAGGGAGATAATGGACGTATGGGAGGATTCCAGCTGTGGGTGAATCTCCCCTCCACGCATAAAATGATGGAACCAAGATACAGGGAAGTAAAAAATGAACAGATACCTGAAGTTTCGATAGATGAAAATGTTAAGGTCCGGGTCATTAGCGGGGAAGTAGGGAATACAAAAGGACCAGTCCGGGATATCGTGGTTGACCCGGAATATCTTGATATTACAATGGCTCCCAACACAGAATTTGAACACCGTATCAAGAAAGGATACAGAGCTTTTGCTTATGTGGTTAAAGGCAGCGGCAATTTTGACCCGGATAAAAGAAAATTGACAGATATTGAGAATCTCGTGATCTTCAAAGATGGTGATAATGTTAAGATCTCAACTGACAATAAAAGTCTCCGTTTCCTTCTGATCTCAGGCAAACCACTTGGCGAGCCAGTAGCCTGGTACGGGCCCATTGTCATGAACACGCAAGAGGAATTGGATATGGCGTTTGAGGAATACCGGAACGGTACCTTTATCAAACACATGTCCTCGAAATGATCCTGAATTCAGGATTATGTCCGCCCTAAAATTAGGGTGTTAAACGGCGGAAAATTTCTGCAGGACATAAAGCTTATATTCACCCAGGATAAATTTCCGTATCGCATAAAGTGGGAGGTTTCGTATGAAAATATTGATGCTGGGATTGCTGATGGCAGCCCTCGTAATTTCAGGTTGCACACAAAAGGCGGACCGCGGTTCAACAGAGAGCCAGATACAGAGCGCAACTGTGGATATCGTAAGCGGAAACCTGACTTATCCTGCTTACCTCGCAGCACCCACAGCAGAAGGCAAAAAACCTGCTGTGGTGCTTATACACTCTTTCAATGGCCTTGAACCCGGCTACCGCAGCCTGACCGATAATTTTGCAAGTGAAGGTTATGTTGTGATCTCTCCCGAATGGCAGACTTTCAATAAGACGCCGGCGGATGAAGTTTTGGGAGGACTGATAAAGGACTCTGTGGCTTACCTGCGAACGAGAAATGATGTTGATACAAATCGCCTGGGGCTCACGGGATTCTGCGCCGGCGGAAGGTACACCATGCTATTCCTGCCGCAGATGCCTGAGTTCAAATCGGGAGTTGCCTGGTATGGCTTCCCATATTCAGGAGGATTTGCCAACCAATCCAAACCCGCAGATTATATTGACCAGTTGAAAGCGCCCATGCTGATGATCCACGGAACTCACGACATGGCAAGCCCGATAGCAGACATATACAGCTACGCGACGGCATTGAATGCTTCAGGCAAGTATTTTGAGCTCAAGGTCTACCAGGGCCAGCCCCACGGGTTCATGATAGAGAACGGACAGCTTTCACAGAGTTTCGAAGCCAGGGATGCTTACAGGGAGATGGTGACATTCTTTAACCGCACACTGGGTGAATGATTGAACGGCAAGTGAAATCTAAATACTTCATCGGTTAATAGAAATATTGCGAGGAACACGGATTCCACGGATGATAAAATATCGGTGGATATCCGTCAAATCCATCCGTGTCAATTTCTCACAATCCCAATGCTTCAATAACCAATTTTGCAGTTGCTTTTCCTGAGTACTGCTGTTGCCCTGTGATCAATCTTCCATCCCTGATCGCAAATTCTTTCCAGAGGCCAGCACTCACGAAGTTCGCGCCAATTTTCCTGGCTTCATCCTCTATCCTGAAAGGCATCACTTTCTGTTTCATAAGGTTATCGACAAAATCCTCTTCAATGTTCGAAAACCCGGTCATTGTCTTTCCTTTTATCAAATTGCTGCCATCTGATAATTTCACTTTGAGCAATGCGCTTACCCCGTGGCATAATGCAGCCGTGATTTTTTCCGATTCGTAAAACTCTGCCAGAATCTTGTGGAGGCTCTTTTCATTCGGAAAAGTGAACATCGGGCTTTGTCCGCCGCACACTACAATCGCATCATAATCCTGGTGTTTTACCTCTGAAATTTTCTTTGTGTTTTCTAGCAATCCTGCAAGTGCTGGTGTATTCAGGAACCCCATGCTTATCAGGTCATGTGCAGAATAACCGCTTTCATGGCGCGGGTCGCTGAATGCATCCAGTTCGACTTTTCCACCTTTTGGACTTGCGATCTCAACTTGATAGCCTACTTCCATAAATTCGTAATACGGATGAGTTAATTCAGAAGCCCAGAAACCCACCGGCAATTTAGTGGTGGTGGCTACCGATGGATTTGCCACAACCATCAGGATTTTCTTTGGCTCGCTTCTTACAGCATTAACGGTTTTGACCATGAATATTACCTCCAATTTTTCTTAATCTCAAAATATGTTCAGGCATTATTTTATCTTTTGAATTTATTGCCGATATTCCAGGCTTTCCCGACATAGTTCCCAACAGTCCAGAAACTATTATCCGGCATGGTTAAAAGCAGTGGATTCATTTTCTTGATATCCAGCTTGCCGTCGGTGAGATATTTTTCTTCCGTGTAGGAAGCCACAATTTCACCGATAAAAAAAATATTGGTCGGTAATTCAACTTTATCAATAAGCTTGCATTCAAGACACAGCGGACATTCCTTGATCATGGGAGCTGTTTTGAGTTCTCCGTAAAAGAGTTCGAAGACGTTTGATTTATCGACATTTTTCCCCGAGACAAGTCCACAATAATCAACAGCTTCAACCATGTCTGCAGATGGAAAGTTGACGCTGAAGGTTTTTGTTTCAAGCATGCCCTTTAAGGTATGATGAACTTTATTGACCCCAACTCCCAAAAAAGGAGGATTCGCATTGACCCGGGACACCCAGCCAAGTGCCATAAAGTTAGCTTTTCGTCCAACATTAACACCTAATAACGTCACCGGGTTGGGATACACAAAAGTGTTCGCTCCAATATTGATTTTCACCATAACATTAACCCCTTGCTGGATAATAAGACATTTTGCTATATAATTATATGCCCCGACATGATCAGAAATTCGAATAGGAAGAATCATTTCTAATTTCTAGTCACAAGCTCCCCCTCTGGTTCCTTTTCGCAGCACCTGACAGCACAAGGTCTGCTGCATACCTGCCACTGTATATCGACGTTCCCATCCCGCCGTAGAAAAGATGGCTGAATGACTGCAACCCCACCATGAGCAATCCCGGTACTGGAGTGATCGCAAGGCTTCGAGCCCAGGGTTTTGGCTGGTCGACGGATCGCCAGGACCAACCTGCCACGGATCCTTCGCTGCGGTGTCCCCAGTATCGGTATGTAAGGGGAGTTGCCACCTCCCGAACCACCACAGCGCCGGGAAGTCCGGGCACTACGTTCGCAGCAGCGGCTACAAGGGCGTCTGCCATCTCCTCTTTCATCGAGTAATAACGTTCATTATGGCGCCCACGGCCGCCTCCTGAGAAAGGGGCAAAGTGATCGAATGGCGCATCCACCTTGATAATGAGGACTTCAAATCCCTGTGGGGCGAACGTTGGGTCGTGCCTCGACCACAGGGAAAGCCAGATCTCGTCCTGAAGGAAGTCCTCCGGACGGGGCCGCTTCTGTTCCCAGGGAACGGCCTTCCCTTCCCTGAGTTTTACCATCAGGTGATGTCCGCGGAATGCGGAGAGATCCACATGCTCTCTCTTCACGCCAAGAAAGACTGTAAAAGCGGAGGACGTGAGCCGCATACGGGATACTTCCTCCTTCTCATGGGCCGGGATGTTGCCAGGCGGGAGGAGCTCAAGGATGGTTTTTCGATAGTCAGCGTCAGAAATGACAAGAGGGGATCTTATCCACTCTCCTCCAGCAAGTTCTACCCCGGCGGCGGCACCATCCTGCACCAATATGCGTTTTACCCTTTCACCCAGACGAATCTCTCCGCCGAAGGCGCGCACCCGGCCTGCGAGCAGTTGTGAGACGGTATCTATCCCTCCTTTTACATACCATATCCCCACTTTGGACATGAAGCGCCACATCTCGGCCAGAAGCACTACCGGCATCTCGGTTTCACTTGTTCCCTGGCTGCCCAGGAGATCCTTGAGCCGCTCATCTTGAAGGTGGCTGTCAAGCAGCTTCTTAGCTGAGATACCCCAGCGCTCAAGCACCAAACGTGCAGCGCTGTTTGTGGTGCGATCTACCATGGTTTCGATGAGATCCGAAGGTTGAAGAATTTCGAGGGCAGCCATCACCTCCTCCAGAATGTTGATTACCGAAAGGATTCCCTTACGCTCTTTGGGGAAATAATCCAGTAACTGCTTCGCTAGCTGATCAAGGGGTACAGAGATCACTACGTCCATAGCACCCCTCCTGACCTGAAAGCAGTCCCGGATAAAGCCCGGTGGCTGCTCCACGCCCAGCTCGCTAAGTGAATCTGAGATGTATGAAGGCATCGTGACTGAATGAGGGCCGGTCGGAAAGGTGAAACCACTGCGTCTGAAGACATGAGCGGTGCCCCCCAGATGATGGTCTTGCTCCAGCACGATCACTCTGCGTCCCGCGCGGGCAAGATAGGCTGCGGCTGACAGACCACCCATCCCGGCCCCGATAACGATGGCGTCGGCGCTATCCATGATGCTGCGGGCATCAGTAATAATATTGGTTTTGCCATTATTACTTTCATTCACCGGCTCGGTTACTTCATTCATATATTTTATTGGATGTTTTCTTTCACGTCATTTTCAGATTGAGGAATCTATCAATGACATCATAGGCATTAAATATTGAAAAGCATATCCTAAATGAAGGCTAATCCAAAGACTTTTTATAAGTATCAGTCCTGATATAAGGTATTAATATGATAATCGCATGGGGTATCACCGGCGCAGGCCATTTCCTGAAGGAGAGTTTCGATATTTTTAAGAATCTCAAAAAAAAAAATAAAGACCTGAGGATCAATTCCTTTGTATCACGCGCAGGTGAGGAAGTGATTGCCATGTACGGCCTCAAGAACGAGCTTTCCGGTATCTCCTGCGGCGATTACCTTGAGGAGGCATTTTATGAAAGCCAGCAGGGTTCAAGTTTCCCAAAAACCGGAAGGTTCCTGCTGAAAAGATACGATTGCCTGATCGTCTCTCCTGCCACATCCAATACCACAGCAAAGCTCGCTTACGGGATAGCGGATACCCTCGTGACCAATGCAGTTGCTCAGGCTGTAAAGGGAAATGTCCCTGTTTTCATTGTGCCTGTGGATATTTCAGGAACCATAGAGTCGAAGATGCCCTACTCTATTGACCGTGAGATATGCATGAGATGCGAACTCTGCCCTCCCGCTGAAGAATGCCCTGAACATGCGATCACAGACCAGATCCAGCTCTTAAAATGCACCGGATGCGGGCTCTGTGTCAGGCTTTGCAGCTTCGGAGCCATTCGAGGAGGACTGGCCCGGCTCAAAGTCCGGGATGTGGATTCGAAAAATGTGAGAATATTGCAGGGACTTGAGGGAATAACAGTGCTTGACAATCCTGATGGCATTCCTGATGTGATCAAAAATCTAAAATCTATGCAAAAATTGAAGTACTAAAGGAATAAAATGGAGGGAGGTAATTATCTTGTTCCCAAATAAGAAAGTCCAAACATTAATAGGTAAACGTGTACAGGTAGAAATGAAAGGCGATAAACATACTCTTGAGGGAAAACTTGAGAGCGCTGATGATAATCTGAATCTGCATCTTGTAGATACTTTTGAGATCGCAGATGGAGCGAAGTCCCGCTCTCTTGGTTCGGTGGTATTAAGAGGAAATAATATAATCCTGCTATGTCCTATCGGGGAGTAGAATGGAAATAGAAGAAAAAGTCCTGAAATTGATAAAGTCCAGGAAAAAAGGGATTTTACAGAATGAACTCTGGAAGAAAGCCGATATAGACCGCCGCAAATGCTCACGGATTCTTGACAAGCTTGAAAAAGAAGGAAAGATAGCAAGGGAGCAGGAATCAACGAAGGGAACAAGGACGTTCCGCATCAGTTACTTAGAGCCCAAAAAAGAAATAACCAGGAATTTCAAGCTGTTGCTTGTGAGGGATGCGTTCGAACCCTGTACGGGATGCGCGCTTGAATGCATACCGGAACATTGCATAGCTCTTTCTGAATGGGTTTTATGTCTCGCCAACGAAGAATAGGATAAGAGGGTAGAAGCGGTGTTTGGGATTGGTGTTAAGATGTGAAAAATGAACCCACCTATCTTGTTCGTTATTTAACGAACAAGCATATATCCACGAACAATCTAAATAGTTTTTGGCCGTGGTTAAACCGACACTTTGAATAATCCTGTTTCCAGTTCTTCTATCTTGAATTTTAAATCCAGGAACTCTTCTGTTACCCATATATTGGTCCGGGTGTGAGGTGTTATGAGCCGGGTTGTGAAAGAACCGTTTCCTGCCAGGGCAATAAAGGGGACTAACTGGTCGGCTAGATAGATATCCACGCCTGCACCGGCTTTCAATTCCGAAATCATCGCAGAAGCTGCACTGCTGCCCACCTTCTCAGCTCTTAAGCCCCGTTCTCCCAGGGCGCCTGCGCCGATCGTTCCACACCAGAGGGTTATACCGCTTCCGATAGATGGATAGTTATTTACCTCGCGTAAAATTTCAGTTCTGTAGCCTTCCGCCTGCAATATTTTTTCTGCAGATGCTGCCTGTCTTTCAGTTACATGTCCGGGTAAACCTGATGAATGGGATATTCCTTTCACGATCTCACATGTATTTCTGTCAAAACTCATTTTTCCCAGGACAGATGGATTGATCACAGCTTCCACACATCCTCCACCACGCGGATAATAGCCTCTGCGAACAAGTTCCAGCTCGCAGTCATATCCCATCCTGGATAAAGCAAATAGCGTCACGAACCTGAGATAATCGATCGACGGGGACCATGAGACATCTGTCCCGCCTGTTATCTTTAGCTTAATGGTTCCCTGCGCGTGGCAGGCGGCAGGCATGAGACATTGAAGAAGAAGAGATATGCTGCCGGCTGTACCTATATCGATATCGTACATCCCGCCTTTAATTCTTCCGGGCCTAAAATTCAGGTGAGTGGAATGCAGATCGCACCCTTTTACCTCTGCGTTGCAGATGGATGCAGCTCCCTTCACAGCTTTCACATGCTGTGGTGCGAGCCCCGGTTTTGGCCTATTCTTGCGGATATTATCTATCTCGACAGGCTTTCCCGTGACAGCCGAAAGCGCAACTGCCGTTCTCAATATCTGACCCCCGCCTTCGCCGTATGACCCATCTATCTTCACAGATGCATCATTGTTCTGCATTGGATTAAAGTATTATTGTAAACCATTAAAATGTATGAATATCAACGAGCGGGTGGGGGAGTGGGAGTGGGGGTTAGTTAAAAAAGTCGTACCTACCCGCTCGTTATTTTATCATTATGATTATTATGATATATATAGTTTGTCATAGGCTCTTAATTATCGGTCCGTTCCCGGTAATCAGGGTGGAGCCCCCGTAAGGCATGATGATTATTCGGGCAGTTTCACCCTGTTTTTGAAGCGCAGTGCCCAGTGCATCTTCTAAAGTTGCAGGAATAAAATACGCTTTTCTGACCATATCATCCTGCAGCGAAGACACGAGATAGAGATCTACCCTCTCCGTTAAAGCCGCAATGAGCGCTGCCTTATGCCCACCCATAACGAATCCTTTTTTGAACCTCTCTATCACCTCGTCTTTGTCAAAGTTCAGCCAATCTTCGAAAATACGGTTCCCGTACCCCTCCCTGCACTCTGCAACAAGGATGATGGAACCTCCTTCTTTTATCGCATTCTTTGCATGCTCAAGCGCCTTATGCGACTGGAATATATCTATATCCCTGGGCCATCCTCCCGGGGAAACGATTATGATATCCGCAGGCTTGACCTCAATTTTTGAAACCTTATCGAGAAAAGCCGCGCCTCTCCTGTGCGCATCGATGTAATCACCGGCCGCCGCAAAAACTATTTCTTTCTTTTCGTTCAGCACTACATTCAGGATGAAATCGATACCAACCATTCCCGCCGCCTCTTCAAGGTCTTCCCTCACAGGGCTTTCAAGCCTTCCTGCTGATGATTTCGGGTCCAGCATCAGGGCATGGTTCGCATTGATACTTCTCTTTGATGAGACCGCAGGCAGAATTGATTTTGCCCCACCGGAATAGCCCGCATAGTAATGGAACTCTATTGTGCCCGTACAAACCACGATATCAGCTTCTGCAACAGGTCTGAAAATCTCCACTGGCGTGCCCCTGGTGGTAGTGCCAACATAAACACAATCATTTGTGTCGTGCTCAATGCATTTTACTTTCCCGTTCAATTCCCCCACGATGGCCCTCTTCTCATCTTCCGTTTGTTTCCTGTGGATCCCCAGCCCGAATACAATGGTAATATCCTCAACCTTGCCGGCCCTTAATTCGGAAATCAGCAAAGGCAGAAGCCTTGAGGTGGGAGTGGGGCGTGTTGTGTCATTGACGATAATTATTGCTTTCTTCCCCTGCATGGCAATCTCGCGCAAACGCCTGCAGTTGATTGGATTTTTCAATGCTCTGTCTATCTCTTTCAGCTCGTCGGTGACAGCCCCTAAGTATCTTGGTTTTACGACTTCAACCTGGCAATCTGGAGGAATAAGAATAGATAATTCGGTTTGACCGTAAGGCAAATGATACAGCACATCTTTCTTGAATGTGCAAAAATAACTTATAAGTTTTGATGAGAAAATTGCATTAGACTTTTATCTTTTACACTCGTAAGTTATAATATGGTCATTAAAACCGAGAATCTTACCAAAAGATACGGAAAAATAACAGCCGTAGACTCTCTTGATCTTCACATCGAAGAGGGTGAGATCTTCGGGCTTCTCGGGCCGAATGGCGCAGGAAAGACCACGCTTATCTCAATGCTCTGCACTATTTTGAAGCCCACATCAGGCAAGGCATGGGTGAATGGTTTTGACATCGTTCGGGAATCGGCAAAGGTCAGGAAATCTATAGGCATCGTTTTCCAGCAGCCAAGCGTTGACGACCTGCTCACGGGACGAGAGAACCTTGCAATGCACAACCTCCTTTTTGGGGTGCCCCGTGATATACGAAAGCAGCGCATCGATGAGGTCCTCTCGCTTGTGAACCTGGAAAAGCGGGCGGACGACCTGGTAAACACTTACTCTGGCGGCATGAGGCGCAGACTTGAACTTGGGCGCGGGGTAATGCACCACCCCAAAATACTTTTCCTGGATGAGCCAACGCTCGGTCTTGACCCGCAGACAAGAGAACACATCTGGGAATATATCCAGGACCTTGCGAAAAAGGAATGCATGACCGTCATGCTGACCACGCATTATATGGAAGAGGCTGAACAGTTATGCGACAGGGTCGCAATAATTGATTACGGCAGAGTTGTTGCACTTGATTCCCCGCACACACTAAAAAATAGGATTGTCGGAGATGTAGTTAAACTGAAACAGAAGTATCCAGATATTGAAACGGTAAGAAAGCTCGATTATGTAAAAAATGTCCAGGAAAAAGATGGTTTGCTGTATCTTTCCATCAAAGATGCAAGCAAGCATCTGCAGGACCTCCTCAGCCACACGGGCCCCATAGATTTCGTGGAAGTGAGAAGCGGTACGCTCAACGACGTGTTCCTGCATTATACGGGAAGGGAGATACGGGAATCTGAAGGTGAAGGCGGTTTCTGGGAAAGGGTGATGAAGAAATGAGCCTGCTTATGAATGAACTTGAGGGAATGTACGCAGTCTGGCTTCGTGAGGCTAAGATTTATGTCAGGGAAAAGGAACGGCTCATATCTTCGGCAGTCTCACCGCTTCTCTGGATATTCGGTTTCGGAACGGGTATAGGGGCAAACCTGAAATCTATCGAGGGATTACCATACCAGGTTTTTATCTATCCCGGGATAGTGGTCATGGCGGTATTGTTCACATCACTCTTCTACGGGATATACATAATCTGGGACCGGAAGCTTGATTTTCTAAAAGAAGTGCTGGTAGCGCCTGTATCAAGAGCCAGTGTGTTCGCGGGAAAGGTGTTGGGCGGAGCAACAGATGCAATGGTGCAGGTGATATTTCTTCTGATAATCGGTCTTCTAATAAGTATCCCATTGACGCCGATCAGAATCATTGAAGCGTTTCTCATGCTCCTTTTAATCTCCATTGCAATGGTAAGCATTGGTTTAGTGATAGGCGCAAACCTGCAGAGCCCGGAAGGTTTTGGGCTTGTGATTAACTTTGTCATGTGGCCCATGTTCTTCTTTAGCAATGCCCTGTTTACGTTGGAAAGTACACCCAGATGGCTTAGCACGCTGATATATATCAATCCTTTAACGTATGGAGTGGATGCTGTGCGCGGCATTATCCTTGGTATCAATCATTTTCCATTCTATCTTGATGTAGCAGTAATGATGATTTTTGCAGCGATAATGATGGTCCTGGGAGTGTTGAGCTTCAGGAGAATGTAATGTTGAAACTTTTTAACACTTTCACACGCAGAAGAGAGAAATTTGAGCCCCTGGGTGATATTGTTGGGATTTACACATGCGGGCCATCGGTGTACCAGTACGCACACATAGGGAATTTCAGGACTTTCATATTTGAAGACGTGCTGGTCAGGTACCTCAGGTTCAAAGGTTTCAGGGTTAAGAGAGTAATGAACCTGACCGATATCGAGGACAAGGCATTGACAACTGCCAGGAAAGAGGGAAAATCCTTGAAGGAATTGACGGAATTTTATTCTAAAGTGTTCTTTGAGGACATGAAAACCTTAAATCTCCTGCCTGCAGATGTTTTCCCAAGAGCTACGGAACATGTCCCGGAGATCATCAAAATTATCAAAAAACTAATGGAAAACGGTTATGCTTATTGCGGAACCGATGGCTCGATATACTACGATGTATCCAAATTCAAGGGCTGGGGAAAACTCTCACATCTGAAGCTTAAACCCGGGAAGAAGAAAATAAAGCGCGATGAATGGGGGGAGGAATCGGCAATAATCTCTGATTTCGCGCTATGGAAATCATACGAAAAAGAGGACGGAGATGTTTTCTGGGAAACCGAACTGGGTAAAGGGCGTCCTGGCTGGCATATCGAGTGTTCAGCAATGTGTTCCAGGCATCTTGGGACACGGTTTGATTTACATATAGGAGGCGTGGACAATATTTTTCCGCATCATGAGAACGTGATAGCCCAGAATTTTGGCGCTTTCGGCGAAAACCCATCGCGATACTGGCTCCATTGCAGGCACCTTATGGTTGACGGGAAGAAGATGTCAAAATCTGCGGGGAATTTCTTTACCACACGTGACCTTCTTGATAAAGGATACAAACCAATGGCAATAAAATATCATCTTTTATCTATGAATTACAGGAGAAGGCTTAATTTTACATTCCAGGGGCTTGAGGAGGCGGGGAAAAAACTTGAAAGAATCCAGAGCATCATTGAAAGGTTAAAGACGGCCGAAGGTACAGAAGATGCCGAGAAAATAGCCAGGAGAGCTGGAAAGAAATTTGAGCAGAGTCTGGATGATAACCTGAACACGGGTAAGGCTTTAAAAATATTGGAAGAGTTTACCGAAGAGATCGGAACTATCAATCCTGACAAAAGGTCTTTGGAAAAGATCCTTGAGACCTTTAAAACCATGGATTCGATACTGGGATTAGACCTGTTTAAACCCTCTTGATCTGCATTTCCCTCTTCTTGGGCTGAAGCTGGAGAAGCAGCGCCTTGAGTTTAGCATCGTCTATCTTCGTTGCAAGCCTTCCGCTCTGGGCAAGGGTGACCAACTGCGCCTCAACGCTTGCCACAAGTTCGGGTTTTGTCATTTTGAGTGTATTTAAACGCTCCCGTGCTTCTGGCGTGAGTATCTGGCGCATGACAGACTGCTTTTTTGCCTCATACTCGGCACGCGCCGCCTCCTGCTGCGATGCCTGTGCCTGCGCATTATACTGCTGCTGCTGCAGCTGCTCAAGCTTGCGCTTTCTTAGCTCATCGAGTTCATCGTCCATATTCAATATTTTGCGATAGCCGGATTGGATTTTATCAGTTCTGTTTTTACATCATTTGCCGCATTATCTAAAAACGACTGACCCTGCGGCGAGACTGTCCTGCCGGTTTTCTGCGCTTTTACGAAACCTGCTTTCTCAAGCTGCTGGAGCGCCTCTCTCGCAACGGATCCGCTCCCTTTCGAGAAATGATGAGGCTTAACTCCATTCCTGTGCCTTCCGCCGTAGAAACTCCGCAGGCGTGAGACGCCAACGGGCCCATCGATATAGATCCGCCTCAATATCGAAGCGCACCTGACGAACCACCAGTCAGGACTATCAGGCGAAAGCTCCTTATGGGCGCCGGTCTTGGCATAGCTGGCCCACTCCGGGGGGTTGGTTTTCTGTTCATTTTTTAGTTTCTGTGCCACATTTTTTATTAGCATCTCTGCGGGCACGTCATATACTGTTGTCAATGTTGATCCTCCATAAAATTATCTTTATGCGTAATAGGATATTAGTCCGTATAAAATCCCCTTAACCTATAGTCCCCTGAAATCCAGAGGTCTTGTTTGGGGGGCTTTCAGTGGCCTTATTTATCGGATAGTATTTACCCTTTTCGGCGAAATACCGCGGTATTTCCCCTTACTTCTATAAGGTCTGAATTTGTCAGGTCCGCCAGTTTCACTGCCATATCCTGCTTATTCCCTTCAGCGATCGCGGATTTAAGGAATTTGACTTTTATCAGCTTTTTTAGCTTTAATTGCTTTTTTAATTCTTCCGCCATGCTCTCGATACCTGACTTGCCCACCTGAAGGGAGGGTTCAATGAGAGTAGCATCTGCCCTGGATTCCTGCCTTTTCATTTCAATATCTCTTTGAGCTTTTCCGCAGCCTTGTCCAGCTCGAGAAGGATCAATCCCAGCCCTGTGTCTGTATTTACAATCGCCATTAGAAGAGCCTTGGGCCCGGCACCTACTGCGATAAGGCGTCCGCGCTCCGATTCCACAATAACCCTGTGGGGCACGCCCTGCCCGAGCTCCGTCGTTGCTGTCTCTGCTGCCCCGAGCATGGTGGCCGACATTGCAGCGAAGGACTCTGCAAATTGCTCTTTTTGGAGGATCGCACGAATAAGTAACCCGTCACGGCTTGCCGCGGCACAGGCTTCCACGCCCCCGACTTTCTTCAGGTCTGAAAGTATTTTGTCCACCATGTCAATGGTATCGGGCATCAGATTCCTCCTGTAATCTTGTCTATTAACACTTCAAATGCTTCATATACCCCGATTTTATCTTTTGCAACTGCGGGGACGATAGGCACGTCAGTAGGTAAATTGAACTGCTTTCTTATCTCTTCAGGGGTCAAAGCTCCTGCCAAATCCTGTTTATTGGCTATGATTACATAAGGCAACCCATAGGATTTCGTGATCTCAAGCATCTGTTTTGCGCGGATAAAATCTGTCGGATTCGTGGAATCCACGACAAGAAAGATACCCATGGATTCTCCGCTCAATAGTTTTATGATAGGATCGAACCTCTCCTGGCCCGGTGTGCCGAAGATATCGGCGCTGAAACCCTTATATTCAACATGGCCATGGTCAAGGGCGATTGTAGTGCCCAGCCTGTCAACGGAAATAGCCCTGGTTGAAAGTGCATGCACAAACGAGGATTTTCCGGCATCAAATGGCCCTGTAACAAGGATTTTTGGTATGAATAATTTTATTCCTCCAGGGCGCAATACCCTGAAAAGCATGGATTTCTTCGTTTCTTTTGCCCATGACGATTTAAGTATCCCGAAATACTGCCCGAAAATGACGCGTTCCGCTATGCCGCCAATGGATATGACCGCATCGAACAGGTCTGTTCTAATGAGGTCCAGGGTTTCCTGGGAATACGGCCATGCAGTGAAATTATAGACCATCACATGATCATATAACATTGCCATTTTATTCCAGCCCCTTACAGCTTCGATGGTTTCTTTCTCACCGCATAAATCCATTACGGTAGAGAGAGATCCGAACACGATGGTGCTTGGCGGCAATTCTTTTATTACATCCATTATCACATTATTGAAATTCTCAATGTTGTCAGGATTCGATACAACGTATTTCTCCTTTGAAGGTGCTCCAATCAGTGGATTATAAGCATCCACAAAAAAGAAATTATCTTTGTAAGGATTGAAATCCCAGCCAAACTCCTTGAACTGTCCCCTGATAATATCAGGTATGGTACTTGAGACAACAAATGCGCAGGTTCCACCAGTTTTTAGTGTGGTGTAAACTGTTTGCATCCCGAAAACTTCGCCTTCTACACCTGGCTGGATATAATAAACGAGACTCTTTCCTTTTGGTATACCCCCTCCCAGAAATTCGTCGAGCTTTGGGATACCAGTCTCCGCCATGCTACTTTCTCCCAACTATTTTTATATTAGCTCCTTCTAACTCATATTCAAGCCATGGAGTGGGTTTCGGGGAAAGCCCAACCGCTCTTATGAAATTTTTGTCATTTTCTGATTTTATCTCTATCATGCCGTCGAACAGCTGTTTCAATGTCGCGATAGCCTGCTCATCATGCATACCGCTCTCTATTACATAGATTCCGAGAGCACCTGCAGCTTTGATGCGTCCGGTAAAAACATGGATGAACCTGAAGACGGTTTGGATATTTGAATACATCAATATTGTAGAAAGCGAATTAATATGAAGCTGGGTTTTCCGGATATTCTTTTTCATAAAGAAATCCTCGAAGAACTGGCTGATCTTTACCCCTATCCCTGTCAAGTCTACCGGGCTGCTTGCTATTTTTATATTCTCATTCTCAATAGCTGCCCCACCCAGCGTTTTTGTGACGCAATCAACGATCCCTACCCTGGATAGCGGCAATGCAAGTTTGTTTTCCTTGAACCATTCCAGAATATGTGTTGCAGATTCACGGGTGGTGACCGTTATCACTGCATTCTCATTCTTTGCGGCGCCGTTATACATTATGTAATACAGGATGACTTCCTTTCCGCTCATGGGAGGGCCTATCAGCATGATATTCGAGCCCTTTTTTATACCACCTATTGCAATATCCAGTTCTTTGATACCAGTTGTATAATCACTCATCTTTATGCCTTTAGTACCGATAATACTATTTAAATTTTAGTATATATAAATAACTACTATGTGTTATAAAAAAACCGATATAACATTGGATTTTTGAAATGCTTGCTTCAAAATTCGAATCATTCTTAGACTTTATACAAATAAAATCTAGTTTTTTTATAATTTATTAGCTTATAATTTTTAAAGAACCTGCTCAGATCAGCCTTTTCATTACCGAATGGTCTGATAAGCAGGTCCGCTCCGACTTCTTCCGCAATTTTGGCCATGGCTTCCTGAAAGTCGATGGGCGGTCTTATCGAATAAATAAGGGACGCATTTTTATAAATCCCGATGCTGGGATCGAATACATCATCCCTGAAAAACCTGACCCCAGCATATTCCCGGTCGATTATGTCTGTTACGACAACTTCGATCGTATCTTTCAGTAAAAGAGCGACCTCGGGTCTGCTACCCACTCCGACCTCCACCACTTTCTCGCTGTAGTTTTTCAGTATATATTCTGAAAGATCTTCGTAATCTGAAATCATGACCTGATGCTGCCTTTATAAAACTTCCAGAAATAAATAATATTGCTCAATTTTTGGAAATATTAAAATACACAAATAGCATTATCTCACATATATGGGTTCAAATAGTGTATTTAGACATCTGATGATCAATCGCACTACCATCTCAAACAGTATTGTTTTCCCGGCCTTCCAGGCAAAGGTATCTTCCAGAGACGATCATGTTGCAGAACGGTCTCCAATGATGTATGGGAAAATCGCAGAAAGAGGGTCCTCCAGTATCAAAGAACTCCTATCTGAATGTAGCAACTACAGAGTCTCCTTATTTTTTGTAAGAGGCGCTGATTCTGCATCCTTCCCTCAAAAGCCGGAGCTTTAAAATATGGAAACAAATGAATCCCCCAAATTAAAAGCTCTATCAGATATCTCGTCAATAGATATTGCTCTTGATTTTAATGAGATCCTTCCAAAAATACTGAAAATCATGTGCGAAGCGATGAGGGCACATTCAGGAACCATCATGCTTGTCAATGGAAGTAATGATGAACTGAGGATGGTGGCTGCGTATGGATTGCCTAGCGACTATATCGAAAGGGTATATAATGCTGCAAAAAAAGCAAATGTGCTCATATCCTCAAGCCCTTCAGGGACAGCATTAATCACAAGAAAATATTACTCTGTTCCGAACGTTTTCGAAGAACCCAAAAATATACCCTGGACACATTTAGCAAGAGAACTTGGTTTTTCAGCCCAGATATTCGCTCCCATGAAAAAGGGGCAAAAAGTCATTGGTCTCCTGAATGTTTACATGACAGACCCGCATCAGTTTACGGACGAAGAGATCAATTTTGTTACAATTGCAGCATCACAGGCTTCTTCAGTGGTCCAGAATGCAAGAATATGCGGCCAATTGAAAGATAATGTTCTGGAACTTAATAAATACAAGGAGCAGCTTGAAGAGAAAATAAATGAAACACATAAAAAATTATATAATTCTGAGAGATATCTGAGGGCAATAATTGAATCTTCGCTTGATGGAATAGCAGTGGTGGATGATCAGGGCAGATTTGAGTTCGGCAATGATTCGCTCTTTGACATCCTAGGCTGGCCGAGAGAAGAAATAATCGGCCAGGTTTTCACAAAGATAATCCCCGAAGATATGCTGGAATTTATGCAGGAACGCTGGAGTGAGATTCAAAATGGGATCGAGATTCCTTATGAAACTAAAATTAGAACAAAAAAAGGGGAAATAAAATATATATATCTATCCCCTGCGAAAACAGAATTTGATGGAAAAATAAAATATATAGGGATCAGTAAGGACATCTCAGAAAATAAGAAACTTGAATTGAATCTGAAAGAATCCGAGGTCAGGTACAGGGACCTCTTTGAGAACGCCGACGACCCCATGTACACAATGGATACAGAGGGTTACTTCAAAGAAATAAATAATGCGGGACTGGATATATTTGGAGGAATAGAGGAAGAAGTTATAGGATCTCATATATCAAGATGGCTGACACCGGAGAGTTCTATAATAGCTCAGGAACTCCTGACAAGACAAATATCAGGCGAACCCTGGAACCAACCAATAATCCTTGAAGTGATCCGCAAGAACGGGGAGCACAGGTGGGGTGAGATAAAAACAAGGGTTATTAAGAAGGATGGCAGGGTAAATGCAATCCACGGCATTGCAGGGGATATAACTGAAAAAAGGAAGATGGAACAGAAGCTCAAGGAATACAATGAAAAATTAGAAAAATCCTACGAATCTCTCAAGGAAGCCGATAGAATAAAGACTGAATTCATCTCGAATATAACCCATGAATTATTTACACCTCTGACATCGATTAAAGGATTTGCTGAATTGATCCACGATGGGACAGTGGGCAGGATCAATGACCAGCAAAAAAAGAGCCTGGAAGCCATCCTTCGGAACTCAAACAGGCTGATCGGGTTGATCAAAGAATTACTGGACACAGCATATCTAGAAAAAAATAAGTTTGGACTTCAATTCGGTCTAACTTCAATAAATGAGATTATCTCAAGATCCATCAAGGACATTCAGCCCCTGGCAAAAGAGAAGGAAATCTCGATAATCCTTGATATGAAACAGCTTCCGAAAGTCTGGGGGGATGAAGGAAGACTCATCCAGGTGATAATAAACCTGCTTATCAATGCGGTAAAATTCACACCGCAAAAAGGAATTATAACAATTACTGCATTTGATGGCCCAAAAGGTATCATTATCCGAATAATAGATACGGGCATCGGTATCCCCTCTGATAAACTTGACCGCATATTTGACAGGTTCTACCAGGTAGATGGTTCAACTAGTAGAAAATACGGGGGAGTCGGTCTTGGACTTTCGATATGCAGGAGCATAATAGAAAAACACTTCGGTTCCATCTGGGCAGAGAGTAATAGCAAGGGAAGCACATTTAATATAACGCTGCCCAAATTGTCACAAAGCAAGAAAGAAGACTTGGAGGATTGAATGTTCGATGCCGGAATTGAGTCGGGCAGGTTTGCCGCTTCTTTTTACAAAAGCTGGATAATGGCTAAAAGGAATTTTTTTACCATATTTGAAGTCTTATTCTGGCCATTCATAGGCCTTATGTCCATAGGCCTTATGGCTAATTTTTTATCAATGAGCCCCAATGCCATTTCTTTCATCCTTATAGGTGCGATCGCATTCAGCATTGTTCAGGTATGCCAGATTGATGTCGCGTATGTTATGCTTTTTGATATGTGGAGCAAAAGCATAAAACATACCTTCATAGCGCCTGTAAGGGGCTATCACCTGATTATCGGTTCACTCCTCTTCGGCATATTAAGAGGGACTATTGTCTCCATTATCCTGGTTATACTCAGCTTTTATGCGTTCGGTTTTAATTTTTTTGCTGCAGGTGTGATACCCATTATTGTTTTTTTAGCAGGGCTTTTCCTGACCTCTGCAGCTATAGGTATTCTGGTTTGCATCTCAATCCTCCTGTTCGGCCAGCGCGCTGAAGTGGCCGCATGGACAATGACCGGCATAATGATGTTCATCTGCGGGATTTATTATCCTGTTACAGTGCTTCCGGAAAGTATCCAGGTGATTGCACGCGCAATCCCGCTTACTTATTTCCTTGAATACATGCGTTCATTTTACGGCTTCGGTGCCGCAAATGTAACTCTCGGATTTGCCCTGGCTATATTTTATTTCGCGGCAGGCATTATCGCGCTTGACAGAGCGATCATGAGGGCAAGGCGCTCAGGCATATTGCTGCGGCTCTCCGAGTGAGAAGTCTGGAAAAGACCAAAAAATATCGTGATCCATTCTCCAATTATTTAATGATTTTCATTGTTAGAAAAATAATTTGATTAGCATACCATTAACCGCGATATGTTGGATTACTAAGAACTATATGTTATTTCATATTTTTTGACAATTCCGTCAGCGATTCCATGTATCTTTTGGATTGTTCCAAACCTGAGATTTTTCTATCTTCATAATTTTTGATGACTGTCCCTGCAGCCAATCTGATGTGTGGAGTTCCATCATTTACAATCTCGACTGCTACTATGCTGTTCAATAATAACAAAATACATACCATAATTGCATATGGCTTCATCAGTTTTTCATTAATTGCGATCAAGCCCCATGGAATTATTGGAATCAGGTAGGGAACCTTGTACGGAAAAATGAAATAGGATGAAACAAAGATAAACCCCGTCAACCAACAGAAATTCAATAATTGTTTGCGCTCAATGAACTGTCTATTTTTAGGACTGAATATCACAAAAAAAATGAGAAATATTAAGGCAACTATACCAAATAATTCCATAATCATGTTATTAAATGATACTCCAACGGAAACAGAAAGCATGGATATGGGCTTCATGATGGGAGTAGTAGAGAGATATCCGGAGCCGTGAAGAAATTCAAGTTCATATTTGCTGAATACGGGCCAGAACAATAACAATGCTGTAATGACAGATATAGACACGAAAGCTAAGGCTTCCCTGATATTTCCTTTTTCCGAAAAAGCCCAAAATAGAATAGGAATTATCATAAATGCTGAGGTGAACCTCATTCCAACTGAAAATCCAATGGCAATTCCTGCAATGGAATATTTAGACTTGAATGCAAGATAGCTCCCCAGCAAAATGAACATAAGAGCCCACATATAATCCATGGTTATCACGCTATTTATCCATAGAAGAGGGAAAAAGGCAAAAGCAATTACGAGTAATGCTCTATTTTCTATTTTAAAAATGTTCAATATCTTGCCAAAAACTACTACTGATATAAACGAAACAATCATTGTTGCAGTGTTTGTGGCAATCCAGCCATTCTGAATGAAAAGTGCATTCGCAAATTCGTAAAGTGGGTATCCTGGGAAGCGTGACACGGTATAAACATGATTATATCTGATAAGAAATGCTGAATTCACCACTGACAGCGTGTCATAATCAGTTTTAGAACTGAAAGTGCTGAAACCGAGGTTTATGAAAGGGATACGTGAAATGAAAAATATTAAGGCCAGAATAACGACTGAGGGAAAATTCGTTAAATCGTAATTTAATAAATCTTTTTCAATCCTAGGCAATTTGAACATCACTTCAATATTGCATGGTTTATTATTAAAGCAATCTAAAAAAGAAAAGGTGAAGGGATCTCTCCCTTCGATTTTATTTATTTACTTTCTCTGTCTCAACACGAGGTAAGCTACTGCGAGCAATCCTGCGATCGCGAAGACTGCCTGGAATCCAGGCTCTTTTGGAGTCGCTGTTGCTGCTGCTGGCTTGGCTGTCTCAGTGACCGCCGGTGCCGTTGTTTCAACTACTGTTGCTGCGACGGTAGCATTGCCCGTTGGCTTCATACCTGTTCCAGTTGGTGTAACAGATCCTGTGACTGTGACTCCCGTGCCTGTTGGTCCTGGACCAGCGCCGATCTGGTAATCTACCACTGGGTAGTACCTCAAATCGGTGGCGCTGTCTGCCACTCTGAACTTCATTTCACCCATGATGTCAACAGTTCCGTCCTGGGTAAGGTCCACTGATTTATCTTTGTTCTTCAGTACAAGGGTATCGGCACCTGCACTTGTTACTTCCATGTTGCCAAATACATCAGCACTCTTAACTTCTGTGACTGACGTACCTATCGCCCATGTATATCTCAACTGCACCATATCGCTTGTGGCACCAGCAAATACGCTGTCGACATAGGTAACGAACAATGGAACATCTGTCTCGCCTGCAAAGCTCTTCTCTATATAGGTATAAACTCCGCCCTGTGCAATTACCTTATCGTCTTTCTTGACGCCGTCCTTGCTTAGGACAAGCCATGCCTGTCTTGGAGTTGCTTTGGCATCAATGCTCTGGGCTGATAATGTCCAGCCATCTCCAATGTCCCAGGTCTCTCCGACCGTCAGTGACTTCTTTTCATTAGTGGCATTGCCCTGCTCGATTATAAGCTTGGCTAATTTCTTAGCATTGGCTTTTACGGGTATGTAGGGCTGTGCCTGCCAGCCTATGATAGGATATTGTCCGGTTCCAGTGGCATTGATCTTCAGCATATCAGAGTCTGTCTTGTTGACCTTATTATTTTCGATCACTTTCAAAGTCTTGAAAGTTTTGGTCGTTGTGTAAGTCAAATTTTCATTAGCTCCATCAATGTTTCTATTGGAGACGCTAACGACCGATAGATTCTCTGTCATTAAGTTATTCTTTAGATCATACCAGAATCCTGCAAAGTTTGAAGCATCCCAGAAGCGTTGCGTGGTATCGCTAAGACTGTTTGGTACTGAAATGACCGAGCCGCGTACCTCATATGTTCCAGGAGTAGTTCTTACTACCATTGGGTAATATCTCAAATCGGTGGCGCTGTCTGCCACTCTGAACTTCATATCACCCATGATGTCAACAGTTCCATCCTGTGTAAGGTCCACTGATTTGTCTTTGTTCTTCAGTATAAGGGTATCGGCACCCGCTTGAGTTACTTCCATGTTGCCAAATACATCAGCACTCTTAACTTCTATGACTGACGTACCTATTGCCCATGTATATCTCAGCTGCACCATATCGCTTGTGGCACCAGCAAATACGCTGTCGACATATGTAACGAACAACGGAACATCTGTCTCGCCTGCAAAGCTTTTCTCTATGTAGGTATAAACTCCGCCCTGTCCAATTACCTTATCGTCTTTCTTGACGCCGTCCTTGCTTAGGACAAGCCATGCCTGTCTTGGACTTGCCTTGGCATCAATGCTCTGGGCTGATAATGTCCAGCCATCTCCAATGTCCCAGGTCTCTCCGACCGTCAGTGACTTCTTTTCATTAGTGGCATTGCCCTGCTCGATTATAAGCTTGGCTAATTTCTTAGCATTGGATTTTACCGGTATGTAGGGCTGTGCCTGCCAGCCTAGGATAGGATATTTTCCTGTTCCACTGGCATTGATCTTTAGCATATCAGAATCTGTGGCGTTGATCTTACCATTTTCAATCACTTTCAAAGTCTTGAAAGTTTTTGTCGTTGTATAAATCAACTGTTCTGATCCGGCAATTCCAGAAATGGACCTAGTTGAAGGACCTACTGACAGGACCGATAGATTCTCTGTCATTAAGTTATCTTTTAGATCGTACCAGAATCCTGCAAAGTTATTAGCGTCCCAGAAACGAGGCGTGGCATCGGTAAGACTGCCTGGTACTGAAACGACAGCTCCGCGGATTTCCACGCTGGTCGCCTGTATAGCTGCATTTGCAGGTAATGCTATTGCTAACATTAACACAGCTAATGCAACTGTTGTTATTCTTTTACTCATTATTCTTTCCTCCATATTCTATATGGTTTATGTTCTCCTTCGAGATGCCGACTTAACGGCAAGAGTGATAGTAATCAAAGGCAGAACTTTTAGCTCCGCCGCCATCGCTAAACCGTCTTGTCCGAACCGACATGTTTAATGACTGCCGTCCAAGGCGATTTCATCACCCTCTATTTAATCCCGTTATGGATTACATACCTTGTACATAGGGCTGTACTTAAATCTTTTGCGGTCGATTTTGGCAAAAAACATGCATGCATGGGCACAATCGACGATTGAAGGTTCACTTATTGTCGAACTGCTATATCCAGCAGTATGCTCAATCCTTCATCTTTCTAATGACGATAAAACCGGCTGCCATGACAATTAATATTAAAATAATCGCAAAAATTCTGTTGTAATTGAATACAGATTCCTTTCTATAAAAATTCAAATTCTTGTCAGAATCAAGGAATATGTGCTCTTCATATGCAATCTCAGCGCCGGATGCTTTGAGCGTATAGCTGGTGTTCAGAGGAAGCCCCGCAAAAATAAGCTCAGAATCTCCGCGTTCTGATAATTTCTGGCCATCATTCCACAATGAAACCTGATATTTATTGTCTGCTTTTACAAAGATACTTGCATAATTTTTTATCTTAATGGACCCGCCGTCCGCGTATTGGAGATGGTTGGGAAGGTCAAGAACATTGAGGATCGTTGGCGCGATATCTTCCTGATCGTACTCCCCACTTACAACGCCAACTCTGGAATTTGGAGAAAATATAACAAATGGTATCCTCAGGCTTTCCTGCCTGGATGAGTATTTATCCGACGAGTGCCCGCCTCTTTGCGCGTCTTTTTTGGCAAAGGACATCCCGTGGTCTGCAGTGAAAAATATGGCGATCCTGTTCTCCGATGCTGTTTTGTAAAGAGGATAGAAATCCCTATCAAGGTCTTCGATCAAGCTAACATAATCATCCTCTCCAAGATTATGACCACCGCTATCTATCGCGCCCACATTCAATGTCAAAAAGAACTTCTGCGCCGGGTGGTTCTTTATCATTGATTCTGCAACAGCATTGGCCGCATCGATTCCCCATTTGTTGTATGCTGAATATCTCTCCACGCCTGCCCGTTTATTCAAATATTCTGGGAGTTTCATCTTCCAATCGTTCATTAATTCATAAACGCCGGATGGCGCCGCTTTTGCCTGTAGCGATAACTGCGGTTCATCGATCGAATTATTCTCCATGAACAGAATTATATCCTGCTCCTCTCGCATGTTCGAAAAATCTCCTGTTTCCATAACGGCCAGATTAGAAAAACCATGCTGCCTTGTGATATCGTATATGGTGGCTTCGGGGTAACCCACTATCTCCTCGTTCGCTCCTGAGTAACCAGTGACAATTATGGAATGAGCTATCCCAGTAACAGGTTGGGAAGTCTTGATATTGAGTATCCTTGTACCCGAGATAAGGTTTCTGGTATTTGCTTTTGGAAGCTCGCTCCCATCAAGGCTCAAAGCTTTGAATTCCGGATAATAGTACGATGAACCAAATCCATCCACAATAAAAAGGATTGCACTCTGAGGCCTATTGACATCATTAAATGACACTTCAGAGACTGCAAAAGCAATCCCTGACAATAAGAAAATCGTAACCCAAATTATCAAAACTTTTTTCATGAGTAACATACAGGTAGAATTCATTTTGACCCCACAATTTTTGAGATTTTTTCGTTCAGCAGCTTGCTCACTTCCTGACCGCTAACCTTACCCCGCAGCTCTTTCATGACCACTCCCATCAATGGTCCCGCAGAATTCAATCCTTTTTCCATAATAAAATCCATCTTGGATTCTATGATTTTATCGATAACAGTCTCTAATGCTCCAGTTTCCACCCCTATGCCCAGTGTTTGAACTGCTTTATCCACCGCCAATTCTGGCTTACTGGCTATGATTTTCAGGACACTGCCGATCGCTTCATTCGGTATCTTTCCATCAGCATGAAGCTTGAAAAGCTGGATAAGATTCGCTTCTATGATATTATGCACCGGCACACCTTCTTTTTCAAGTTCATAAAGTGTTGTTTCAAGCGTGCGCACCACTATGGTCGAACTGGCGCCAGGCGCCTGCCGCATGATATTTTCAAAAAGAACAAAGTTGCGTGAACGGGCGATCAGGGCTGCAAGCTCTTCACCCAGGGCAAACTTTTTCTGGTACCTCGCCATGCGATCTTCAATAAGCTCAGGCAATTTTATATCTTCAATCCTTTCTTCTGTGATCACGACAGGTGGGACATCAGTCTCAGGGTACATGCGTGCCGCTCCCGGAAGGGGTCTCATATAAGCCGAATTACCATCTGGAAGCGCTCGCCTTGTTTCCTCGGGAACGCACACCAGTGCCTCTCTTGCCCGGACAATAACAGCTTCCAGTGCCCCCCTGGCCTTCTCTCTGGCATCTGCGACCATTACCACACAATCGTTATCCTGCGCACCCACGGCTCTCCTGAGAACACCCGTTTCATCTTCGGTTATACCGTAATTTGGAAGTTCATCCGTGTGGAATATGCCTCCAACGCCGGATTTTTTTGCCCGGTCCGATAACTCTGTCCCGAATCTCCTACCGGGCTGAACTTCCCTCCCAACAAAACCGCCAAATCCTGGAAGATTTACCGCAAACACCACGCCTACCTTCAGTGCCTTTTGTATCACTTTTGAACTCGTATCTGCAAAAATTGATGTCACGTCCATGATATCATCAGTTACTGCTGCATTCCGTTCATTGAGTTCCTTTTTTATTTCCAGAAGGGCGACCTGTCTTTTAACTTCCTGCTCCACTATCGTTTCGATCATTGAAAGGTCCTGCACTCCTTTGATTTCGACCCTCGCTCCCTCTGTTATCGAAATATTGATATCCTGCCTTATGGTGCCCAGGCCGCGTTTCACTTTCCCTGTTGAACGCAATATCATGCCGAGCTTTTCTGCAACCTCTCTTGCATGCTGTGGTGATATTATATCCGGAGCAGTACCGATCTCAACCAGTGGAATGCCCAGGCGGTCGAGTGAATATACCACAGAATCCCCTTTATCTTCAACTTTCTGCGCCGCCTCTTCCTCAAGGCACAGCACGTCTATCCCCACCCGGCCAGAAGACGAATCCAGATATCCTTTTGTGGCCACAAGGCCGGTTCTCTGGAAACCCGATGTGTTTGAGCCATCTATGACAATTTTCCTCATGGTGTAGAGCTCTTCAACGATATTCATATTCAGCAATCTTGCGATCATGAGCGCATAATCAAGAGCCTCCTGGTTCAATTCGCGCGGCGGCTCTTCGTCATTCTCCACAAGACAGGTGGTGTCGTATGCTTTATAGATGAATTTTTTTGTGAGTTTTACTTCCTCAAGCGCCGCCCTGTCAACCACCCCCATCTCGCTCTGCGTGGGACGAAGATACCTGGAAAACTCAAAAATGGAATCCTTGGTGTCATGAAGAAGCGTAGGGCATCCGCAGAACAGCTTTTCTTTTGTGTCCAGCTGCTGGTGAATCTCAAGCCCCGATTTCAATCCAAGCGCTCTGTAGTCGTGAGTCATGGGCATCATTGATATTATGCAATCTATAAAACAATTGTCATTTCATAATTGTCGATATTTTTAAATACAATCCTGAATATTGAAATAAGTATGCAGGAAAAACATCTAAAAATGCTCGGAGTTATTATAATTTTTATTGGCCTTGCGATTTTGCTTTTCACATTTTATGAGGCATATTCCTACATGAAATCACCATACCCGGCCCTTGACTCTCCACAGGTGTCCAGCACACTTACTTCAGGACAGCCTGACATAAACAGGGCTATGGCACAGGCATTTTCCCCATTCTTTAACTCGATCATTCCCCTTATCTATTCCTCAGGCTATATGTTTGTGATGGGATTGATTGGTTTCTGGACAATGGGAAGGGGAATACAGCTTGTAAAATAGTGGATTTTATTGAGGAATAATTTGGACATATCCTTTATCAACAAATCAACCTCCCCAAAAATTTCGTAAACATTTCCAGATCATCCACCCGGATATTCTCATCGTCTGCATGGGCATTGCTCTCAAGCCTTCTCCCAAGTCCAAAACAGCATGCTGGCAGCCCCGTTACCTTCGCGGCATAAGCCACGTCAAGGCTTCCCTGTGCCCCTGCAAGCCTGACCTCCCTGCCTGCAACCTCGGTTGCCACATTCTGGACTTCCTTCACCCATGGATGATTCATGTCAGTCAGCATGGGAGCGTAGATATCATCGCAGCTCAACTTTAGATCAATATCAGGATGCTTTTCCCTGACGCGTGAGATTGCTGCATTCATCTCCCTGCATACCTCATCGAACTTCTCTTCCGGGATATAGCGGCGGTCACCTTTCATCGTGCAACGGTCCGGGACGATATTTTGTTTCACACCTGCGTTTATCACAGTGATATTGAGGACTGGCAAAAGGGTATTTATCCCGGTTTTCTGACTTATTACCGTGCTTGTCGGTACCTTTGAACGTCTTCTCTCAATCTTGGCCTTCAGTTCCATCAATTCGTTCATGACCGGGATGGATCTCTCGATAGCATTCACACCAAGAAAACTGCTACCGCTGTGATACGATCTCCCCAAGACGTCTATCTGCCAGTCCACGTTCCCATTGGATGCTATAGTGATATCATCGCTGTCCCCGTCCATACTCAGGAAATAATCCGCTTTCAGTTTCCCCAGGTCGGCCAGATAGCACAGGCCAGAATACGGCCCCATCTCTTCATCAGTGGTCAGGGCAATATTCAGGTTGTACTTTGGTTTAATGTCCAGTTCCTTCATTGCCGAGAGAACAGTCAAAAGCGCAGCTGGTCCACCCTTTGAGTCAGCCACGCCGCGCCCGAAGATGCTGCCATTCTTAATAGTGCATTCAAACGGCGGCACGCTCCAGCTATTGCTTGCGGGCACAACATCAAGGTGAGTATTTATCAAAAGGTTTTTTGGCGCTCCGACATCCAGTCTTGCAGACAGGTTCATGCGCTCGCCTGCCAGATGAGAAAGCCTTGGATTTTTTTCCTCGAATAATTGGCGCGGCATTACCACGGTCTCCACCGTGAAGTCAAGGTTCTCAAGCTTTTGCGCCATGAGTTCCATGATCTTTCCATAGTTCTCACCCGGCGGGACCTGCGTGGGAATTCGAACAAGCCCATCAAGTGTCTTTATTGTTTCATCGGTCTTTGATCCCAGATAGTCAATTAAAGCCTGCATCTTGACCATAAGAAGCTGTTATCATCCAAATCCTTTTTGCTTTGGCCTCTGCTATTAGACAAAAAATGACACTCGAAGAAGAGATAAAGGCGATCGAAGAAGAAATAAGCAAGACCAAGTACAATAAGGCCACCGAACATCACATAGGTCGGTTAAAAGGAAAACTTGCCTTTCTCAAGGAAACTGCGTTGAAGAGGGCATCCTCCAAATCAGGAGGGGAAGGCTTTTCCGTCAAGAAATCCGGGGATGCATCAGTCGTACTTGTCGGGTTCCCCTCCGTGGGAAAAAGCACATTGTTGAACAGCCTTACGGGAACAGAGTCGCAGGTTGCTGCATATGAATTCACCACTCTCGATGTAGTGCCAGGGGCGCTTGAATACAAAGGGGCCACTATCCAGATACTGGACGTGCCCGGTCTTACAAAAGGCGCTGCCTCAGGAAGGGGAAGGGGCAAAGAAGTCCTCGCGGTGGTAAGGAACGCAGACCTGGCGGTGATACTGCTTGATGTTTTCCAGCCAGTTCACCATGATATTCTTGTTCAGGAACTGTATGATGCAGGGATACGTGTCAATTCAAGACCGCCTGATGTAACTATCGTGAAAAAACCAAAGGGCGGCATAAGCGTAAACAGCACGGTAGATCTAAATCTCGATGATGATACAATAAAAGTGATATTGGGAGAGTACAGGATTCATAACGCAAATGTTGTGATACGTGAAAATATAACCATCGACCAGTTGATCGATGCCATACTGGGCAACCGTAAATACATACCTGCTATCGTGGTAATTAACAAGATCGACCTCGCAGATGAACAAATGCTCGAAGAATGCAATGAGAAATTCCCTGATGCTCTTCTCATTTCGGCTGATAAGAAAGTCCATATCGAAGAACTTAAAGAAAAGCTGTATCAGGAACTCGGGTTCATCAGGATTTTCCTGAAACCCCAGGGGCAGCCGCCCGACCTGAACGAACCCCTGATTGTAAGATACGGCTCCACAATTGGCGATATATGCGACAAGCTCCACCGTGATTTCAGGAACAGGTTCAGGTACGCACAGATCTGGGGCGATTCCGCAAAACACAAAGGGCAACGCACGGGTCTTGACCACGTACTTTATGATAATGATATCCTGACGATAATATTGAGGAAATAAATAATGAAACCAGTGACGCCTCTCCTGACCGTGGATGCACTAATAATATACGAAGGTAAAATTGTTCTCATAAAACGCAAGAATGCGCCCTACAGGGATCATTTCGCACTCCCGGGCGGTTTCGTGGAGGTAGGGGAGACGGTTGAAGCTGCGGCTGCCCGAGAGGCAAAGGAGGAAACAGGGCTTGATATCAGGCTTATCAAGCTCCTGGGCGTGTATTCTGACCCTTCGCGTGACCCGAGAGGCCACACAGTTTCTGTGTGTTTCCTCGCCACCGGGAGTGGAAACCTTAAAGCTGGTTCGGATGCTAAGGATATCAAGCTCTCTTGTCTTAATGAAATACCAGAACTGGCATTTGATCATAATAAGATCATAGAAGAAGCTAAGAGTGATATCAATGGAATTCTGTCCTAATTGCAAAAGCATGATGATACCTGCAAAGAATGTTTTTAAATGCAGGAAATGCGGATTTGAACAAGAAATTAAAAAAGGATTTATCTCAAAGACCGAAAGGAATGAGCGCGAAGTAACGGTATTGGAGCAGAGGGAGATGGGAATGCCAACCACCCGGGCAAGATGCGAAGAGTGCGGGAATGACACCGCATACTGGTGGTTGCGCCAACTTCGTGCGGCTGATGAAAGTGAAGTCAGGTTCTTCCGGTGCACCAAGTGCGGGATGACCTGGCGTGAATATAGCTAGATCCCGCTTATACCATAGGATTCCAGAATCACTTCCCCATTCAGGTGACCTGCATGGTAGGTCATACCAGTTTCGAGGTCGTTTACCGTAATCTCCGCGGGAGCGAAGACGTTGGCATCTATCTTGAAGAAATCATAACCGGCATCCTTGAAAGTCCTGTAAAACGGTTTTCCATAGTCCTTTGAAGTGGATGAAGGGACCTGCTTGAATAACGCTTCATCAAATCCTCTTACGGTCAGGAACACTGAGCCGTAGTATATCACACTGTCGTTAGTGCTGCCCATGGCTTTCAGGTCATCCTTGACCACAGGCGCAATGGGTGCGCATCCCGAGCCGCTCACTATCTTGGTGGTATCGTAACCCAGTTCGTTCAGTTTGAATATAGCGGTCTCGACCACACGTCCAGAGACCTGCACAGAACCCACCATGCTTGCCGTGGGCGCAATAAGAGCTACTACATTGGCGGGCTCAACGTGGCTTGCCTCGGCAATTGTCTCGATCACCTTCTCATCAGGGAGCTGGTTCGATTCAAGAGCGATAACGGCATATTCGTAATCATCCTCGTACTTTATTCGCTCATAGGTTTTCTTTGGCTTGAGCGCGAGCGCCCTTGCAGGGCCGGAACCCATGGCAAAATACTTATCCACGCTTATCCGCCACCCCGCTTTCTGTGCGCCAAGGCAGGATATCGCGGGATGGTCTGTAAAAATATCCACGAAAGAAAGCGGGATTTCATTCACTTTATGCACTGTTATTGAGCTTGCCCCGAACCCACCCATGCAGATTTCCGTGAACATGAGACCCGCTTCGTATCCCCCGTCGGCGTTTATCCCGCAGTCTATGACCTTTGCACCGTTTTTAAGTTCAATGACTTTTACTTTTAATTCCTCCGACCAGTCCATCATTTCTTCCGCGATTTCCATTGCTTTTTCATTAACGCTTAACAAAATAAATCACCACTTAAAATCATAGTAGGCAAAATGGACTTATAAGGTTTTTGAAATTATCCAGCTATCATGATTTGTTCAAAAAGGATATAACATTGGATTCATCCAAACGTTAACCTTTAATCATATGCCTTCGAATAGGTGTTATGAAATA
Organism: Candidatus Methanoperedens sp.; assembly: GCA_027460535.1. NCBI lineage: Archaea > Methanobacteriati > Methanobacteriota > Methanomicrobia > Methanosarcinales > Candidatus Methanoperedentaceae > Candidatus Methanoperedens > Candidatus Methanoperedens sp. The sequence goes on from JAPZAR010000027.1 coordinate 131,542, forward strand.
GTGCTATCGAAGGAGCACGCGTAATTTCAGGAAGCGATAGTTATGAAATATCCTCCAACTAACCTTATCCAGGCAGTCGGTCTTGCAGACGCCTGGGCACAAGCCGTGAATTTTGTCATGAAGCACGGCATGGAGATAAAGACCGAGTACGGCCCAATGTCAAGGGATATCTGTTCTGCAATAGAGATCCGTGACCCGTATGCAGAACCCATGCTGCATCCCCAGTTCCCTACAAAAGAGTTGCATGTTAAGGAGTACCTGAAGCAGTGGGAGAGGGAATATGACTGGAGAAAGCAGGGATTTGAGTATAATTACATGGACAGGCTGATAAATTATCCATCTCGCGGAAAGGATGTTGACCAGTTGAAGGCAATAAGGGACCTGCTCCCCCAGGGCGTATCGCGCCGCAGGCAGGCTATTACATGGATACCGGAACGCGACCTTTTCGTAAAGGAAGACCAGCCATGCCTTCAGCGCCTGTGGGTCAGGGCGCTGGGTGAAGGAAATGCCGAGATGCATTGCATGTGGCGCTCGCGCGACCTGTTTGCTGCATGGAACAGCAATATGGTCGGTTTGCTTACCATGATAAGACGGGAGGTGCTAGACCCCAACAACCTGAAACTTTTAAAGGTGGTAGATTTCTGCAATTCGCTGCATATCTATGAGGCGGACTGGGAAGAGGCATCGAAGGTTAAGCCTCTGCCGAAGAGCCCGCAGATGATGAGGTAATAATATTGTCTAAATGAATATCTTATCTGAATACTTTCCATCCGATACTTCGAGAGAATCCCTTCTTGCTGCACAAAGGATTGTAGCCAGGAAAGCGAAAATCAAAGATGATGTCGGCGATCTTCGACTTATCGCGGGCGTGGACCAGGCATTTGTGAAAGATAAAATCATCTCAGGGATAGTTGTCCTGGATTATGGTTCGCTTGATGTTGTCGGGAGTGTTCATTCTGTCGAAACAGTGAGCTATCCCTACATCCCAACATTCCTGAGCTTCCGCGAAGGGCCAGCAATTGTTAGCGCTTTTAGAAAATTGAAAAATCCTCCCGACATTCTGATGGTGGACGGCGCCGGGATAAATCACCCACGCTTCGCAGGTATTGCCACACACATAGGAGTCGCGCTAAACGTACCAACAATCGGCATTACCAAAAAGATTCTCTGCGGGAAAGGGGTTGAGCCCTCGCAAGAAGGAGAGGCGTCGCCTCTTGTCCATGAAGGCAAGATAGTCGGATGGGTGTTAAAATCCAGAGAGAAGACCAAGCCAATCATCGTGGCACCCGGTCACAGGGTTTCGCTTGAAAGCTCACTTTCGATAGCGAAGGCATGCCTTCACGGGCATAAGCTCCCGGAGCCTGCAAGACTTGCCCATGAGTACGTGAACGAGCTAAAAAGAAAACTTTCTGAATCTCTATTTTAACCAGACCACTTTTGGTTCTATTTTTTCGGGCATGGAAGTTTTGCTTTTTGGATAACCGAATATCAGAGGTGCAATAGCTTTATAGCCGTCCGGGGCGCCCAGTTCCTTCAGCAATTCTTCATTCATCAGGGCAGGGAGAACACCTCCGATCCAGCAGCTCCCGATCCCTTTTGAATGGGCGGCAAGCATCATATTCTGGGCTGCCATTGAACAATCGAAATCAACGGTCGGTGCGCTCTTGTTGCCGAGAATAATCACAAGGACAGGTGCATTATAGAACATATCCGTGCCTTTTGTTTTAAGAAAGACGAGGAAATCTCTTGCCTTTTGAGAACTATCTTTCATTGGCTCAAGCAGAGGGATCATGGATTTCTTCCCGCTTTCCGATATCTTTCTCATTGCATCTTTATTTTTTATCACAAGAAAGCTCCATGGCTGCGTATTGAAACCGGTTGGCGCATACCTGGCACAATCGATGAGGAATTTGATCTCATCATCCGGGATCTGGTCTTGCTTAAATTCACGAACACTGCGTCGTGTTTTGATCATTTCAATGATGTCTTTCAAAATAACACCCCACGATTAATTATCCTTCATTTCAATTATACTTTTCCTGACAAAACCAATCCACTCCGAAAATCCTTCCCCCGTCTTAAGGCTCATTTTCAGCACATCAATGCGCGGATTGATGGTACGGGCATCCCTCACCATTTTGTCTGCATCAGCATTTACAGCTTCAGCAATATCGATTTTATTCACTATAATTAAGGCTGCGGCACTGAAGATCAGGGGATGCTTTTCCACGATGTCGTCGCCTTCGCTAACGCTCACAATTACTACCCGTTTATGCTCACCAAGTTCATAGTCGGTGGGGCAGATGAGATTCCCCACGTTCTCTATGAAAAGGAGGTCAATAGAGTCAAGCGGCAGACTTTCAAGCCCATGCTCGACCAGATGCGCATCGAGGTGGCATTCTTTCCCTGTGTTCAGCCCGATTGTCGGAATCCCATACTTTTCAAATCGTGCAGCATCAATTCTTGCTATCACATCGCCTGCGATGGCGCCTATCCTGTATTCGCTGCCAAGCCGCTCGATCGTTTTCTCTATCAATAATGTCTTTCCAGAACCGATTGCGCCCATTATGTTAAAAGCTGTAATTCCATGCCTTGAAAGATCATTGCGAGTTTTGCTCGCTATCCTGGAATTCTCTCCAAGAACGTCATAATTAATAGAGATATCCTCGATGGTATGCATATTAAAAAAATCGAAAGGGAGGTCTAATTCCTCTTTTATTCTAAACCATATCCTTGAGATTGAACTTGTATGGGCCGAGGGTGCCGCCATAGTTCCCTGCGCTTATCTTTTTGACACCAGGGATCTTCACTGCAGCGGCTATTCCGGCTTTCATGGATCTGCTGATGTCGTCAACGCTCAGGCCATTGATAACGATCTCATAAATGGCATTTACATTTGCGGGCACCTTCGTATCCTTAATTTTTGCCTTGAGCGAAGGGCTGAATTTCTCGTTCGTGGTGGCTTTCATGAACTTGTAGTTCGTGAAGCCCACTTTTGAGCCGCTCGCCACTATTCCGCCGGGGAAAGGGGTTATCGTGCCATCCTGCTGGGCTATCGCATCCACGGCATTCTCGGCCGCTGCAAGGGCAGCCATCTGGTTATCGGCCATTATGAAGAAATTCCCGCCTGCAATGCCTTCCTGCGCGCCGATGCTGTGCTCTGCAATGAAATCGCCCTGCATCATAGGTATCTTATATGCTTTCCTTCCTCCAATATTGGTCTCTGATTCAAAGCCATCCCCGAAGAACTTGAGCTTGAAACCAGTATCGAACTGTTTTTCAGCGTTGGGTAAACCGTTCCACATTGCTGCGGTTGGCGCGGTCAGGACGCACTGGCCCAGCCTCTTCAAAAGCTGCTCTTCGAGGGCTTTGAAGCCGAACGTACATATCTGGATATATGCTCCAGGCCTTCCATCCGGCGTTTCATTGCCGTTTACGACTTTCTCGACGCCGGCCTCGGCCGGGCACATTATTACTGAAGTCCCAAAACCTGTTGCTTCCTGCGCCGCAACAAGAGCCCATCTCTTGGTTGCACCTGTGATCAAAATTCTTGCTATCTTTATCGGAAACGCTTCCGCGAATGTATCTTCTATTTCTATTCCATTAAGTTCCATTTTATATCCCTCACTTTGATGAAACCAAGATATTCATCCCTTTCAAAAAGGTTCATCAAACAAATCTTTGTTTTTTATGTATTACCTGATATATGCTTCGAAATGTTTCGAGCAGAAGAAAAGAAAATAAAACGTTTTTCTATTTGGCAAATTCTTCCATGGCGCGGCTTGCAAGTTCATGCATTCGCACTGAAGTCCTCCCGGCTCCGGAGAATTCATCATGGGACATTATGGACGCAATCTCCTTACCAAGCACGAAGATTGCATGTTTGTGTTCGGCTTTACTGCGATGCACATGTATGGGGCTTATTTGAAGAGACCGGTATTGGGAAAACTCTCCCTCTCCTTTTTCCTCAAAAAACTTTTTCATCTGCACCATCAGTGTGTGTAGCTGAATCAACTCTTCTTTGTGTATAGAACCGCCTCCTATCTTTGCGTAACTGCGGGCACAGCAGTTGTATGTCTGTTCACATTTATTCGATACTAAAACCATTTGCACGGAAGACGCCTTCCTACCCAATAGACTTAAAGTTTCCGATTTAATCTTAATGATTCATCGTGACTATTTAATTTTATGGTGTCACTATGATTTTCAGGTGTTGGAAACGCGGATATTCCTTGATATAAACGCCGTATGTTCCTGGTTGACTGAACGTGTAGTTAAACTGGGCACGATTCCATCTTAATATCGCTCTTGTATTGTTTGTCCATAAGCCCTCCTCATTCACAATGGTTAGCTTTTCTTCAGGACTGGTGGCATCATTTATCCATATTATGGAATCTCCTGAATTAATGGTAATTGTTCTATTATAAACATCATACTTGACCGGCCTTGAAGAATTGCTAACTATCCTGGGAAAACCATAATAGTTATCAACGTCGGAATAATAAAAAACCGAAACTCTGGCAATTGTTGGGGTCGGCGTAGGAATGGGAATGGTTGGCATAATCGTGGGCAATACGGTCAGGGTCGCTGTTGGAGTTTCTGTTGGGGTCGGAGTACGGACAGGCGCATTAACACATCCAAGGACAGAGGAAAATAAGATTATAAGAATTAATGAAATTAACTTAATATTTTTCAAATCATTCACCTGTCTCGTAATATCATTGTTCATAAATAACTCTATCGATTTGTTCTCTGATAGCGATTTAATCAGAGAAGTTTATTATCATTGCCTAACATGAATCACATGTATGGATAATGAAGAGAAAAAAGAGATGAAATGGATCTATGAAGAGATCGTGGGAAGGATCCCTCCATTTTCCCTGCTTTCGTATCAATACAGCATACTTCTCCAGTTGCTCTTCCTTCTGGTCCTCGGGCTTATGCTTGGGTTCATTTTCAATCTGGAGCCTATCGCTCTCTTTTATGGTTCTCTGGCAATACTTGTGGCGGTGTTATGGAGCCGGCTTATCCTCCAACTTGGCCCAACTCTTCGAAAATTCAGGGCGCCACTGAGCAGGGATGAAAATGAGCTGCTTGAGAGGTACAAAGGAATTCTTTTCCATCGGAACCATTACGAAGCCATCCCCGGACTTGCCATTTTCATTCCATTCATGGTTTATCTAATATATTTTGGATCGCACTTATTGGAATACTGGCTGGGAAAAAACCCGAATCTCATATTGCTTCTGTTCGTGAGCCTTCTCATCTGGGACATCTGTTACAGGATGGGGCTCGGCATATGGACTTCCATACTTGCGCTCTGGCGATCCGTCCGGCTCAAAAGGCTTGCAGAAAAAAGGACTGAACTTGAGCATACGCCATATACCGAACTGCGCTCCCTTCGAAAACTCGATACGAATAATGTGCTCTTTGGAATGATATCACTTCTGCTATTACCTGTTCTGCAAACTGACAATTTTCTCGTAACGATAATAGTTGTTTTCATGGTCTTTGTCACTCTTATATCTGTTATTTCAGCCTACATAATCTCAAAGGTGCCCTGGCTTCCTCCTGATATATACAATCTCGTAAAAGAGTCCAGTTTCGCTTATGTTGGAACCTCTCTCAAAGGCGTCCCGCATGTCACTCCTGTGGTTTATATTTTTGACGGGCAGAAAATTTTTTTTAACACCTCAAAAGAGGCAAAAAAATTGAAAACAATGCGCGAAAACAATAAGGTGGCTTTCTTAATAGATAAAAGGGATATGAGCAACATCTACGAGAACAAAGCCGTATTATTCACAGGCGAGGTAAAAATCTACGGCTTGCTTGATATTCCTCTGAAATTCATCCAGATGCTTGGGGCTGTCCACCTTTTCATAAAAAAATATCCTGAATACACAAGAAAATATTCGACTTCAGAATTGCCAAAAGCCTGGCAGTTGACCCCTATTATCGCAAGAATACTTGTAGAGGTAAAACCGGTTAAGATCATTTACTGGAGAGGCGCAAAACAGATCAGTGTTCCGGTGTGATATGAGAATACCTGATGAAATGCTGAACATATTATATGGTAATTATTTCGGCTATTTATGCACAAGCGATAGCCTTGATCAGCCGCATCTTACCCCGGTATTTTTCGTATTTGTTGAACATTCCATGAAAATATTTTTCATCACCAATGAGAAATCAAAAAAGGTGGGGAACATTTCCGAAAACCCCAATATCAGCATAACCGTAGATATTCGAGATCCGATAAATCCATTCAACAATGAAGGGGTCATGGCACAAGGCAAAGCGGAGATTACGGAGAGAGGGCCCATCTATTTCCTGCCTGAAGAGACGCTTCAGCTTTACCGTGATATTTACCTGGAATTCAAGAGCAAATACCAGGCTGTAATAGAGAATCGACCTCTGGGAGAGAATGATGTGATAGTTCAGATCAGCATCGAAAAAATGGTTTACTGGAAAGGACCTCATTTTAAATCCGTGCGAATCAAAGAAGGTAAAGTAATGTGATGTATATCGATACCTGCACTTCGCGTAATAAAATGTTCTCGCGGATAACGCCAGGATCAAGAGTGCTGGAAATTGGCTGCGAATCCGGCAGGCTTGCGAATCTTCTGACACTTAAGAAAAAATGCATGGTTTATTGCGTCGAGAAAGATCCGGTAATGGCAGTAATTGCGGGAAATAAATGCGTGGAGATACACAATATTGATGTTGAGAATACCGATCTCCCATTTGAAACTGGATTTTTCGATTACATCATCCTTGGAAATGTCCTTGAACATATGAGGGAACCCGCTGAAGTACTGTCCAGACTTAAGAAATTTCTTTCTGACAAAGGTTTCCTGATATATTCTGTCCCGAACATCGTCAACTGGCATTCGAGAATGACCATTTTTTTTGGGAAATTTGAGTATGCGGAAAGCGGTGTTTTTGAGAAAAGCCATCTGCGTTTTTATGATCTCAACTCTGCAAAAAAGCTTGCAAGTGACGCAGGATACATTCTTATCTGGCTGGATGTTACACCGAGTATCTATCTTTTTAAAGAGAGATTGAATTTCTTATGGTACAGGCTTGCAGTGCTCTGGAAGAACCTTTTCGCCGACGAGTTCATTATTCAGGCAAGAAAAGCAGTGCAGCTTTAAGAGTACATGGGGTTGTAGCTCTGGCGAAGCGCCATGCCTATCTGCTCAATGAAAATCTCGGGAGGCTGCGCGCCCATGAACGACGTGTCCTCATTTATCACAATGGTCGGAACGCTCATCACGCTGTATCTCTGGGCAAGATACGGGAATTCCGTCATCTCGATCACATCGGAACGAATGAATTCATTTTCAATGGCGAATTGGTGCGCGATCCTCGCCGCTCTCGGGCAATAAGGGCATGTTGGTGAAACAAACACCTGTATATGGACTGGTTTTTGAATCTCGGCCAGCCTTTTCTTTATATTGTCGGGTAAGGATGTGCTGCCTCTAGATGCATCCAATATATCCTCAATTATAACAGGAAACTCATAACCCGCGGGAACACCGTAATACCTGATGTGGTAATCTCTTTTTCCCACAATTGCGATGGCCGGGATATTTTTTATGTTGTATTTGAGGTCTTCATCGCCATTTAATACGAAATCATAAACTTTTGTTTTTATCCTTGGTGATAAAGTCCCCAGTTCAAGCACTATATCGCGCGCTTCCTTGCAGAACTGGCACTCCAGCTCCTGAGTGAAAACTATGAGCTCAACATCTCCGGTCAGTTTATCCAACTGCTTTTTTATCAGTTCTTTCTGGGCAGGATTGAGGATCATGCATCTTATTCAACAGATTTAAGAAGTTTTTCTACCCTCTCGAAGACTGTTTTCATCTCTTTCAGCTCCGACAGGATCATATAACTTAAGTAAATGGATATCAGGCCAAGAATTGCTACCACAATTATCAGTGCATATACCGACCATTGCGTGCTTGAATCCGACAGCCATGGCATCATCTGCATATTTTTCCTCCTACTTTGTTAACTCCTTAATCATACTTAATGACAGTATTAATTCAAAATTCTTTGCTTTGTAAAATTTCTTTGTATAAGGCGGCTCTTCAAAATGTCTTATTTCGCTCTCCACAAGACCTGCGTTTTCAAGTTTTTTTAGGTGCAGGTATAGAAGTGGACGTGATACTCCCACTTCCTTGGCAAGTTCTGAGACATAGCATTCATCCTCCGCAAGAACAGCCATAATGGAAAGGCTCACCTCGTTCCCGAGCGCATTTAATATTTCTGAAAGAGCTTTTTTATCCAATGGTTCACCAATTAACTAAAAGAATCTGAAAATATTTAAAATAAAAGGGATCTATCTTTTAGCCTTCTATAAAAAGACTGGAAGTTTACTCAACCTCCAGTATTCTTAAAAAACCTCCGTGCCATGTGTGATACCAAACTGCACCAGTGTAACTGTTGACACTCAGCATTCCGTAGATCTTGCCGTCTTTCGTCACTTCAATCGTGTAGTAGCCATAAAAAGCATCCGCATCGCTAACTTTTGTTCCTGGCAGCGCCCTGTCGAGGTAGCTCTGGGCGAGAACCAGCGCCTGCTTTTCTGTCACATTTGCCTGTGCCTGCGTATTCCAGCCCATGTGCCCGTATTTAGTGTTCCACATCATGTTGGGACCCATTTCCGGCATAACTGCGCCCGTATATTTATTGACCAGAAGCTCAAAGGCATATTTATCCGTGCTTTTCTCCTTTACACCCGCATAGAAATTGTTCTCAAATTCCATGACTTCTGAAAGTTTAAGATCAATATTGCCCGAGGCGGTAAGATGTTGTTCCACTGCTTTTTTCGCATCTTCGATGGTTATGGATGTTGAATTCACCCCGGCATAACCGCCGCAGCCATAGCTGCCATTACCATAGCTTGCACCATATCCCATCATTCCGCCGCCCATCATCCCACCCGTATAACCATTTCCATATCCAGAGCCCATCATTCCAGACGCATTTCCGTAGCCGCCCATCATACCTTTTCCATCCCCAGCGCCGGATCCCATCATTCCGCCGTCCATCATCCCACCCGTATAACCATTTCCGTATCCAGAGCCCATCATTCCATACCCGGCTACATTTCCATAGCCGGCCATCATGCCATTACGGAACCCGCCATAGGAAGGTCTTGCGACCACATAGCCTGCTCCCAGCACGATAATGATTGCTGCTACCGCCGCAATTGTTTTCATGTTCATATATTTCACCTTTAATTACTTATTTCATATGTAAGTTTTTCTTACATTATATAATTTATATTACTAAGGTATAAAGATTTCGTCGTTTTGACTGATAGCAAAAAAAACATAAGGATTTTAAGGGATTAAGCCTTTATCGGGCGAAAGGAAGTATTTGAATGGAAATCCAGAGACCCCGCGGCACACGTGATTTTCTCCCCACAGAGATGGCAAGGCGAAGGTATGTCGAGAACAAACTGCGTGAGGTTGCAGAGAGGTGGGGATACGGGGAAATTAAGACGCCCACTTTTGAGCATATCGAGCTTTTCACCATAAAGTCCGGGGAAGGCATACTGGGCGAGATTTACAACTTCAGGGATAAAGGGGACCGCGAGATCGCACTGCGCCCGGAACTCACTGCGCCCGTGGTAAGGATGTACGTAGAAGAACTCCAGAGGTCGCCAAAGCCCCTGAAATTCTATTATTTTGATAACTGTTTCAGGTATGAGCGCCCCCAGAAAGGGCGCTTCCGCGAGTTTTTCCAGTTCGGCGTGGAGATCATAGGCAGTTCACGTCCGGAGTCAGATGCTGAGGTCATCGGGCTGGCTGTAGAAATGTTAAAAAGCGCAGGTGTAAAAGGAGACCTGCACGTAGGGCATCTCGGCATAATCAGGGCTTTGCTGAAAGATACGCTGCCCGAACTTCAGAGCAAGATAATGAGGCTAGTAGATAAAAAAGACGACAAAGGTCTTGAGGAATTCCTTGATGAGATAAATGCTCCTGATGACGTGCGCGGGAAGCTATTCCGCCTCATAGGGCTTCGCGGGATCAATGCAGTGCCTGAAGCGCGGCAGCTTGTGGGCGATATAGAAGCTGTTTCGCAGTTCGAAGAGCTCCTTGATCTTCTGGACATCTACGATCTTGAATATCAGGTGGATCTCGGTATTGCAAGGGGTCTTGACTATTATACAGGTATGGTATTTGAGATATACTGCGAGGGACTCGGCGCACAGAACCAGGTTTGCGGGGGAGGTTCGTACCGCCTTGCACAGTTGTTCGGGGGGGAGGACACACCTTCTACAGGTTACGCCATCGGATTTGACAGGATCATGGAGATTTGTGAAGCTAAGCCCGCAGAAATAAAACGAATAGTGGTCGTATCGTTTGATGACACGCGAAAGGAGGCAATTGTTATCGCAAAGAATCTGAGAGAGCATGTCTCGACATATCTGGACGTGATGGGGCGCAAGTTCAAGGATCAGATTTCCTATGCCAACACCATAGGCGCAAGCCATGTGGTGATTGTTGGGAAGAACGAGCTTGATGCAGGGAAGGTGGCGCTCAAGGATATGAAGACTGGCGAGCAGGAGCTGGTGACGATGGAGGAAGTGGTGGGGAGAATGATTACATAGATTTTAAGCTTTCGATATTCTCCTTTACAATTTTAGCGCTTCTAACATCCTTTAACTCTTCAAATAAATCTAGCGACATCTGGTCAGCCATTTCAATACAACCATACATCCCCTCTCCCGATTAAGTATAAATACAAGTTATACCAGACATAAACATTGGAGCTAATCAAAATGGAAGCCATAATGAAAGTAGGTCCCAAAGGGCAGGTAGTAATTCCTCAGGAAATCAGGCACGCTCTGAACATCTATCCAGGATCAAAGGTGCTGTTCAGGTTAGTCAATAAAAAATTGGAGATAGAAAAACCTCCACAGGACGCAATAGCCATCTTCAGAGAAAGCGCAAAAGGCATGGGTAAACTCAAGTTCCATCCTCATGAAGCGTATGAAGAGGAACTGGAAGAGAGGATAAATTGAATTATTTTGATTCAAATCTGATTATCTACGCAATGCTGGATGAAACAGAAATTGGAGAGTGGGCAAGAGGGTTACTGGAACGTATGCAGAATGAGGAGATGCCTGCATGTACTTCTTTTCTCACGTTCGATGAGGTTTTTTATAAGGTGAATAAAGTCAAAGGCTCTGGCGTTGCCATTAAAAACCTTGAAGCCTTCTTAACCATGCCAAATATGAGGTTTATCGATGTTAATGATGGTGTGATATGGAAATCTCTTGAACTTATCAGGGAATACCAGCTTCTACCGAGAGATTCCATACATGCAGCAACGGCTTTTATTGCAGGCGCAGAGACCATCTTTTCAGAGGATACGGATTTTGATAACATCCCGGGTTTAAAAAGAACATGGATGTTCTAAAATATATTCTCACACCCGCACTGCCACACCCTTTCTCTTTAGATACTCCTTTGCCTCGCCAATCGTGTACTCTTCGAAATGAAAAATGCTCGCCGCAAGCGCAGCATCCGCTTTTCCTTCGGTGAATGCCTCGTACATATGCTCGAGATTCCCCGCGCCTCCTGAGGCTATTATGGGAATATCAAGAGTCTCGGAGAGCGTTCTTGTAATAGGAAGATCATACCCATCCTTCGTGCCGTCCCTGTCCATGCTTGTAAGAAGTATCTCGCCAGAACCGAGTTTTTCCACTTTCTGCGCCCACTGCACGGTATCAAGGCCGGTAGGCGTCCTGCCCCCGTAGATGACGACCTCGTACCATGCTTTTGTTCCATCTTCAAGTTCGATAATTGTTTTATCCCGGTTGTCCCTGAGATCGGTATTGCGCCTGCAGTCAATCGCGGTTACGATACATTGGGAGCCGAATATTTCCGCTGATTCTTTCACGAAATCAGGGGACTTCACAGCAGCCGTGTTAACCGAGACCTTATCCGCCCCAGCCCTGAGGATGCTCCGTATAGCGTCTGACCTGCTTATTCCGCCTCCTACCGTTAAGGGGATAAATACCTCATCTGCCGTTCTCTCTATCACATCGATCATCGTTCCCCTGCGCTCATGGGACGCTGTAATATCCAGGAAGACAAGCTCATCCGCCCCCTGCTCGTTATATTTCTTTGCAAGCTGGACAGGGTCTCCCGCCTCTTTTAAATTCACGAACTCTATCCCTTTGACAACACATCCGCCTTTTTTATCAAGTGTCACATCAAGGCAAGGGATGATACGTTTGGTAAGCATTGCGTTCCTGTAGTTGTTTTGGAATGAAATAGTTTTTTGTGTTCTATCCAACGATTACCAAAAACTTTATATTCTATTATGCTCATTATTATGGTGAGCAGGCATTAAGCTGTTTTATGTCACTCCACTTCCTATCCACGCCTGCTCTTTCCTATCATAAAATCTTTATGCAATCACTTTTATTGAGTGATGCATGGCTCTGACCTATGCAAAATCCGGCGTTGATATCGAGAGGGAAAATAAAGCTATAGCCGCCCTGGCAAGACAGCTTACTTATAAACGCAAAGGTCTGGGCGCCCCTTTAACGGAGGTCGGGCATTATGCAGGCCTTATTGATTTCGGGGAATATGCGCTCGCGCTCACCACCGATGGCGTGGGCTCAAAAGTCCTCATCGCGAATGAGATGAAGAAATGGAACACAGTGGGGATCGACTGCATTGCCATGAACGTGAACGACCTCCTGGCAATGGGTATCGAGCCGCTTGCGTTCGTTGACTATATAGCCATAAGTGAACCCGATGATGAGATAATGAAGCAGATCGGGGAAGGGCTTGCAAAAGGCGCCGAGATATCAAGGATGACCATCGTTGGGGGGGAAACCGCCACTCTTCCCGATATCATAAAGGGTTTTGATCTTGCGGGAACGTGCCTTGGGATGGTGAAAAAAGACCGGATAATCATAGGTGAACGCATAGAACCCGGGGATGCAGTTATCGGCATTCCTTCAAGTGGGGTTCACAGCAATGGATATTCCCTGGTGAGAAAGATCATAAAGCAGGCCGGCTACTCCTATTCAAATCCATTCCCTTATAATAGAGATACCACAATCGGAGAAGAACTGCTCATTCCCACAAGGATCTATATGGAAATACTTGAGGCGGCAGGCAAGCTCGATATTCATGGCCTTGCCCACATAACAGGCAGCGGCCTTATGAAACTCCACCGCATAACCAGATACGGGTTCGATATCAGCGACCCGTTAGAGCCCCAGGCAATCTTCAGGTTCCTTCAGGAAGAAGGGAATGTAGAGGATGTTGAGATGTACAAGACCTTTAACATGGGAATGGGTTTCGTGGTCGTATTGCCGCACAATGAAGCTAAAAAAGCTTCCGAGATGTTGGGCGGAAAGATCGTTGGAGAGATCGTGGAGGAAGGGATCCTTGTAAAGGGTCTGAAGATAAAGTAGAACAGGGATCAAGCCCTGCAATTCGACCTTAATGATCCCTGAATAATAAGTTCTCACCGATTATTTTTCAAATATTTTCACTGTTTTTGGCATTACCCCCGGACGCTTGTCTGTCATGAAATAGATATAGCCCAGAACGTGGACCTTATATTCAAGATATCCCTTAATGAAGTTGCTCAATCCCTCGTTCCTGCGACCCAGTATCAATATGCCGAACCACTGGATGATCATACATATTTCGGCGATGATCCCGTACACCGCTAATACAATTCCTATCGCAATCCAGTAAAGGATTCTGATAAAAAGCTCTAACCGGCTTGCATCGTGCTCATATACAAAAAGCTGTTTCATTTCCCCAGATTCTTCATTCATGGTACCACCTTTTAGGCTTATAAAAGCCTAATTATAACTGGGCCTGCATGATTATAGCCTTATCGATACCCGCATTTATGATAAGATTATTAATTACTAATTGTCAGGTATCGGCAATCTGTATAACGTATCTCGTTGCTGTGGAACACGCTTGATCTCCCTAATCAATCGACCAAACTCTTCAGGTGTCATGTATTCCCCGTTAGTAGCACCTGCGCTCCTGGATATATTTTCTTCCATCAATGTTCCCCCAAGATCGTTGGCACCGCAATCAAGTGCAGCTTGAGCCATTTTCTTGCCAAGCTTCACCCAGCTCGTCTGGATGTTCTTGATATGCGGATAAAGGAGCACCCTTGCAAGCGCATGGAGTTTTAAATCCTCAATTCCCCTGGGGACATTCGTGCTACCGCCAAGTCTGTTGTTATTCGGCAAAAAAGGAAGAGGCACAAATTCTGTAAAGCCTCCTGTTTTTTTCTGTATTTCTCGAATTATGAAGATATGTTCAATTCTCTCCTGCAAAGTCTCGATGTGCCCGTACATGATCGTTGATGTTGTTGGAATCCCCTGCCTGTGCGCGCTCCTTACAACATCGATCCATTCATGCGTGGTGAGCTTTTCAGGACATATTTCTTCCCTCACCCTGTCAACAAGTATCTCGGCGGCCGTGCCAGGCATGGAGCCGAGCCCCGCCCTTTTCAGGCGCGAGAGCGCTTCTTTCACACTGATATTACTGTTCCTCGCTGCATGGAACACTTCCATGGGCGAATATGCATGGATATGCAATTGCGGGAATTCTTCCTTTATGCTCTCGAGGATCTCGCAGTAATTAAAAATGTCCCAGTCAGGAAGAAGCCCTCCCTGGATGCATATTTCTGTGGCATTGATCTGCACGGCTTCTCTTGTTTTTTCAAGAATCTCGGGTATTGACAGGATATAACCATCCGGCTTCTTAAATGCGCAGAACCTGCATGTTCCGATGCACCTGTTCGTAAAATTTATGTTCCTGTTGATAACATATGTGACCGAGTCCCCCACTGCCTTCCTGCGCAACGTATCAGCACATGAAAGCAGGAACGAAGTATCCTTGTAAAGAGCCAGGGCATCATCCGGAGTGCATTTTCCTGCCTCGATACGCCCCTGAATATCGTCCTGATAGTATCGTAATTTCTGTATTGTACCACCTGAGGTTTGAAGTATTAACGCAATACTCATTAATATGTTTTCCGAAATCCTTCTGCATCAGAAAGACTTTGAATCAATGGCGCAATTTCCTCACTGTACCACTTTTTTTTCACGTATTGCGGATAAATAGGCAAGCGTTCGCGAAGTGGAACTCCGAGGCTTGTTTGCAGTTCCCCTATATCAGGCCATGGACATTCGGGGTTAATATGATCGATGGTTTCAGGAGAGATACCACCAAGGTCGGAAGCACCGCATCCTATCAGGTCCTTCGGGGGAATCAGGTTGGGAGATACCTGCACGGCGATATCCTCAGGAAGAATCCGCCGGGCCAGAGAAACGGTTTCCATCATTTCTTTGACGCTTGGAGAGGAACATGAAGCCATTCTTGTCCCGGGTTTAGGTATAAAATTCTGGATTATGACTTCCTGGATATGTCCGTATTTTTCATGAAGTTCTCTTATAATGTGGATCGAACGTGCCCTGTCATCGTGTGTTTCGCCTATGCCCACGAGGATCCCTGTTGTAAAAGGAATGCCGAGTTTTCCTGCGCATTCGATGGTCTTTATGCGCGCCGAAGGATATTTTCCTGAACATCCGCGATGTGCACTGACATCTCCCACTGTCTCAAGCATGAGCCCCATGCTTGCGTTGTAAGGTTTCAGTTTTTCAAGCTCCCGGCTTTCAAGTATCCCGGGATTACTGTGTGGCAATAGGCCGATCCTGATCGAAAGCCTGCAAAGCTCTTCAAGATAATCCAGGATCGTGCTATATCCGAAACCTTCCAGCAATTCCAGAAATCCATTAATCTCCTCCGGTTTCTCGCCAAAAGTGAAAAGCGCTTCAGAGCAGCCCGCATGTAATCCTCTTGAAAGTATATCCTTTACTTCCGCGGGTGAGAGGAGTTTTGCTTCGGGATCTCCGATATCCCGCCTGAACCCGCAGTAACCGCAGTCATTCCTGCAGATATTGGTGAGAGGGATAAAGACATTGCGAGAAAACGTGACAAAGGCCGGGTGCATGGACTATAATTGAAGTGAATTGTACATAAGAATGTCGAACGTTAGTTTAAAGTAACCAAAAGGATATTTAAAGTGACCTCCATTTGGGGTAACCGAGCAGCCAAAGGTACAGGATGATGAATGTTTTAGAGAGGAAAATCTAAAAAATTTCGGAAATATGACGATTCGCTTATATGATCAGATGATAATTTGCCCTGATATATGCGAGAGTATCCAAGCGGCCAAAGGAGTTGGACTTAAGATCCAATTGCGCAGGCATTCGTGGGTTCAAATCCCATCTCTCGCATCAACTATCTATTTTGCATAAGGGCGCATAGAAAAATGGACGTTGTGCTATTTTATTTTTCTCTCTGGGTATCATTTTTCAATTGAGGTAACCTTTGCCATAAAGAAAGCAACGAACATCTACAATCCGTGGCAGTCATGCCAGGATAAGTAGCACACTTATGCAGTCCAGAGAAAACACATTTTATCGTCTGAGATGGCTCCACATTTATGCGGTTTCGATAATTTTTAACTTTTCTACCGCATACGCGGCCTCTGAGCGCAAATTGCCATCTGGACTGTTGAAACGCAAGTCTTCCAGAATGCAAGAGACATCCTCAACGATCCCTGAATCCTTCTCGGCGATTTTCTTTATTATCCTGCATGCATAAATCCGTTCATCTACTGTGAGCCCACTGAGAGCCCGAATCAGTTCTTTGGAGCGGCCCCTAAAAAAACCTGGTTGAGTAACTACCAGAATGGCCAGCGGGAAATAAGCCTTCTCTCTGACCTTCGGGCTGGAATTTCCCAGGCACACAAACAATTCAGAAATAGCAATGCTCATCTTCTCCGGATACTTTTGACAGATTTTGAACAGTATTTCGAGAGAACTTAATATCCAATCTTCATGGAACTTTCTTCCCGCTGTATCAATGAAACCCACGATCATATCCAAGGAATCCGCTACCTTCCCGAGATCCTTATCAGCCGCGACATTTAAAGCCTGAATCGCCATACTGCAGGCTTTTGCATCCTCCTTTTGAATTAAGCCGGTGAGGAAAGTTACAGTTTCTGCTACAACGGACGGCTGCTCATCAAGTGATGCCCCAAGAGATGCTATGTCCATCTCACTTGCCTGACCTGCTTTGATTTTATTAAGAATGCTTTTCACTTTTTTTTGTGGATTCTGAGGCCACATCATTATCTCCTCTTAAGATATGGATAATGCCGTTCTTCGCGGCTCAAAATAGGTGATATTTCCCAGCACTTGACTCTTGACTGAATTGAATTTGATGCTATTGGTTCTGTTTCAACCAGTATTGACCAATGTGGAGGGCCTATCAGATAATTATGGCACATGATCTCTAGTGATGAACATAAAACTTATAAAATATACTTAGCAAATACGCAAACAATGCAAAAATAAAGATAATCACTAAAATAGCCGTCCATGAGTCATTTGTGCTATCTCTAACGATTTTTTTCCTTTTTTCAAACCAAATATCAGTATCTGATGCATCAACGTCCGGCTGATGGCGAGTTGACCTATCTATATAGCATGGATTCTGTTCAAAAATTCCATCATCTTTTGGGCATTTGGCCGCTGCACAAATAAAATGGCGTTTGCATGCCGTATTGTGAATTGGGTCCAAATAAAGATTCCTTTCAAGTATGAGTGGATACATTGGTCTCATCTCCTATGAATTCGATCCCTTAGATAAAGGATATATTTTTCATATATTTAAAATCATGCATGCAAATATTAATCATGTAAACTTTTTTAAAATAATTACAAGCAAAAATCAAGTGCTTATATTTAACTTCACATAGCCTGGACCAAAAATTATGGTTTGTAATGTAAGTATCTTGCTTATTTTAAAATTTTGAGTTAAATTTAATACAATTTCTTAAATATAAATATCATCCTGTTGCGCAGGCATTCGCTCAAATCCCATCGCACGCACACTAACCCTGCCCGGAATCATCATGCACCCACCACTCACCCGTTAGCGTATGTTCTTTTTTCCAGATAGGGACTTCTGCCTTCAGCCGTTCAACGGCTTCACGCAGCACTGGGAAAAGTTGTTCCCTGTGCTCTGCTGCCACAACAACGTACACAATATCCTCACCCGCTTTGATAATGCCAGTCCTGTGATGCATGAGCACATCCACAACACCTTCTTTGTGTTTGAGTTCGGTGCATATCTGATCCATTTTTTGCCGGGCAAGTCCTCCATATTCCTCAAATTCAAGAAATTCAGTGCGCACATCCTTTGTCTGCGTTCTCACAATCCCTGTGAATGTCCCGATGGCTCCCGCTTTTTCTATTTCCTTTGATCCTCTTATTTTCTTGATGAGTGATTCCAGGGTATGATATTCAGGCTGATCCAGGACAATTTTTACAATTTCTCCGATATCCACATTCTCTAAATTATCCAGAGTCTTTACAATATTAGTGGCCACCACACTGCCGAGAGCTATTTTAGATAAAGTGCTTTCCTTAAAACCTTCAACTACCCCAAAATCAACTCCCTCATTGGCGAGCTCATCCATAGCTGATACGAGATTATTGTCATGTGAGAATTTTACAAGTTCGCTCCCTGTAACACCTATCACCACATCAGCGCCAGCCCGGGCATGTTTCCATGTATCCGTGTCCGGCGTGTTTACGCTATGCTCCTGCATGTGTTTTACTGTTCCCACAGAACCATATTCTTTTAAAGCCTTTACAAGCAGTTCAACAAGTGTGGTTTTTCCGGATTTCTTATAGCCTATGACCGAAATTATTCTCATGAACCGAAACCTCATTTATGGCAGGTGCATCTTCAAAGCACTATTCATAACTACATGGACTCAGGCGCAGTAATCCCGAGCGTATCGAGAGCATTTGCAAGCACGATACGGGAACAATCCACAAGCGCCAGGCGTGCAGTTCTGAGTTCTGGCTCGGCGCCCAACACTGGAATATACCTGTAGAACTGATTGAAAGCATCCGCGAGTTCTCTTGCGTATATGGCAACAAGATTTGGTTTCAATTCACGCGCTGAATTATCGATAATACTCCCGAAACTTGCCAGTTTCTTAATGAGCGCGATCTCCTGTTCCTCGAGGAGAATATTCGGGTCGTAATTCTCATAGGTAATGCCTTCCGCCTGTGCATTCTTCAGGATACTGCACGCCCTTGCATGGGCATACTGGATAAAGGGCGCCCCCTGCTTTTCAAAGTCCAGAGCTTCCTTCCAATCAAAAGTGGTTGCCTTTTCGGGTGAGACACGGATAATATCGTATCTTACGGCACCTATGCTCACAAAAGCTGCCACCTTTTTCTTGAATTCCTCATCGGTCTCCGGGCGCTTTTTATTTACTTCTTCATACGCGGCTTTCTCAACCTGGTCTAGGAGTTCATCCGCCGAGATGAAAACGCCGCGCCGGGTGCTCATCGAACCTTCCGGCAGCGACACGAACTCAAAGATAACAATTTCCGGTTGCGTTAAACCCAGGATACCGAGGACGGCTTTAAGCTGCGAGGAAATGAGCTTATGGTCAGCCCCGAGAATGTCGATCATCCTGTCGCAATGGGATGCCTTCCATTCATGATAAGTAAGGTCGCGTGTGGTATAGAGAGAGGTCCCGTCGGATCTCTGTATCACCAGGGATTTCTGGATCCCTTCATTTTTCAGGTCAACCATGAGAGCCCCGTCCTTGATATCTGCCCGGCCTGTCTCTTTGATGCGCTCTATCATCCTGTTGACCTCTCCAGAGCGTACGAACCTGGATTCCCATACGAATTTATCATGATGGATATTAATGCGAAGTAGTGATTCTTTTATTCCCTCCATTGCTGCTTCAATAGCATCCTTGAATTTTCCAATTATCTCATGGTCGCCTGTCTCATACTTTTTCATTAACATGTCAACTTCAGGCGAGTGCTCTTTTTCATCAACGAGTGATTTGTTAGCATTGATATAGACCTCTGCTATGGCATGGTCTTTCTTTTTGGTATCATCGAATTTGAAGTTCGAAAGTCCCCAGACCACCACCGCGATCTGCCTTCCCATATCGTTTATGTAATACTGGGTCTCAACATCGTAGCCCGCGCGTTTCAATATCCGGGCAAGGGTATCACCTATCACGGAGTTCCTTATATGGCCTATGTGCAGCGGGCCATCGGGGTTTGCCGATGTATGCTCGAGGATTATTTTTCCCCTGTTACTGAGAGTTCCAAACTCCTCCCGTTCAAGCAGAACGCTCAAAACCGTTTCATTGAGGAAGGGACGGCTCACAAAAAAATTGATATACGGACCTTTCATTTCCGCCCTGTCGACATAGGAATCCGGCGGTATTTTGATATTCGTATAAATTATTTCACTTATCTCTTTTGGGCTTCGCCTGTATTTTGGAGCCAGCTTGAATGCCACGGAAGATGCAATGTCTGCATGAGGCGAATCACTTAAAGCTATATCTTCTGTTTCAAACCCTGCTTTCTCCAGAGCTATCGATAAAATCGACGATACCTCATTCTTGAACTTTAGAAACATAAACAGGGCTAACATACAAGCCAAGTACATAATTTTTTCTTAAATTTATACAATGAGATTGGTAACTAATATGATAACAATGTTGATTTGTTGTGAACATTGTTGATAAACTACCTGGTAACAAATTAATAATTTATTATATTCAAACTTGGTTTGGAAAACCATTATATGCCTTGAAATGCACTTCTCTCTTTTACTAGGAGACGCAGCAATGCAAGACATCCTGATCTACTCTACCAAAAATTGTCCAAATTGCAGGGTACTAAAGCAATTTATTGAAAAAAAGAACATACAATACAAAGAGGTAGACATGGCTACACCCGCAGCGCTCACTGAACTTCGGATCAACGGCGTATTCACGATGGCTGCGCCGGTGCTCCAGATAGGTAATAAGTTCTATACGACCGGTGATCTATTCAGCCAGGACAGGATCGACCAGAGCAAGCTGGAAACACTCCTTAAAACTTAGTCAAACATTTTCCGGTAAGCACGGTAGACATTAAAAAGGAGGAATGTCAGATGGGTAAATATATCGAGGTTCAAGCATCGAATCTCATAGAAGAAAATAAGGAAGAGCTGGCGTACGCGTTGAAAGAGGCGCGCCAGTCTCTCGAAAGCCAGGGGAGAAACAGGGCGGCAAGAGATATCCAGACCATCCAGAAAACGCTTGGAGGCTATTCTGTCTCCGTAATACCCAAAGTCAGGACAACGGACGGACACCTGATGGACTGGGACAGGAACACCATAATCAAACAGCTTTTGAAAGAAACAAAGCTGAGCGAGCAGTTCCACGGAAAAGCATCCATCACAGAAGAGGAAGCCAGGGAAATAGCGAAGGAAACTGAGAAACGAATAAAAGATATGGGCGTAAAATTCCTGTCAGGCCCGCTTGTGCGTGAACTGGTCAATATAATACTTCTTGAACGCGGTCACACTGAATGGCGGAATATCTCAACGAGGGTTGGCACACCGGTTTACGATGCCTATAAGATAGACATGGGCACGGGTTTTGAGAAAAACGATAATGCCAACCTGCAGGAGAACGCCGAAACCTCCCATAAAAAGAAAGCGGATAAGATGAGCAAAGAGCAGTACCTTCTCATGGTGCCGCCGAAACTTGCGGATGCGCATCTTAACGGCGATATTCACATCCACGACCTGGAATACCTCGGAACACGCGCCTTCTGCCAGGACTGGGACCTTCGATACTTCTTCTACTACGGTCTCATGCCCGATGGCAGCGGAACAAAAGCAAGCGTGGCTGGACCCGCTAAAAAAGCCGAGGTTGCCATACTGCATGCAGTGAAGGCTCTTGGCAGCGCGCAGACAAATTTCGCGGGCGGCCAGGGATTCTATAATTTCCTCACTTTCATTGCACCTTATTTTGAGGGCATGACCTACGGCGAGATAGAGCAGCTCATGCAGATGTTCGTTTATGAAATGACACAGATGATGGTGGCCCGGGGCGGACAGCTGGTCTTTTCCTCCGTCCAGCTCTCCCCCGGCGTCCCCGGATTGTGGCGCGACAAACCTGTGGTTTACAAAGGGAAGGTCTTTGACGGCAAGCAGGCACCTCTGCGCACATACGGCGAGTTCGAGCGCGAGGTGCGCCTGAGCTTTGAGGCATTGATGAACGTGATGCTGAAAGGAGATTACTGGGGGAAACCCTTCAACTTCCCCAAACCCGAGATAAGCATAGAACCCGACTTCATGGTCGAGGACGAGGAATACAACCGCATGCATCCAGAGCTTCTGAGCTACGACGAACTCTATACCAAGGCGTTCGAGCTTGCTGCCAAGTACGGAGCGCCGTATTTTGATAACCAGCTGCCCGAGTACCGCGGCGCTGGGAAGGGCATAAGCTGCTACCAGTGCTGCGCCTATAACTTCTCTTCTTCCAGCGAAAAGGACTCGGAGTTCGAGGACAAGCTGTATTTCAGGGACGGAAAGCATTTCTCGATGGGCGCCTGGCAGGTCGTTTCGGTTAACTGCCCGCGCGCTGCTTACAAGGCGCAGAAGGACGATGATGCGCTCTTCGGGGAGCTCAAGAATCTGATGGACCTGAGCATTGAACTCTTCAAGGTGAAGCGAAAGTGGATGGACATCATAATCAAGAACAACAGGATGCCCTTTGCCACGCAGAGACCCAAGGACCCGATAACCATGGGCAAGGGCGAGATCGCCGTGGATATGAAGGGGCTCGTGTACACCATAGGCGTTGTCGGGATCAACGAGATGGTGCAGTACCATACGGGCAAGCAGATCTATGAGAGCGATGATGCGCGCCGACTCGCCATCAGGGCGATGTTCGAGATGAAGTTTTACGCGAAGGAACTCTCACAGAAGCACGGTATGGAGATAGCCCTCGCAAGAACACCTGCCGAGACAACAGCGCAGCGCTTTGCAGTGTCGGATCTGCTGCACAAGGAATACAGGAAATGCGCAGAGCCCATAATCAAAGGCAACGTACCCGAGGCCCTGGCACGCATACATGAGACGCGCGACCTCCCGGTGTATTACACCAACGGTACGCACGTGCCCCCGGGCGCCGATGTGTCGCTCCCCCAGCGCATCAAGCTTGAGGAGACCTTCTTCCCCATAGTGGACGGGGGCAACATACTGCACATCTGGTTAGGAGAAGCTGCGCCAGACCCCCACGGGCTCAAGGAGTTCGCCATGAACATAGCCAAGAACACGCAGGTGGGTTATTTTGCATTCACGAAGGACATGACGGTGTGCATGGATGATTTCCATGTTGCTTCCGGTTTGTTGGAGGAATGCCCCAATTGCGAGAGTGAGAATGTGGAGCATCTTAGTCGTGTTACTGGGTATATACAGGCTGTTTCTGGATGGAATGAGGGAAAGAAGCAGGAGCTGAAGGACAGGAAGAGATACGGGGTGGGAGGGATGTGATGATGAAGTGGATTGACAAATTAATTGCAATCCTTGCCACAAATAATGCAACTGGACGGTTCCGTCAAATTGGTCTTTGCAAGAATGAGGACCGAAACATGAGCAAAAGTCAATCGCTAAAAAGAAACAATGGAAGAACAGTTACGCCTGCATGTATACCGCCAGAACCCATGACACACAAGATGCGCGTAAGGGAGAGGTAAGATGAATATCCGCCGACATAGAGCCATCCGGTTAGTTTCGGTTTTTATTCTTCTTAGTCTGTACGGTTTTACTCTACTGACTACAAGAAGTATAGGTAGTGCCCCACCGTCCACACCTGTTGTAACACAGTCAGGTTCTTCTCCGTCCTATACAGATCTAACAACCCAAGTCAATAATTTGCAGAGCCTGACAGATTATTACAAAAATCAGACGCAGTATTATCAAAATCTATATGAAAATGAATCACCGAACACCTCCAATAAAAATGTTAACGAAATTCGAGATAACATAGTCACAATAAATCAAAATATTCTTCAGGTTAATCAGAATATAGAAGCTATTCAAAATAATATATTTAACTCTAATCAGTTCCTTTATACGAACTTAAGATATACATAGAAAGAAAGAATAAAAAGAATGAAAAATGAAAAAATTCAAGAGCAAGTTGTCATAAAATTTTTAAAGGTTTTCAAATATGCTTTATTGTTTTCGCTCTCAATATACCTGATTACATCTGCTTGGGTTCCCACTTTCTTTGATCTTATTTATGGCGAAGAAGTTATTAATCATGCTATGGCAAGATACATAGCGAATACTACCGACCCAGATAAGAAAGCTTTAGCAATAATGGGATGGGAAAAACAATACTTTTACAATCCATATTCACTCTATAATCCAAACTCTACCGCGCAGAAATTTGGAATCTTCAATGTAAATGGAGATTATAGATTGTTTGGAGCTCGACCGGCTCCCGTTTCTTGGATAATCTACTCGAGATTGGCAAACTGTGAAGAATATGCACGAGTTTTTGTTACTATGATGAACAAAGCGGGTATAGAATCAAGGTTAATCACTGCACCTGGAGAAGATCATGCTTGGGCCGAATACATGCACGATGGTTACAGAATCGCTGTAGATCCTTCCCAAAACTATGTAATCGGAAGTCATAAAAGAGAATTTGAAAAGATTATGAGTGTGAAATTCTCGTACCTAGAGGCGATAGATCCGCAAGGCAACAAAATAGATGCGTCCGATGAATATATCAAAAGAGGCAATTTAACTATTGTTGTTCTTGATAATGGGAAGCCAGTTAGCAACGCACAAGTTATGATTCAGAATCCATATTTGATGGAAAGTAGAAGTGACAGATATAAAAAACCAATTCCAGTGCTCCTAAAATCAACGGGAAATGAGGGAACTGCTTCTTTTAAACTTGGATATCAAAAATACAATGTAACTGTGAGAGTAAATCACATATACTTACTAGATTCAGTGTACCAAAAAAATGTTACAGTTAAAAATGATAAAGAAAATGTATTGGATTTTAATTTGGAAGATGATGAAAAAAATAATGAGTTATTTATATCAAGGATATATGAAAGTTAATATTTTTATGGATAGTAAAATTCATGCCATTTTACCAGAAGCGTCGGACATTAATCTCCATATATTTATAAATAACTGGTGCAACCTTGTTCCTGCGCCGACAGCGAGCCTGCCCCGCGCAGGTCATGTGCAGACCCGGCACAATAAATCTGCGTTCATCCACGGTTCGTTTTTTGTGGAAGCTCCGGCACACCATCGTTGCGCAAACTTGCTATATGCGCACATTCCGAAATTCGTTGTCTTTGCGACCTTTGCGTTCTCTGCGATGAGAAGATTAACTCCGCAATGCACACCAGGAGAGCAAAATATTCATAGACTAAACAAAGCGACAGAGATGACAAAAATGACAACACCGCCGGCGAGCGGCAGGATCAAAGTACATCCGCTGATTACAATATTTCATCCGCACTGTGAATACTTTCACATCCCTCTCCAAGAATATAATAACAAGCTAACATAGACATATGCAAAATAACCCATAATCATGCCCTCAGATACACCCCTCAGTACATTCATCAAATCGAAATATGGCTCGCTATTTGAGGAGTGTCTCAGCGCGGTTCACCGGCTCATAGTTGTTATGGAGGCAAAGAACTGATGGCAAAACACATGCATGAAATCCGCGATCCACTGCACGTTTTCATTCGCCTCGATTCGGATGAGAGGAAGGTACTTAATTCTCGTCCATTCCAGCGCCTCCGATATATTCATCAGCTTGGTTTAACGTATCTTCTATATCCAGGGGCAACCCATAGAAGGTTTGAACACTCGCTGGGTGTTATGGAATTGGCTGGACGGGTCTATGATACTGTAACTGAGCCATCCAATATATTCCATGAATCCGTTAGAAGTGTCGTACCTGCACACAATTCATATGAACATACATATTGGCGCCGGGTTCTTCGCATGGCGGCTCTATGTCATGATATCGGGCACTTGCCGTTTTCCCATACAGCCGAAGAATATCTGCTTCCTGATGGTTGGGATCATGAACGTCTCACTTTAGAGATTATCAGAAGCGAGGAACTGGAATCTATTTGGAAGGAGATCAAGATACAATCAGATGATGTTGCAAAACTTGCCGTAGGTCCCAAGAAATATAAGGATTCTTCTTTCACGGATTGGGAGGCAATTCTTTCTGAAATAATCGTGGGCGATGCTTTTGGGGTTGACCGAATGGACTACTTGATACGAGATTCTCACCATGTGGGAGTAGCTTACGGAAAGTTCGATCATTACCGACTTATTGATACTATGCGTATTCTACCCAAAGAAGAGGATGGTTCTGCAGAACCCGCCCTTGGCATAGAAGAAGGCGGTTTGCACTCAGCGGAAGCACTGGTACTGGCAAGATACTTTATGTATACACAACTATACTACCATCATGTCAGGCGGATCTATGATATTCATTTGAGAGACTTCCTCAAGAAATGGTTCCCCAACGGATACTTACCCATCGAGATCGAGGAACATCTACGGATGACAGACAACGAAATATCAGTAGAGTTATTTAAGGCAGCCAGAGACGAAAAACATCCAGGACATGATCCAGCGCGACGTATAATTAATCGAGAGCATTTCAGATTGTTATATCAGAGGAACCCTAATGATATCGTAAAAAATCCCGAAGCTGGCAAATTAATCTTCGACGAGGCATGCAAAAAGTTCGGTGAGGCAAATGTGAGATATGATACCTACAAGCAAAAGGGTAGTGGTCTTAACTTTCCCGTACTGCTCTCTATAGATGGCCGCATATCATCATCCCTGGCAATGTCGGAGGTATTAAAGACTGTTCCCATCGTCGCAGTAGATTATGTCTTTATCAATCCTGATTATCGAAAAGAGGCTGAAAAATGGTTAAAAGAAAAGCGTGAAGCTATAATTACAAAGAAGGAGGGCGAAAAAATATGAAAAGATTACAGCGTGATGCTGTTATATTATCGTTAATAGAAAATCTCAGGGCAAAAGGAAGCTGGTGCGGAGAAACCCACATTCAAAAGGCAACATATTTCATTCAGGAACTGCTTAGGGTTCCTCTAGAATTTGATTTTGTTCTGTATAAACACGGTCCGTATTCATTTGATCTGAGCGATGAGCTAACAGCCATGCGGGCAGATGCGATCCTCAAGTTACAACCCCAACCACCACCTTATGGCCCCAGCTTTATTCATAGCATTGGTAGCAAATTAATAAAAAAGCGTTATCCAAAAACTTTGAAAAAGTACAATCCAATGGTGAAATTCGTTGCAAATAAACTTGGAGATAAAGGTGTTACAGAGCTTGAACGTTTAGCTACAGCGCTTTATGTGACTCGTGAAATAAATACGGACAATAGTATTGAATCCAGGGCACAATGTATCCATAAGCTCAAACCTCATGTTTCTCTGGATGAAGCACGTGATGCTGTCAGGGTAGTTGATACGTTCATTGAAGAATCGAGTGACGTATAAATGGAATAATTGCCGGAAAATATATGTATGAAATATTTCACAACTCCCCCTTAAACGCCCTGTCCAGCACAGCCGGCAGCAGCGCATCCAGTTCGGCGCCGGTTTCTTCCTGGAGGCGCCTGAGCGCGTCCATCTTGTTTGCAGTGCATCGAAGTATTCGATGATAATAGGAACCACTTATCTATAATTAAAGATGGTTTCCTATATGAGCAACCAAGATTTTGCCCTTATCTATGTTAGGCTTTCCCTCATGAAAATAAATTCTATTATAATAAAAATGCGTGTCACCTGTTGAGTCGCTTTTACTAAGTTTGAGGTGTGGTTCACAACAAACCTGAACTGGGTTTGAATTATCATCAGTAAATACAAAAGTCAACGCTGGCTTCTTGTCTGCATTACCCTCAAGTGAGGCATCAACATTGCACTCAGAGGAAAATCGTCTTAGAGTTTCAACAAGATCGTATTTATTGCGATATGATTTGAATTTATCATTAAGTTGAGCTAGATTATAAATTATCGAACCAGCGAACCTTTCCAAACCCCCTTCTAATCTCCCAAGTGAGATTTCTACATGAGGATGAAAGTTTAT
Organism: Candidatus Methanoperedens sp.; assembly: GCA_027460535.1. Classification (NCBI taxonomy): domain Archaea; kingdom Methanobacteriati; phylum Methanobacteriota; class Methanomicrobia; order Methanosarcinales; family Candidatus Methanoperedentaceae; genus Candidatus Methanoperedens; species Candidatus Methanoperedens sp. Next base: position 159,636 of record JAPZAR010000027.1, read on the forward strand.
CTGTGTAAAATATTTTCTTGCTTCATTATAGAAGTTCAGTTCATCTATAGGATTTTTTGCCAAAAAATACCTATGAAATTTATACCATTGTTCTTTTGTTTTAATGATAACCGTGGAATCGATTTCATGTTCATCAAGATTAATTGAATGCAAGATAAGTAAACCATTTAAATTACTTCCGCTATTTGATTTTACGAGATCAACTACTTCTTGTTCATTCAAGTTACGCGTATTTGCACGATCAAGAAGAATCATAAAAGTCTTTTTTATATCGTGGGGAATGTTAATGGATATTTCAGGAGTAAATAAAAAATTAGAAATTGTATAATTTTGGTAAATCTCAAGATAATATATACTATCATTTTTGTATATACAATCTTCATTTATCTTGAATTTGGAATTATGTTCTTTTATGTATTTTATTGTGTTATTAAGTTCTTTAATTTGAGTAATCAAATTATCTAGAGTGATACCGTCTTTATAAGTAAAAGATGAGTTGAATAAAAATAAATCAGCCCTCATTTCCTTCTACCTTCAAATATATCTGCCAAATCTTTTTCTTCTTGATCAAAGAATCCATAAGGCCAATTCGACAATTCAGCATTCTCATCCAAAGTAATATGTTGAATATTTGGGTTTTTGGATTTTTTATCAAGGCTAAAAAAGTTTATGGAAACTAAATCATTTGAAATTAATTTTTTTAAGGTAGCTATTCGTATTCCATTAATCACATGTTCGCTATGTGTTTCTACTATTACCTGAACACCCGATGAAGCTATCTGCGCTAAAAACTGACCGATCCTGGATTGACCGCTTGGATGCAGGTGTGCCTCCGGATTTTCTACAATTAAAAGGCACCCCTCCTCAGCGATTAATCCGCTTACTATAATTGGGAGAACATATGAAATGCCAAAGCCTACATTGTTGGGATTTAAAGGTTTAGTATCTGAATAAGTTCTTCGTAAATAATAACCCACCATGTTAATTTGTTGATATAGAGTAGTATTGATTTCGATACCCGGAATAATGTAATTTAGCCAATATTCAACCTGTTTATTTAGGTTAGGGACTGTTAATTCAACGTCATCAAATCTTCTTTTCTCATTAATTTTATATTCATTATTTTTTTCTATGGTATACCCTGTATACTCTCCTTGAAATCCAGTATTTGAAAATTTTTGATTGACGATATCTTGTCTGACTCTTGGTCCCAAGCGCTCTGCATTAAGATAATGAAACTCATTCTGATAAATTGATACTGCTTCATTTCGATCGACAACTATTCCAACCCTTTGAAATTTTAACACTAATTCTGGACTTTTTTTTGACATTGAATATTTAAATGAGGCTCTTGATGGAGTTTTATCATTTATGATAAAAGTTATATCTTCTGAGGTTGCATTTGAAGAAAGTACTTGTGAGGTATCTCCTAAATTCAGAAAATATTCATGATTCAATTGAATGTCAATTTCAGGGTAATCCTTTAGGTATTTATATTCTGACATTAATTTATCAATCGTTTGCCTAACAATTAGAAGTGCTTGTATCAATGACGATTTTCCCACAGCATTTGATCCAGCTAGTATAGTTAGCCTATTTAGATTGATTGATGAGTCTAAGAAGCACTTAAAATTGTTTATAGTTATATTTTTAATCATAACTAACCTTCAAATTATCATCGATAATTTTTTTTACAATACTAAAGGTCAAATCAATTTTTTTCCGATCGTTTGTACCGACAGTAATAGCATCATTGAAACTTTGATTAGAGTCCAATTGTATAGCAAATGGTTGTATAAGGCATCCTTGATTATTCTTTTTTGTAATTTCATTAAAATCATAATTATATAATAATATCGATAGAGTTGTAAATAATGACTTATTGATTAATTGTTTTCGCGCTTCAGGTTTAAGATGTTCGGATTTACATTTTCTAAAAGAGTAGTCTCCAAAAAGGTAGTAAGTAATATTCATTGCATTTAAGAACGCACTTTTTATTCCGTTTAATGTTAATTCACTTTCTCCTTTATTCAACAATTCTAGAGTATCATCGAGAAATTGGTCCATATCTCCTTTATATTTTAGATTTTCATTTCCTAGTTCCTTAAGATAATAAAATCCAATGAATCTCATTACTAGTTCTTGATCTGCCATCCTAATCTTACTAATACTTTCACCAGTAGTTTTCAAAAATTCCTTAGAATTGGAGAGATCTTTCAACATATTTCTCACGCGATAATTAGCCAAACAGTTACGAACTTCTTGATTGTTCAGCGGTTTACCACCTGTATTGATACGTTTGAAGATTTCAAATTTGACTTTTGGAGGTGTCTGAGGGTCAATTATATTGAAAATTAATTGTGTTTGTTTTATTCTTCTAAGATATTTTGGATCCAAGCTTTTTGCCCCTTCTTTCTCAAAAAAACACCCGCTACAATCTTCTAAATATTCCAAATTTTTTAATTTAAATTCATTATTTAAATAATCTTTAATTACTGTAAGTCTTTGTACGCCATCAACCACCTGCAACATTCCTTTTTGATCCTGTGATAAATAAAATACAGGGAGCGGAATTCTTAATAAAATTGATTCAATTAACCTAGATTTTCTAGTAATATCAGTCCAAACAAAGTTCCTTTGAAAATCAGGAGATAAATCTAAATCTTTTTGTCTGCCTGTCATCATTTCAAAAACATAACTTATAGACATTGATTTAGTTTCAACCCTGATCAATTCTGGATCATAAGGCTGCGGTTCTTGATCGACATCTGCCTCTTCTAACGTATCTTCAATCCCTGCAATTTCACTCTCTAATTTATTTTCTGCAATTGCAATTAAATTTCGCCGAAATTCTTCCTTTAATTCGTTATGAGAACTCGCTATTTTGTCTCCTTTTTTGATTGAATTAATTTGATTGTTTTTGTCAAGCTTGATGGATATTCTGTATTCATCATCGCTAAATCCTTCAACAAAGCCAGTCCATAATGTTTCATCAATGCTGCTCTTTTCTAATATCGCTTCTAATTTATTTTCTGAATCCGTTAGTTGAATATTTAGTTTCATGATCAATATGGGCCTTGAATTATATCAATAGTACAATAATTCATGTTTTTGAAATTATACTACATTTCAAAGTTATTAAACCTTCTTATTATATACTGCTTTTCCTTATTTCATTCATTTAATTATAACTCCCTCTTGAACGCTCTATCCAGCACAGCCGGCAGCGAGCCCGTTCTACACCGGTACAGACCCGGCACAACAAATCTGCGTTCATCCGCGTCATGCCCGGCAATATCTACAGCAATATCCACGTATTGCGAAGCAATACGTGTGTGCGCCCTCCAGAGGCGCGACTCTGGGCGCCTTCATCTGCGGTTCGTTTTTTGCGGAAGCGCCGCAGATTAATAAATTAGTCAATATAAAATTAATCCATCAATCTTTGCGATCTTTGCGTTCTTTGCGGTGATGTCCATGCTAACTTCCTGCGCCCCTCTCTCACCAAACCCCAGCCCCCTCCGCGCGCCTCCACTGGCGCAGCCGGCAGCGAGGCCGTGTTGCTCCTTTACAGACCCGGCACAACAAATCTGCGTTGTGTGACACGTATGGCGAAGCCATACGTGAATGCACCGCTCCGAAACCCTGCGGGTTCTCGACTCAGCATACGCATATGGCAACGCCATATGCGGATACGCCCTCCCGAGGCGTGACTCGGGAGGCTCGCGACTCTGGGCGCCTTCATCTGCGGTTCGTTTTTCGCTAAAGCGCCGGACTTTAATTGTTCATGATTTATAAAAGTATGCGCGCAACATAATTCCAGCTCCTCCTCAGGTGACACCTGCTTTTGAAATAACTCTTGAACATCTCTCCAATGCATTGAAGTTAATTTTATTAACTATCAGGAATATGTTTGCTTAATGGAGTGTGGACATATGATTGATTCGATCTACGGAACCATTTTGGAAGTGGAAAGTGAGAACAAGGATGTTGAACGGGCGATCCCATCCGGGCTTGCCTTAAGAGTCTCAGTATCTATAATCATTTTCTTCGGCTGGCTGATCTTCGCTATTCTTTACATAACGTTTTTCTCTTCATCATTCAGCCTTACCCAAAACATAGCCATTATCCTTGTCGCATTGCTTGTGGGAGTAGCGATTCTTGGAGCGATGTGGGCCTCCTGGGGCATCAAGTTCGGTAAAGACTGGAAAGAGAAATGCTGTAAATGATCGCTTTATCGCCAACAGCGGATGCAGGGATTTTTCTTTCCCGGAAGACCTGATTTTCCAATACTTTAATTACTCTCCCCGACAATCAGGACAGGGGTAATAATATGAGTGACCTGAAAGACCTTTTGGAACGATTATCGAATGCTCACGGGGTTTCCGGATATGAGGGAAACGTGAGGCAGATCATTGAAGAAGAAGTAAGAGCTTATGTTGATGAGATCAGGACGGACAGGATGGGTAACCTGATCGCTACAAAACACGGCGGCTCTCCCGTTGTCATGCTCGCTGCGCACATGGATGAGATAGGCCTCATGATAAAATACGTGGACGAGAAAGGTTTTGCGCGCTTTACAAAGACGGGCGGATGGTTCGACCAGACGCTCCTTAACCAGAGGATGATACTGCACACAGAGAACGGCCCGGTTTACGGCGTGCTCGGCTCAAAGCCTCCTCATGCCATTAAAGAAGAAGATAAGAACAAGGTGATAAAAGCCGAGGACATGTTCATCGACTTTGGGGCAACGAGCAAAGAGGAAGCAGACAGGATTGGCGTGAAGATCGGGACTCCCGCCACCTCGGATGCTGAGTTCAAATCGCTCGGCAACGACAGGGTCACCGGCAAAGCTTTTGACAACCGTGCAGGCTGCGCGATGCTCATCGGGGCTCTTGCAGAGATGAAGGACGTTAAAGCGACTATCCATGCCGTATTTACAGTTCAGGAAGAGGTGGGATTGAAGGGGGCAAAGACAAGTGCCTTCGGATTGAATCCCGACGTTGCACTGGCCACCGATGTCACCATAACAGGCGACCATCCGGGCATAGAAAAGAAAGAGGCATCCACCGAGATGGGAAAAGGACCTGCGGTTACTGTAAGTGATGCCGACGGCCGGGGCATCATCGTTCCCGAGCCTGTGTTGAAATGGCTTAAGGAAGCGGCAGAGTCAAACGGCATCCCCTACCAGCTTGAAGTGGGAAGCGGCGGAACCACGGACGCATCCGCGATACATCTCACCAAGGAAGGGATACCCACAGGCATAATAAGCCCGCCATCGCGGTATATCCACACACCCGTATCAGTTATGAGCATGAGCGACCTTGAGAACGCCGTCAAACTTGTTGCCAGGGCGGTCGAGATTGTGGATAGGTTTTTCTAATAAGAAGCGTATTTGAAAAGCTCACACTGAATCCGGTGATACAAATGAACAGAAGGGATCGCTTTATTTAACGATATAAGAATCCTGGATACGACCCTGAGAGATGGGGAACAGACACCAGGCGTTTCGCTCACGACCGAGAACAAGTTACTGATAGCAAGAAAAATTGACAGCATTGGAGTGGATATCATTGAGGCCGGTTCTGCGATCACCTCGGAAGGCGAAAGGGCCTCTATCAAGAAAATAGCAGGTGAAGGCCTGAACGCCGAGATATGCAGCTATTGCCGTATCCGTAAGGAAGACATCGACAGCGCCCTCGGCTGCGACGTGGATTCCATTCATCTTGTGGTGCCAGTATCCGACCTCCATATCCAGCAGAAACTCAAAAAGGATCGTGAGGCCGTAAGAGAAATGGCCGTTGAGATGACGGAGTACGCAAAATCGCACGGATTGATTGTCGAACTCAGCGGAGAAGATGCATCCCGCGCAGACCTTGATTACTTAAAGACCGTTTACAATGCAGGAATTGATGCAGGCGCGGACAGGCTGTGTTTCTGTGATACCGTAGGTATACTTGTCCCGGAGAGAACTTATGAGATCTTCAGTGACCTGTCGCTGCTCAAAGCCCCCATAAGTATCCACTGCCACAATGATTTCGGGATGGCAACGGCGAATACGGTCGCAGCGCTCCGGGCAGGCGCGCATGAAGCGCACGTCACCATAAACGGTATCGGCGAGCGGGCAGGGAACACATCGCTTGAAGAAGTTGTCATGGTGCTTTATTCCTTATACAGATACAAAACCAAAATCGACCTGAAAGGACTTTACACCACCTCACGCCTCGTGAGCAGGTTGAGCGGCATCCCCGTGGCCCCGAATAAGGCCATCGTGGGCGGGAACGCTTTCACCCATGAAGCAGGCATACATGTACACGGCCTTCTTGCGAACACAGCTACATACGAACCCATCACGCCCGAACTTGTTGGGCGCGAGAGGCGCATCGTGCTCGGCAAGCATGCGGGAAAAAGTTCGGTCGTGCTTGCAATGAAAGAAATGGGCATAGCTGCTACCGAAAAGCAGATCGATGACATAGTGGATCGAATGAAGGAACTGGGTGACAAAGGAAAGCGCGTCACGGATGCAGACCTCCAGACCATTGCGGAAACGGTGCTTGGCATATACCAGGAAGCCAAGGTCAAGCTTGAAGAGCTCACGGTCGTTTCGGGAAATACAGTTATGCCGACTGCATCCATTCGCCTCAGCGTCAACGGCAAGCATGTGGTGGAAGCTGGCGTTGGAACTGGACCGGTTGATGCCGCCATCAACGCCCTGTATAAAGCCGTATCGGGCGTGGCAGATATCCATCTTGATGAGTACCATGTTGATGCAATAACGGGCGGAACAGACGCCCTTGTCGAGGTCTGGGTGAAGCTCAGCAAAGGCGGAAAGACGATAACAGCCCGCGGCGCACGGACTGATATAATAATGGCTTCCGTGGAGGCAGTTCTCGAGGGAATTAACAGGTTGATGCAGCAGGAACAGAAGAAGAGCCCTTAGAAATATTTATTAAACATCAGTCTGTTTTACTGAACCCGTCTAGAAAGATTGATATTATCTGGATTCATCAAACAGGTGAATAAAATGACAAAACCCAAAATACCTGGCGCTAAGGCGGTTATAGAATCACTTTACAAAGAGAATGTAGATGTCATCTTCGGCTATCCGGGCGGTCAGGTGCTGCCCCTGTATGATGAACTCTATGATGCTGACATAAGACATATTCTCGTAAGACATGAACAGGCAGCTGCGCATGCCGCAGACGGCTATGCAAGGGCTACCGGCAAAGCGGGTGTGTGCCTTGCCACCTCCGGACCCGGAGCCACGAACCTCGTTACAGGGATAGCAACGGCCTATATGGATTCAATACCCGTTGTGGCAATAACCGGGCAGGTGCCACGGTCCCTCATAGGAAATGATGCTTTCCAGGAAGCCAATATCACGGGAATAACACTTCCCATAACAAAGCACAATTATCTGATCCAGGACACAAAGGACATCCCACGAGTATTCAAGGAAGCATTTTATATTGCACAGACAGGGCGCCCGGGCCCAGTTTTGATAGATCTGCCCAAGGATACCCAGACGGAACTCATAGAATTCGAATATCCGCAAGAAGTAAAACTGCGCGGGTATAAGCCAACCTACGCGGGAAATGAACAGCAGATCAAAAAGGCAGCATCACTTATCCTGAAGTCCGAAAAACCTATTTTCTACGTCGGCGGGGGGATCATTTTCTCGAATGCTACCGAAGAACTTCGTGCGCTGGCAGAAGGTATTATGGCGCCTGTCACAACGACCCTGATGGGCATGGGAGCCTTCCCGACATCCCACCCCCTTTCTGTTGGGATGCTGGGTATGCATGGAACGAGGTATGCCAATTACGCGATCCAGGAATCAGATTTGATTATAGCCGTGGGCGTGCGATTTGACGACCGCGTTACAGGTAAGATATCCGCCTTTGCCCCGAACGCCAAAATAATCCACATAGATATTGATCCAGCCGAGATAGGGAAGAACGTTCGGGTTGACATTCCGATCGTAGGAGATGCAAAGAACATCCTGAAAGCCCTTCTCAAATACGTTAAACAGGAACAGGTAAGAACAGACTCGTGGATCAAGAAGATCGACGGATGGAAAAAGGAATATCCGCTTTCATATAAGAAGGATAACTTTTTGCGCCCTCAGTTCGTGGTGGAGCAGATAAGTGAGATATGCCCCGATGCTATAATTGTCACAGAGGTTGGGCAGAACCAGATGTGGGCTGCACAATTCTATAATTATAAAAACCCGCGCACCTTCATATCGAGCGGCGGTCTTGGCACAATGGGCTATGGCTTCCCGGCTGCTATGGGTGCAAAGGTCGGAAAGCCTGAATCCACGGTTATCGATATTGCCGGTGATGGCTCTTTCCAGATGAACTCCCAGGAACTGGCGACGGTTGTCCAGAACGACATACCTGTGATCGTGGCTATCCTGAACAATGGCTTCCTCGGCATGGTGAGGCAGTGGCAGGAATTGTTCTTCAACAGGCGCTATTCAGCTACGTCCCTTGAAGGCAGCGTGGATTTTGTTAAACTCGCCGAAGCTTACGGTGCATTGGGCCTGAGGGCGAAAAAGAAGGACGAAGTCAAGGATGTCATAAAGGAAGCAGTGAAATCTGAACGACCAACCATCATCGATTTTGTGGTCGAACATGAGGAGAACGTCTCGCCGATGGTCCCGGCAGGCGCGGCAATCAACGAAATACTGGATCTGGAGTGAAGAAAAATGAAACATACTCTTGCCGTACTTGTGGAAAATAGATCAGGTGTCCTGACACGGGTTGCGGGCTTATTCTCGCGGCGCGGGTTCAACATAGAAAGCCTGGCCGTCGGGGTCACCGAAGATCCCGATACCTCGCGCATGACCATCGTTGTGAGCGGGGACGACCGCGTGCTTGAACAGGTTATGAAGCAGCTCAACAAGCTCATTGATGTAATACGCGTGAGCGACATCTCACAGGATGAAGCGGTTCACAGGGAGCTTGCCCTCATCAAAGTCGGCGTTGAACCATCCACTCGTGCCGAAGTGATGCAGATTGTGGACGTGTTCAGGGCAAAGATCGTGGACGTTGGAATAAAATCACTTGTCGTAGAGGTAACGGGTGACGAGAGCAAGGTGAATGCGATGGAGCAGCTTCTGCGCCAGTTCGGGATAAAGGAAATGGTGAGGACAGGGAAAATAGCGGTGAACCGGGGTGCAAAAACGGTTCAATCCGAGAAACGGCAATAAAGATTGAAACATTTATAACTATCAATGTAATCAAAAGGACAAAGGAGGATAAATTATGGTTAAAATATTTTATGACAAGGATGCGGATCTTGACGTATTGAAAAATAAAACGATCGCAGTTATCGGTTACGGCAGCCAGGGCGGGGGTCAGGCGCAGAACCTGCATGATTCAGGTCTTGACGTTGTCGTGGGTGCTAGGAAAGGCGGCGAGTCATGGTCACAGGCAAAGGCGGACGGACTTTCTGTCATGACAATGTCAGATGCTGCTGAAAAAGGAGACCTTATACAGATGCTGGTGCCGGATGAGATACAGGGCGCAGTGTATTACAGTGAAATAGCACCACACATGAGCAGGGGCAAGACGCTGTGCTTTTCACATGGTTTTAACATCCATTATAACCAGATTGTGCCGCCCAAAGATGTGGATGTGATAATGGTGGCGCCAAAAGGCCCGGGTTTCCTGGTACGGCGCACTTACACCGAAGGTAATGGTGTTCCCGCGCTTCTCGCGATATACCAGGATGCCTCGGGGAATGCAAGGGATACAGGTATGGCGTATGCAAAAGGTATAGGGGCTACGCGTGCGGGTGTGTTAGAAACCACCTTTAAGGAAGAGACTGAAACAGATCTCTTTGGCGAGCAGGTCGACCTGTGCGGCGGGGTGACATGCCTGATGAAAGCATCATTCGAGACGCTCGTTGCCGCCGGATACCAGCCCGAGATAGCTTATTTTGAAACTTTCCATGAAATGAAGCTCATTATCGACCTGATCCATGAGGGCGGTTTGAGCAAGATGTGGTATTATGTTTCAAATACCGCTGAGTACGGAGGATTGACGGTCGGCCCGAAGATAATCAACGAGCAGTCGCGCCAGGCCATGAAAGAGGCGCTGCGCAGGATACAGAGCGGCGAGTTCGCAAAGGAATTCGTGCTTGAGAGCCGGGCAAACAGGCCTGTGTTGAATGCCCTTGAGAGACAGGAGAACGAGCATCAGGTGGAGAAGGTCGGGAAAGAACTCCGCGCCATGATGCCATGGCTTAAAAAAGATTGAACAGATGGCAAAAATGCCATCCTTCTTTAAAAAATTCTGTTCTTTTTCTAACAATATTATTTCGCGATTATTGTTCCAGTCATGGTTGGATGGATCGAACAACCATAATTGAATGTCCCAGCTTGATCGAATGTGTGATTGAATGTCTCTCCCTGGCTGAGCGGCCCTGAATCGAAACCAGTGCCTGTTACAGTATGTGATACCCCGCTGTCTTCCTGCGTCCAGACTACAGTTGTTCCTATTGCTATCGTCACCGTAGCAGGAACGAACGCAAAACTTTTGATTTCAACAGCCACTGGCTGTGCTGTCAGCGTTGGTGAGGCCGTTAAGGTTTGTGTAGGTGAGGCGGTCAACGTTTGTGTTGGCGCTGGTTGCGTTGTTGTCGGTTGTGACGTAGGCGTGGTTGTTGTACTCGGTCCCGCGCACCCGCTCAGCAATACAATGAGAACTAAAAATCCAATGACTAATTTCTTTTCCATAATTATCCTCCCATATTTAAGTTATGGATTCCAAGATAAATACATTTTTTAATTATCTGAATAGGATAATAATTAGATAAGGTTCAATTATCTTCCAGGTTCAGCGTGAGCCTTTGCCAGAAATGGTTAAAAGATATTCAAAGGGTGATTACGAGCTGCCCTTCTTCGCAGTACTGCAGCATCATGTCGGCCACTTCAAAGGAATGTATCATTTCCACTCCTTCGATCAGTTCGTTCTGCTCAAAACCGATCATTGCAGATGCCAGCTCGCAGCATTTGAACTTTACTCCAAGTTCCATGCATTCCATGACGCGCTCGTCATACGGAGGCGCCCCGCGCTTCCCTTTTTTGCCAAGGATTACTCCCATCGGACCCCAAAGCACCACGACGACGTCAAGATCCTTCTTTCGGTAATATTTGGCAAAGCGCAGAATTTCCATGGGGCTTGTGCTCTCATAGACCATGTTCTTGAGGAAAAGGAGTACTTTTGTGACCTTATTTTGAGGCATCAAATGTATATTTTGAGAAGAGATGTATTTTAAGGTATCTGCACAAGATTGAAACTGTCTGATCGGCTTTCTTCATTGACTCAAGAAAGCTTTATTATGTATGCATTGCATACAAATAAGACATGACAGAAGTAAGCGTATCTGCAAGGATTCCAGATGACGTATTTAAAGAACTTGAATCCTTTATGAAAGAAGAATCCCTTGAAAAATCTGCCTCAATAAGGAAATTGCTTGCAGAAGGGTTGCAGCATTGGAAAGAGGAGCGTGCGCTGAAATTATTGGAGGAGGGAAAAGTGACTTTTTTAAAAGCTGCGCAAATGGCAGGACTTTCTGTATGGGATTTCGCTGATCTTGTACGTGAAAAGGGGGTAGTCTGGGTCAAATCAGAGAAATTTGTGGACTCTGACATTAAAAAGGCGCTCCAATGAAGCCTCTGATTTTTGATGCCACACCCCTGATTTACCATGGGAAGGCGAACCTCATTGAAAAAGTGAAACGTTTTCCTGAAGATAAATATACAACGAAATCTGTTTATAGAGAGGTTGTGGAGAAAGGAAAAAAAAGTGGAAAACCGGAGGTTTTTTTGATAGAATCTCTCTTCAAAAAAGATGAAATTAAAATAAAAGACCCTTCCAATAAAAAATTTGTAGAACATCTAAAAGAAAATCCTAAAATCCATGAAGCTGATGTTGATGTTCTTGCATTAGCTTATGAATTAAAGGGCATCGCGCTGATGGATGATGAAGAAGCAAGAGGTATGGCAGAAATAGAGGGAATAGAGCATCATGGGACTATCTATCTGCTTTTGAGAATGAGGAAACTGAAATTGCTCACGAAAGAGGAGGCTGTCGCTGGTCTCAATGAGATGATACGTATGGGCTGGAGATGTTCCACGGAGCTATATGCACGGATATTGATGGAGATAAAGTGATAAAAGTATCACTATTTGTCAATAGAAATCATTCAGCCTTTCCCGTCATCTCCTCCAGCAATTCCTTCGCCCTGTCAGCCCTGACCTTTCTTTCCTTCACCATTATCTCAGCTATCTTATCAACCAGATCCCCGGTAGCCCCTGCCTGTATCGCCACGTTCCTTGAATGAAGCCCCATATGCCCCCTCTGGATTCCTTCAGTTGCGAGCGCGCGCATGGCTGCGAAATTCTGGGCTAGGCCAAGCGCCGCGAATACCTCGCCCATTTCCGTGGCAGTCTTGACGTTGAGTATCTTTACTGCAGCCCTCGCTATCGGATTGGTCTTCGTGGCGCCTCCCACAAGACCCACTGCAATCGGCATCTCTATCGTGCCAACGAGGTCGCCCTCCTCATTTTTCTCGTAGGCTGAAAGCGGCCTGTAAATTCCGCTGCGCGATGCATAGACGTGTGCCCCGGCCTCGATTGCGCGTGTGTCGTTGCCCGTGGCAAGGACTGCAGCGCTCACGCCATTCATTATACCTTTGTTATGCGTGGCTGCACGATACGGGTCGCCTGCCGCAAAATGATACGCTGCAAGGATGCCATCAACGACCTCTTCGCCACCTATGGCTTCTCTCGTGAACACTGCTTTTGCCCGCATTATTCTTTTGTCAGCAAAATTCGAGATTATCCGAAGATACACGCGCCCTCCAGTCAGCTCCTCCAGATAAGGCGCCACTGTTTCAGCCATTGTATTTACGGCATTGGCGCCCATGGCATCACGGCAATCCACTATCAGATGGGTGATAACCATCTTCCCACCCGGTGTATCGATAACCCTTACTTCCACATCTTTTGCGCCGCCGCCGAACTTCACGAGCACTGGGTCCACCTCGTTCGCGCGCCTTATTATCTCATCCTTTTTCTCAAGTATCCTCATCCTTGCACCGTTGGGGTCGGCGATTTCCACGGCCTGTATCTGTCCGATCATCACAGGGCCCGTACTGCTCGTGGTGAACCCTCCACACTCGCGCGCCATCTTGGCGGCGTTGCTGGCAGCGGCTATCACCGAAGGTTCTTCGATCGCCATTGGAATGAGGTAATCCTTCCCATTGATCAGGAAATTGACAGCCACGCCCATGGGCACTTCCATGACGCCGATGAGGTTTTCAACCATGCGGTCAGCCGCATCCAGTGAAAGGGCGCCTGTGGCGCTGATGCATGATGATTCCTCGCCTGTGAGTTCTGCAAATTCTGATACGAGCTTGAGTCTTTCCTTTGGGCTTAGCTTATAGAAACCTGAAATTTTGGAAGTTTTGGTCATAATACCCTCAAATGGAATTAAAACATCGGAGATGTATAAATAGATTTTCGGCTGGTGATCTTATCATTTGGTCAGTCAAAGGCGGGCCAAAGATGAACAACGGTGAGAGCAGATTCGTTAATAGTGGCATTCCGATTACTCGACATGCAGTTTTCGAGTTTCGAAATGTATATATTGAGAGAACATTATTAGAAGAAAGCCCTCTCATGGGCTGGTAGCTTAGACAGGCAGAGCGTCGGACTCTTAATCCGACGGCCGTGGGTTCAAATCCCTCCCAGCCCGCTGATTTTTACGAAAAATCAACTAAGATGAGTATCGATACTCCTATATCCAAATGGAAGTATTACAAAATAAATGAGGACGCAGTTTTTGTATTAAAAGGCTCCAATAAGTTCTGGTCACAATTGTTTGTTTCTTCAGCACAATGGTTCATGAACATTTTCTAATTTGTTCATCTAAAATCTCATCTCTCTATTTTCGTTCCATCGACAGCTTAATATATGATAATAAAATAACATTAAGCTGTTAATTATTTTAACAATCACGGAGTGGTGTGATATGAAAGAAGAAAAATTGAAAAATGATGAATCAATATCTGAACAACTTGAGAATAATAAGGACATAGAAGAAGCCAAAGCTATGTTGAAAGAATTAAAGATGGATGAATTAAATAAATACGAAGATGTTTTAAAAACTGTTCGCAATATTTTTCCCAATCTTGATAAAATTCTTACTCCGTTTGAAATAATTGATGCACTCGGATTAGTTGATATTGCTAAGGAAGGTTGTCAAGCGTGTCAACATTGCCAATTATGCCAAAATTGTAATACATGCCAGACATGTAATTCGTGCAACACTTGTCAGTTACAAGCACATGGAATTTTTGAAGGAGTTCCTAGGCCTGCAGATTATTTAGCCAGGCTTCAATTAATTCAAATATTAAAAGTTCTTAGCAAGCATATTCCAATTGATAGGGAGAGTTAAATGCGTGTATATAGAATCCCTCAGTCTTGGTTTAACTAATAATTGCAATTTAAATTGTTCTTATTGCTTTGAAGGTAAAAAGAACAAATTGACTATGTCGGTTGATACTGCAAAGAAATCAATCGATTGGCTATTTCGGAATGATGTTTCAGGGCCTGTCAGTAAGGTAGATATTTCCTTTTTTGGAGGAGAACCTCTACTCGAAATGAACACAATTAAGGAGATAATTATATATGCTCGTGAAAAAGCTGAATTAATCGGAAAAGAAGCCAACTTTTCAGCGACAACAAATGGTGTTCTTTTTGATAAAGAAATTGCAGAATACTGGATTGAAAATAACCTTGGGATACTTTTGAGCTGTGATGGAATAAAAAAAGCTCATGATATCAGCAGAAAGTCTCAGTCAGGAGAGGGATCTTTTGATCTTGTTGAAAAGAACTTTGATAATGTACTTTCATTAAACAAGGGAAAAGAGGTTAGGATGACATATACTCCTCATACATGTAAATATATAGCTGATGGAGTGCAATATTTGAGCAATTGCGGTTTTGAAAGTATTTCCGTTTTTCCTTCCGAAGAAATGAAATGGACTGATCAAGACTTACTTGCCTGCGAAGAAAGTTTTTACAAAACAGGTGAATTCTTGGTAAATGCTCTTGAAAAGAATATTACTTTAATTATAAATCCTATCTCAAATCGATTAAAATCATTATTAAATGAAGATACCAAAGTTTTGAATAATGAAATGTGTGGAGCAGGACGAACCTACGTAGGAATTGGCGTTGATGGAACCATATACCCATGCCACAGATTTGCATCTCATAATAATTTTTCTGGAGCATATCCTATAGGTAACATAATTAACGGTCTTGACGAGATAAAACGGATCCCCTTCCTAAGAATGAAAAAAAACCTACTGCTGGGTTGTGACATTGAATGTGATATATGTAGTCTTCATGGTAATTGCACTGGTGGCTGTATGGCTGCTAATTATGATGTAACAGGTCATTTAACTCTAAGACCAAGGTCATTAAGATTTCATGAAATGATTTGGGATAATGTAGCGAAATCAATGATCGATTACTTTAAAGAAAATAACTATGAATCTTTTCGAGAAAAAATTCTTGGATCTAAGGGAATGTAACGAATTTGCTGAAACTTCTATAATGTGAAACAAATATTATAGGAGTTGAGGGGACGTGACGAAATATTCACAAAAGAGCAAACAAGAACATGGTTGAGGGAAAACAATCTGAAGGACGGAAAAAGCATTGTTTTAACAATTGCAACCTGCCTGTGGTCCACTATTCGTTGAATTGTTCTATTTCCTTATTTCCATATTATTAGTAAATTATGCTGTATTTAATTAAAACGGTTTTTTTTGGGCTCAGCCAGCACTTCATCTCATAATCCGACCGCCGTGGGTTCAAATCCCTCCCAGCCCGCTATTGATTTTTCAGATAACTATTCAAAGAGAATAGAGAATGAGTATAGATGCTTTTGAGAGACTGCCAAGATTGAAATATCTCCACCGAAAGGATAATAAAAACCAATCTCAGCTGCTAAACACCTTTTCTAAATTCGCCGGAAAAAGAGAGATAACACAGCACCCGCAGCATTTTCCTGGATACATGATAAAATCAAAAAAAGGAGATGAACTAATATATCTATTGTTAATTCGATTAAAAAGGATAAGTGGACTTCCAGCTAACATTTGGGGATAATTTCCTATGCGTAGAAAAAATAAAAAATAACTTGCCGGACATTAATTTTATATAACCTTTGGGATTTAATGTCTTCTCACCGTCAGCATTGTACTGCCACTCATTCCTCCATAGGTTGCATTGATTATAGTTGTTCCTGATGACAAGGCTCTGGCTAAACCAGTAGTAGCAGATATTGTGGCTACCCCAGGATTTGAACTTGCCCAGGTGGCAAGGTTTGTTATATCTACTGTCGTTCCATCCGAATATTTCCCTGTTGCTCGATACGATAGTTTGGAGCCTATCGATATTGTGCGATTTGCCGGAGTCACTGAAATTGATACCAGAGTTGGAACAGTTGGAACTATAACTGTTATATTTGCATTATGAGTGAATGAACTATTTGCGCCGGTCACTGTAACTGTATAAATCCCGGCAGCAGCAGTGGAGGAAACTGATATCGATAGTGCTGATGTGTTAAGACCTCCTGAGTGTATTACAAGTGAAGAATGGCTGAGATTAGTGGTTAAATCAGATGGATTAGATAGTGTTAATGAAACCGTGTCGCTGAATCCGTTAAGCGATGTTACAATTATATTCGCAGTTCCCAGGGCCCCATTTTGGATTGTCAAAGTAGACGGCGAGGCTGAGATTGAGAAGTCAGCCGTTGCGGCCGCATTATAATTAACTGTGAGAGGACTGCCTAGACCAGTAACATAATCATAACCCGTCGTTGCAGTGCAATAATATCCACAAAGTCCATTTGTTCCGCTTAGTATATCTCTAAAATAAGATGGATAATTTACTGATTTTGCATTTTGATAAAAGTTATTATTTGATGTAGAAAGTCCTACAGATTGGATTGCTGCCCATTGAGGTGCACCTGCGCTTGTTCCACCAACCGCCAACCACCCCCCGTAACCATATGTATCATACACCGATACTGGTGAATTCTGATAATCAGCGTTGTATGAAACATCAGGCACAGCACGTTTGCCATTTGTACGTGGTACGCCAAAGTTGATTTGATAAGACGGCTCAGTTTCATATACGCTCAGGCCTCCTCCACTTCCACTCCAGGCAGTCTCTGAAACAAGCGAGCCACCGCTGAAAGTGAGACTGGTTCCACCAACTCCGACTACGTTTGATGAGACAGCAGGCCATAGCACACCCGCTCCTCCATCTCCAGAGGAGGCAAAGAATGTTATTGGTGCTCCATTAAGGCTCGTAAAATATGGATCAAAACTGGATTCTCCGGAAAACTCTCCTCCACCCCAGCTCATTGATATTGCCACAACATCCGAGCGGCGCCGGGCATAATCAACTGCCGCGAGAAGATCATTTCCGCTGTTACTATTTGCTTCAACCAGAAGTATCTTTGCATTTTGTGCAATTGCATGAGCCCATTGGGTATCAAGTGCTATCTCAAGTCCCCAACCACTGTCTGTAGGAATACTTGGCGACATCATATGTTTTTCAAAACAACCATTCGAAGTCGTGCATTGAGGCAGACCGAATGCACTGCTGAACACATTTAAATCACTTTCAACGTTCGGATCATCAAAAGCATCAATAATTGCAATTGTTCCGCTACCTCCTGATGGAGGAAGATTATATACTGTTTTAATTTGCGCCGGGGAAAGAGGTGAAGCGATTGCTGGGCTAAGACCTCCACGAACATGGACTGGTGGTTGCGCTGACCAATTATGTGGAAACACATCTGGCAATATCCGTGGCGCATCTCCTTTTGAATGGCTTTCCGAGGCTGTGGCAATTGGGACTCCTGCAATGAGTACCTGTAATATAAACGATACAGCGATGAAAATAGTGAACACTCGTGTTTGAATTTTTGTTTTTACCATTGTTTTTCGACCTGCCAATAGTTTATATCCGCTTGTTTGCTATATAATAATGCTGGTCATTAACCACGTTCATGAAGAAGCCAATTGGAAACTGAAATCCCTGGGTTCTTCCACCAGTCATTACTCTGAGTTTAAAAATCTAAATTAAACATATTATACCCAATTTTCTTAAAAATATATATTCGTCATGAACCAGCCAGATTGGAATTCCAGGGAATCGGGGAGATGCTCAGAGGGCTGTATTATTCAGATAAATTGATTGTTTCTTTTCCATCAGACGCAAGGCAACGTATTGATTGAATAATTTTTTGCCTGTATCTTAACTTAGCCTAATTTATATAACCTGAATAAAAAATAAAAAGAGTAAAGTCTTCTAATTTGTTATCTTTACTCTTTGTTTCATCAGTTCTTCTTCTATGTCCACTCTTGGCGCGTTCATTGTAATGGGACTATATGCAATTACCGCTGCATCCTGAGCCAGGATGTCTTTAGTAGCAGGATCCAGCAATTGCACATAGTGCACAAGAGCAAAAGGTGACGAACCCCAATTACCTACCGGGATCGGAATTGTATGTGTCTTGTTATATCCGGCTGGTAATGAAGCCTTTGCTTTAGTAACCCATTTATTAGATTGAGGAACTCCTATGTACCACTCGAATGCCACAGGATTGGTTGTTGGATTGGTTATATTAAGAGTGACCATCATTGTGTCGCCTGTAGAATAGCTGGATTTATCTGTATTGATCGAAACAACATAGGGAGGCAACTGTCCATAATGAAGAAGACGATTATCGCTAAGTGTCACCCAAACATCATCGGACCCACTCCCCCAAACTGCATTAGCTGGAGGAATAGCCCCAAATGCTGTGATATTCTGCCAGATCGATCCATCAAAATGATAAACACGCCCGCTTGTCCACCGATCACGCCAACCAACGACATAAATATCATTCTTGCTTGATCCCCATATCCCTAATGCTGTCCCGGCATAAGAACTCCCGTAGCCTGGTGGATCGCTAAGGACTGTTCCATATTTACTTCCCCATGAACCAACTTTACTTCCAGGATAAGTTTCATTGAATCGCCAGACACGGATACCATTTACGAAATTATTGCTTCCGGCTGCATAGAGATGGAGTAATCCCATATCATCTCTCATTCCCCAAGCGTCGTAAATATCACAGAAATCAAAACCTCGATAAAAAGTCCACGTATTTCCGTCCCAAAGCCAGTGACCCCAACAATCAGTTACATAGATTTCATTCCTGCTGACATAAGCTAATTGATCACTCCAGCTATCGCCAAAAGAACCACTTTCGACTTTCCAGGCAGTTCCATTATATCTAAGAATTGTACGAATGCCAGTTCCAGTAATAAATGTCGCATATACATTCCCATATTCTCCTCCAAAATCATAAAAATACCCTTGAATTTCTCCAGGAGGAGACTGTTCGATCCAGTTTAACCCATTATAATGGTATATAATAGGTTTATTTAAAGCAGAGTTATAACCCGAAGCAAATATATCCGAAGGACCTGTTCCAAATATACGTCCATTGCTAATTCCCGGAAGGTTAAGCTCCTGGCTCCATATTCCCCCATTCAAGTGGTAAAGGAAAGACCCCGTCGTACTCTCCACCCAAACATAGAGATTGTCTGGTTGGTCTGTCCAGAGTTTTCCGAGCGTTGCCCCTTCAGGCAAACCGGGAATGGTCACAAAATTCCAAGTTGATGTAATTTCAGTAGCTTGTGCTGGGATACTGATTACTAACAAAAGCAAATATATTATGCCAAAGTTTATACAGTGAGTCCGCAAATTAAATTTCAAATTTATTCCTCCTCTAACCAATTTCAAACCCGTTTTTAATAAGACAACTATCTTAATAAAAAATACTTGCCCCAGACTTACTAATGCAATCACATTGATAAAAGTTTCGATTTATTTAGTTGTATAGATCAGACATTTTCCTGTGGTGAGTACCGTTTCAAGTTTTTCAATCAATTCTTTCCCTGCGACCTGCACATGCCCAGTAATGATGCAATATACTGATAATTCTCAGTTCCATTTTCTGAACGGAAACATCCAATGATCTTTCGCATTATCACATGCTCTCGCATAGAGATCATGAGCCTTGAAATATCAAATCATATTACTAGCCATTGCAAGCTCAGGATTACGAATCTCTGAATTGTTATATGCTGATATTGATAGAAAGAATAGAATGCTGTCACCTCAATCTCATGAAGGTAAGTACTGAAAGAGATTTAAGAGAAAGCAAGCTAAAGATTTTGGCCTAATCAATCTTTATCTGCCATCCAACTCTTGTTCCAGATGGCTTTTTACCAGCTTAATTCAGACTTGGATCCCGGAAAGATTGAAAAGGATTGTACAACAACATATAGCGGCATTTCGAGTTCAAGAAAAGGAACTCAATATCTTCCCGTTCTTGAATAGTGTTATTCTTCCCCCACTCTCGGACACTACTATTCCAATCGCTTTTGTTGCCATTGTCATGGCTGCCACTGAAAAATGCTTGGTTCCTAAACCTTTGGGGATATCGACCATACTCGCATCTGCCGTTAGGAACCGGCATGCCGCTTCCACTAAACCATCACCACCTATCACGAAGACACCATCCAATTGAGCCAGTTCCTTGATGGTATTACTGAATTCAGGATCGGTAATCATTCGCTCTTTTTTAGGGATTCCTTCAACCGGATTATGGATCAACTGCTTTGATCTGGCCAGTACGTCCTTTGAGTTTCCAATTATGAAGGCAGTGCCAACAGGTTTTCCTTCTCTTCCTTCTCTGGATATCTCAACAGCAATATTGAAAACAGACTCTAAAACAGGAGATTTAATATCAGCGCCCGATATTATCTTCTCCACTTGGCTCGATATATTCATATTTTCTTTCCTTTGGATGAAATATTCAAGACCCGGTGCATTGAGCATCTCTTTTTTGTCTTTTTTTTCTGTTTCCAGGATCCCGGCAAATTCAGATTTCACCTGTTGCCCTATACCTAATAAAAGTCCACCCAAATCCGGTGTTGTTTTATTATCCTCCGGTCCTATCACATCTTCCCTGACTTTGGGCACCTCTTCCTTTATTTTCAATTTATCCATCGCAGATGCAGCTTTAATACGTAATTCATGGGATGGATGGTTGCTCTGAAGGTATGATAAAATATCGTACGCATCTTCAACGATTGTTGGATCTTTATCTGCGATATTTTTTATTATCTTGCATGCATAGATTCTTTCGTCCAGATTGAGACCATTTAAAGCCAGATTCAATTCTCTTGTATGGCCTTTAAAGAATTCAGGGTGAAGTATGGCAATAGATCCGAGGAGATAATAAGCATTTTCTCTAACAGTTACGTTCATATTTCGAAGACTTAAAAGCAATCCAGGAACTGCAATGTTCATCTTTTCCGGATGTTTTTGATAGATCTTGTGCATGATTTCAAGGGTCTTCAGGATTTCACCTGTATGGAGGTCTTTTTGCAGGCAGCTCGCAATTAGATTTACGGAGTCTGATATTATTCCTGTGTCTTTATCAGCGACAACATTTAAGGCCGAGATGGCAGATTTGAAAGATATTGTATCAAATTTCTTTAAAATAGATATGAGTGACCCCGCTGTTTCCGGCACCAGAGATGGTTCTTTATTGAGTATTTCACTGAGATTGATTATATCGGTTCCACTTGCCGTGCCTCTTTCGATCTTTCTGATTATGCTTTGGGCTTTTTTTTTCGGGTTATTAAGCAACAATATTTACCTCTCAGCAAATTATGCTACTCCTCGTTAGAGTATAAAAGTTTTGACATAGCTGCTGTCTTTTCCGGTCCGGTTATACCGATTATTTTTTGAATGGTTCCCTTGGGATGCGATGGGCATGTGGGGATTCAGTCCCGCCACGCAGGTCTATACTTCCCTTGAAACGATCGCGGCGAATGGTACCGCCTCTTGTGGGGATGTTAAAGGAAAGAGGAAAATAATTCAAGGCCACACCGCTTTTATGATATCGAATTCTGGAATTACATAATAATAGAATACTGCCAGAACTGCTGCAGCTGCGATTATTTCTGCAATTATCACGAGAATTCCTGCCTTACCTCCGGACATATTAGACCTCTTTACCAAGTTGGAATGTTATTTCTTATAACTATATATTTATGTGAATATTTATAACTTTCTAATCCAACGATTGTAATTCATCCCGGTCCTACATTAACTTATATTGTAAACATAAACTGCGTCGTTGTAGAGAGCTCCTTCCGTATCTTCAACAAATGTGGATAATAAATCGTCATGGAATCCCTCTCCTCTGTACTTTTTTTCCCCTGTTCCAGAAGTCCCGCAATTATCATGCACTCAATCCTTCCAGAAACCCTGATAGACCCTCTCTCCATCGCAGAACTCATCTCAAGATAGATTGGAAGCCGAAGCCTGTCATGCTCCCATTCCGGCACAATAGAGGCAAGTTTCGCAAGCTCTTTTTTATCGAAAAAATGTACGGTACCGTCAAGGTTCCTTACTTCCGGCTTATTTTCAGCGAGCAGCACTTTCAGGGTCTTTCTCTTAACGGGAAGATGCCTGTTCAGGGTCTGCAGGAACTTTATGGATATTTTTTTATCGAAATCATCTTCTTTAAACATTCTTCATATCAATTACCGGATGATGTGTATTAATACCCCCTATCTTTTGATCTTTATAACTCATTATTGTATTCAATAGCGCTTCTTTTGGACGGAAAAATTAATATTCCAAAAAAATAAAGAAGATTCTTAAGATCCAGGATGCGTGCCTGGCGTGGCAGCGCACATTGGAAATAATATGGTGGGATACAAAATGAAAACTAAAATAAGTAAGATCATGTTGGCAATATTTGCAATGAGCATATTGCTTTCCGTACCCGCATCTGCTGATGTGGAAAAAGTGGACTTTACAGAGGGCGGGCATCTGGAAACAGATTTCGGGGTAAATTTTATGGCCGAATGGTGGTACCTGAACGGGAAGGCTACGTTAGTTTCATCAGACGGGGAAATAAAGGATGCGGGGTTCTTTGCAGTACTCGCACACCAGGAGTCTCCACTATTCAGGGGGTACTCTCAACTTCTGACTTTTCATGGGCTTTATTTCAACAAATCCGAACCCGTCTTCAATTATGTTGAGACATTCGTTCCGCGGGATAACGTCAGCCAGTTCATCTCACTTCATACGCCTTATGTGTATTACAGGTACCCTGACGGTTTAAAGCAAATAAAGGGTTCGCCACTTGGTGGGTACAATCTGGAATATGCATCTGTTCAAACAAATGTGGATATGGATCTTTTATTTCAGACAAATGTAAAGAAGACAGTGTACCATGCAAACAGTCCTCTTAACTTCACTACATACGAACATTCATACGGCACCCTTCATGGTTCAATAACCATAAACGGGAAAAGGTACACGGTAACCCGCGCCGAAGGATATATGGATCACATGATACCCGTGAGCAGGGGGCCATGGGCAATGGACATGCATGGGTGGAACTGGTTCGAAGTGACAACGAAAAATTATCAGGTGGTCGGGTATGCCATGAGAGGTCTTGATGATGGCTACGAGAATTATTCGTATAAGCACCTCACGTTGCTTGACAAGCAGAATGGAAAAGTGCTTGCGAAGTACTCGACGAAGGATATAACCATATCAGAAACTGGCTGGGTCAATGAGTCTGCGTTTAACAGAAAAAGGCCTGAAACAGTCGTATTCTCAACTCCAAATTTGAAGGTCGCACTGAATGCGGAAAGTGTAATAGATTTTAATAAATCAAGTCCCTCTAATCTGGCCGGGTTTGTTGATTTCATGGCTTTCCAGCCGAAAAAAGCATCGATCAAATACAAGGGAGATACAGAGCAAGGAAGTGCTTTCTTTGAGTATCTGGTCAGCGATATTGGCGTCGTACACTGAAAATGTAGAGCGAAATGAGAAAATAACCTCGAATGAAAAAAAAATCAAAACCTTTATACCAAAAGCATACTAAAATGAAAAAAGGTGATAAATTATGGTGAAAATGCCTCCTGAAATAAAGGAAGTTGTCGGAAAGCAAAAACCGCTGCCCATAGCCACAGCGGATAAGAGTGGGAAACCGAATGTTGTGTTCGTTACCATGTGGAAGATCCTGGATGACGAGACCATACTGTTCGTGGATAATTTCTTCAACAAAACACGAAAGAACATAGAAGCCAATCCCAATATGGCCATTGTAGCATATGATGGCGATGCCAAGAAATCCTACCAGATAAAAGGGACCGTGGATATCGAGAACAAAGGCGCAAAGTTCACATCTGCAAAAGAGATGGCTGACTCCAAGAAGCTGCCCGGAAAAGCGGCCTTCATATTCCACGTGAAAGAGATCTACGATGCTACCTATGGGCCCCGCGCGGGTGAGCGGTTAGCGTAATTATCTTTTTGGCGTTCCTGGTGCGAATTATGGCGTTGATACCTGAACAATTACGATAAAACAGGGATCGCATAGATGACATGGATTAAAATTATCCGTGGAAATCCATCTCATCCGTGTTCAATGCATCAGGCGTTTACCAGAACGCAAAGATTTTTTACTGTTTTTAATTAATTATGGACCGCACCGGGATAATCTACCATCCGGATTACCTGAACCACGATACAGGGACGCACCCCGAGAGAAAAGAGAGGCTTCTTTCAATACTTTCCCACCTGGAAAGAACAGGGATGATAGAACAACTCTCCCTGATAGAGCCACGGAGTGCAACACCTTCTGAAATCCAGTATATTCACTCTCCCGACTATATAGAAAAAGCCAGAAAGTATTCTGAACTTGAGATCCCGCTTGACCCGGATACCGTCCTGTGCAAAGCCTCATACAATGTCGCATTGCTGGCCGCAGGCGGCGCCGTCACGGCAGTGGATGCCGTTCTTGATAAGTTAGATAGCTCATTCGCGCTCGTGCGTCCTCCCGGCCACCACGCCACACCCGGCAGGGGAATGGGATTCTGCATTTTCAACAATATTGCCATTGCAGCGCGCCATGCTCAGAAAAGAGGGAAAAAACGCGTGCTCATCGTGGACTGGGACGTGCATCACGGCAATGGTACGCAGGAGTCTTTCTACGACGACCCCACGGTGCTTTATTTCTCGACGCATCAGTACCCCCACTACCCTGGAACAGGATGGCTGGATGAGGTCGGGATAGGGGAAGGAAAAGGGTACAACATCAACGTGCCTCTGCCCGCTGGCACGGATGATTCCGGATTCATTGCCGCATTTGAGGAAATACTTCTTCCTGCGGCGCTCGAGTTCAAACCCGATATGGTGCTTATTTCAGCCGGACAGGATGCCTGTTCCAATGACGGTCTGGCCCAGATGAGGATGAGTGTGAATGGTTTTGCGGTTCTTGCTTCTATCGTAAAATCCATAGCCGAAAAAACATGCGATGGGAAGCTTGCTGCGGTGCTGGAAGGAGGATACGATCTCGACCTGCTGGCACGCTCAGTTGCATCTGTGCTCGAAGTGTTCCTGGGAAAGGAACCCGAAAGGAAAGAAGCAATGCCGGGCGCCAGGGTAAGAGAAAGGATAGATGAAGTAAAAAAAGTCCAGTCGGAATTCTGGCATTTCCGATAGATTAATACGTAAAAAGCTATTATTTACGCCCCGAAGCCCGGTAGTGTAGCGGTCAATCATGCGAGGCTCTGGACCTTGCGACGTAGGTTCGAATCCTGCCCGGGCTACTTTTATCCTGAGCAAATGAATTGATAACATGAGTATCAGGGGAACTGACGAATTGTCAATGATTGGCACAAAGATCGAATTCATGCAAGGCCTTCGCGGCAATGGTTCGAATCCTGCCGGATTAAAAGAGACTATAAAAAAGTTTGGTTTTGGGGCTATCATGAAATATATGAAAATAAAAAACCGCAGATAAACGCAGATGAACGCAGATTCATGATAGCTTATTTGCGATCTATTATATTGTAACACCAAGGATTTTACAATCACGATTAAAAGAAAAGATTATTACTCCAATGAACATTGGAAATGAACATTCATGAATGCCACGCTCACAGACCATTTCGGCAGGACCATATCAAGCCTTCGTATTTCAATAACCCGGAGATGCAACCTGGGGTGCATTTACTGCCACGAAGAAGGGGATAAAGAGAGCTCTCTCCGGGAAATATCCCCTGATACTACGGCAAAAATCGTGAGAGCCGCAACTGAATTCGGCGTGGGAAAAGTAAAATTCTCGGGAGGTGAGCCTTTAATGAGAAACGATTTTGAAGATATTATTGCGGGATTGCCTCCTTTGAAGGACATATCCGCCACAACAAACGGAGTATTGCTCTCAGTGAGAGCAGCTTCGTTAGCGGATAAAGGCCTTGACCGGGTGAACATCAGTCTTCCCTCGTTGAATGAGGAACATTACAGGGCAATAACGGGGTCATCGCGGCTTCCCGCGGTAATTGAAGGGATCAATGCGGCTGTAGATACCGGATTGACCCCGATCAAGCTCAACATGGTTCTATTGAAAGGCATCAATGAGAATGAGATAGAAAATGCTATTGAGTTTGCGGCGGGTTATGATGGAAATGTTATCCTGCAGCTCATCGAGCTGATGAATTTTAAAAATCTGGCTCAATTCATGGTTGATATTGATAGTGTGGAGAGAATGCTGGAATCAAGGGCATCTGCCGTCAGGGAGCGTGAATTGCACCGCAGGAAAAAATATTTTGTGGACGGGATCGAGGTCGAGCTTGTAAGGCCTATAGACAATTCGAAATTCTGCGCCAACTGCAACAGACTGAGGGTAACATCAAGCGGGAAGTTGAAGACATGCCTGATGCGGAATGATAACCTTATCGAAATAGATGAGGGAGCGACAGTATTTGAAATAAAAGAACTCCTCAGGAAAGCTGTCGAAGTAAGGGAACCTTACTGTAAAAATAATGGGCCCGCGGAGATTCGAACTCCGGACCTCCGCCATGTCAAGGCGACGTCATAACCGACTAGACCACGAGCCCGGTTCTTTCCACTAGTGGATAATCGTTATTACTGCAGGCAATTCTAGTGAGAATTATCCTTTTTTTTAGAAATTATCCACTTTTTTGGAATTGGCGGGTAATAAGAATCCTAAGCAAATATACTTATCGAAATTTGGTGGCCGTTTCAATTTAATTCAAAACTTTTCTTTTTGTTACTTCATTTCTCCAAGTTTTTTGAATCCTTTGTTACTTGATTTCTAACAATAAAAAGCATAACAATAAGAACGAGACCAACGAAAACGACCGAAAATGCAGCAGCCCATACAGCTCTAGCTTGTCGTTCCTTATCAAAATAATCCATAAAAAATGGGTATACTGCAAAGTACGAAACAAGAAGCACAAGTCCTAAATTCAAATAATAATCAAATTCCTTTTTTCCTAATTCACTCAATTTTCGCATTTTGCTTCTAAACCATAAGAATGGTTGCTGTTTAACAACAAAAAAATAGAACCCAAAACAAGCTATTACAACAACTAATACCATTATTTCCGTCTTCTTCCAAATGGAGAAAGAGGTATCTGGTGTTAAAAGTATCAGAACAATGGTAAAAACTATAAGAATCACAGTTAGAAAGCTAATACCTTTTGAGAAATTATCACTCGATTCATTAAATTTTTTAATCGAATCGTTTAAGTTACTTATTGCAGTCTCTATGTTTTTAGAAGAATTATTACTGGACATTTCAAAATTTCGAACAGATTTATTTAATTCTTCTAATGTCTCTTTAATCAATATTTGATTAAGAAACTCAAATCCCTTGATGCTTATTGTAATTTTATCTTGATTATTGAAAACAGATTTATAGTTAGGATATACTATCAAATCTCTTCTTTTCGCTTCATGAATTGTGCTATCAATATCGTTGTTTGATTTGCGAAGAACACCTACAGTAACATATTCTGGAAATTCTCCATTTAATTGTTTTAATAATTCGCCAATAAATAATTGCACAGAATCTCTTTAATAATTCATACATAGATATAGTTTTTCTAAGAAGGAATCATAGAAGTTAGACGTGCGCCGCCATAAGCACGCCGCCCTCCAGGTTGCGGGACAATCTCGCACACCACCTAAGGGCAGACGGCGTACTTAGTGCGTGAGGTTGGGCGACAGTCCCTACGCTCCTCAATGCGCGCATGGCCATACAATAATCTGCGGTTTCCTGTTAAATTTTTGCCCCTTCCTTCCGCCAGGATATCTTATGCGAACCCATAATCCCTGTCCGGAATCTCGGGCATGTATTGATGCCGCAGTTTTTTGTGAGTTTCTGCCTGCACTCGGTCACCAGGCTTATAGGCAATATGTCGGTCTCTTCATAACCGGCAAATGAAGCAAACATGCCTTTGCCTATCGCACAACCCGATACTGGTCTTATCTGCATACCAACCTCCACTTGTTTTTCCCCTCTAATTTAATTATTAAATCATTATAATATATAACAGTTGCGCTCGAACTATGGATAAGATTTTTGATCAATATTCCCAACTATTTTGAACGATAACTTATTGCACCGCTTTCATGAAAGATAAGCTGGAAAAACGCAGGGTATTAAACACCATCTTCGGAGAAAACTGGTGACACTTTTCGGACTTCCGGGTACCCTTTCTTCAATAATTCGTTTACCTTTGTCTCAATGAGTGCATTGATAATTAAAAAAATCGTCAAAAAACACTATTTTACATCTAATTATGGTTAAGAACCTAATTTTCGATACTTATTTTATGAAACACTTTGCGTTCTTGGCGTGCTTTGCGGTTCTGATTTTATTCACCGCAGAGAGCGCAAAGGTCGCAAAGATAAGTATAAAATGTTTAGTTTTTAACTATAATCTTCATTAAAACCATCGATAAAGCCGGGATAAATTCACAATACCTTTTTTATAAATAAATAAACTATGTAAGCAACTATCAATATCACCACTATCTTTATGACAAAAAATGTTAGGGTCAATAAAACCCATAAAATTTGTATTATAAAATAAGCAAGAACCAGGGCGATGATCGCAATAAGAATATCCGTGAGTTTCATGATCAATAATTCTTTTTTGATGCTTAAATCTTTATCCTGCAAAATCAAATCAATAATAATATGCGCATAGGTATAGTCCTGCACGGCCCTGAGATCGTTGATGTAGGTTCGGCAAAGAAGATAATAGACATATTCAAGAGAGATCATAATGTGATAGCGAAGCTCGGCGGCACCATGGGGCGAACGGCTGTGCTTGATGCAGAGCTTGAAGATGTTATCGACATCTCCCAGGGACTCACGCCGAGTGAGACAATAAACGACCTGGCGCACTGCATCGATCTTGCGATCCTGCTCAACCACGGTAAAACATTGGAGACCGGGAGGCATTTCGGCCGGCTGGTGGCGTCGAAACTGAAACCGTCGATTCCTTTCATTCATATTGAGCGCCCCGACAGCAGCGGGAGGGTATTCTATCATGATTCACGGGCCAGATATTGCGCCGAATACGCCAGAAAAATCCTCCACGATGGAAATTACGACCTCACGGTCGAGAAGGAAAGCATCACACCGCTGTATGTCAGAGCCGAAGGCAATACAATAGTCAGGCGAATCTGCGGGGCATTTCCAGGGGAGAACATCCGCCTCGATGGGATAGTGATAGGCGAGGTAACCGGACAAGACCCGGAAATAGTATGCAGGGATGGCCAGGTCGTTGAGCTTCGCGCCGGTAAAATAAAGCCTCACGGTATTGAAAAGCTAAAGAACAGGAGTACAGACCTGTTCACTGCGCGTGTGAAGACAGGATACATAAGGAGAACCCGGCATAGTCCGAGGATCAAAGAAGTCCCGCGTAGAATATCAGAAAGTGTGGCAGTCATTATCGACCATTGTGCTGAATCTACATTCGAGCTGATAAGGGATGCAAATCTTGTCATAACCATTGGAGATGACACCACATCGATAGCTTCCGACATTCTGACCCGCTTTGGGATACCGGTCATCGGGATCACGGATGGGGACCTGGACTGCATACTTGAAGACGCGGCAGTACCTGCAGGTTCTGTTATCATCCGCGTCAGAGAAGGGTTCGACGACATCGTGGGGAAGAAGTTATCTGAGAATTTGATGGAAGGTAGACAGAAAATCAGTATGCAAGGTGATGAATTGACCGCAAGGATACTTGCGCTGGCAGAAAAATATATCGTTGAAGTTAAATATTATTGAATAAAAAAAAGAAAAAAAGGTATAACTTAGATCAACGCTGCCGTTATACCCAGTACTCCCGACTGAATGATAATCGCAACTGTGATTATTACACCAGCCATTTCAAGCGCAACTGCGACATTGCCCTTCTTGAGTTCCTCGAATTCCTCGATTTCCTTGGTCAATTTGTCCAGGATATTCAATGCAAGATATATTGCAACTATTGCAAGCACTATTCCCAGTATCAACTGGACAATGCTAACAATAATTATCGCTATGCCCGCGCCCGACATTATACCTGCTTTCAGGGCCTGGGATATCCCTATCGAGATACCTGAAACACCTGACTGCACCACGATACCGATGGCGATAAAGACTGATGCGACAAGAATGCCTACCGCGACATTGCCCTTAGCTATCTCTTTTTCTTCATCTATTCCTTTAGTTATTTTTCCCAGCACTGAAAACCCAATATACAATGCAACGACTGCAAGTATAATGGCAATAACTAATTGTATGATCCCTACAACTGCATTTATTATTTCCATATTCTCACCTCACGCTTAAAGCGCAAGTCTGTATAATGGTAACAGGGTGTTATAAAATTATTGTGATGCCTTCAATCAAGAAATCGCAGGGCTTTGTTCGGGCACATTACAACACAACGCATGCATAGATTGCATTTATCTTGGGTTATCCTGGCAATGCCATCGATCCGGTCCAAAGCTTCTGCATCGCACACGCTGTCGCATTTGCCGCATTTCATACAACCCATTACTGTTATAAAACCGTCAACTGGCATTCACAATCTATTTATGCTTACAGGTATAGATAGGTTTTGGACTAAATGTACAAAACACGTGATCATTATGCCACGGTCAATCCCTGAAATGATCCGGGGGGATTTCAAATGCGACGACATCGCAAAGTGTATCCTCGGACTCAAGAACATCGATATAGAAGCATACAAGGCGCTCGTTACGAAGGGCCCAATGACGGCAGAGCATCTTGGAGAAATTTTAAAAAGAGAGCGAAGCACAGCTTATCGTTCGCTGCAGAACTTAATAGGATGCGGCCTCGTCCATCGTGAAACCAAAACCATCCACACAGGTGGATATTTTTATGAGTATATAGCACTTGAGCCGGCCAGGATGAAAGAGCAGATCCTCGGGAATATCGACGAATGGTGCAAAAAAATGAAGAAACTGGTTTCCGAGATCGATAGGGAAATCATGAAACCGTAAAAATACTGTCCCACACCTCTTCAACTTTTTCTCTGAATTCTTTCTGGGTAAATCCCATCATTCCAGCCGCGAACATGGCGCCACCTGCGCCTACTCCCTCTTTTACATCACCGTTCTCGTACATCCGAAGTCCGGCAATTCTCGAACTCCCAAAGCCAGGATCGGCTGCAAATGCCTGGTAACCCAAAAGTTCAGTCATTTCCCTGAAATTTGCGGTTGGGTCTCGCGCAACGTAACATGTGGTGGCTATGGAGACATCGCTTTTCAAGCCAAGTGATTTAATGATGCTCAACACCGAGACCATCTGTGTTCCACCAGCGAGGACTGCTTTTACCCCGAGGCCTTTCACGAGTCCGGCAGCAGCAGGCATCATCGGGTCACCAAGACACTCTGCGGCTCGAAGCGGATTATTTCTTAAATCACCAAATGATATGCCTGCCTTTTTCATACCTTCGTTCACTGCCATTTCTTTAATGCCGAGAGGATTATCCGGGAAACTTGATGATACCCTGCCGTCATAGCCCAGGGCATTCATTACCCCCATGGCGGTCGTTGTTCCACCCGGCACGCTCTCTCCTATTATCACAAAATCCGAGAGTTTTCCGAATTTTTTACCCAGAGCCTCTGCTTTCTTATAGATGTCAAAGGCATCGGCCACAGCGTGTCCTTTCCGGATATCTCCGCCTGGCAGTGCATTAAGGTCAATCGTTGGTACTTTCGGCCTGATGCGCAGTCCTGAATTTATAAAAATAGAAGGGATTCCGGTTAGCAGCATCGATGCCCTGGTCAATACAGCCGGCGTGGGCGCGCCCGAGGGCGTCATAGCAGGTTCAGTGATACTGATAGCGTTACCCGTTTCCACGAGTTCAGCATCCGCTGCAGGCGTATAATCCGTGAGTTCGGGGGATCTGCCTGCCGCGGAGATATTCGGTATTTTAGCCGTCTCCGTATTTGCCAGTATGCACACAAACAGGGGTTTTTCAGGGGTAAAATCTGGATAGGGTTCTACCCACATCTAAATCCCTACAGGTCACTTGAGGTTTCAATATGCAATGATGCCGGGGTTTTTACGACATTTCCAAGCTTCGCACCTACAAGATTCGTGATACCCTTTTCCGAGGCGATATCCACTATACGCTGGGTTATCACGCCATCAAATACAACGCTTCTGATATTGCCGTTGAATTCTTTCAGCGCGCTTGCAAGATCACGAACGGGCACTTCGCTTATAATATTGTTGCTTTCATCGAGCAACCTGGCGCTCAGAGTTCCACTTAATTGAACTATATGTTCCTGGAAAGCTCCTTTGCTCTCTTTTTCCCTAACTTCAGGTTCTTCGGCTATCTTTGGCCTTTCAGGCTCAGGCGCCTGTTCAACCGGTTCTTCCCTTGAAGGCTGCATTTCTAATTCCTCGGAAACCGAGGGTTCGCCCTTCCCTGAAGTCTTTTTCCTGGTTGCCTCCATGATAGCAACTCTTCTCTTCTTGCTGACCTGATAATAATCAAACGCCTGCTCGACAGGTATTTTCTGCCTTAGCGATTTCATGATCTCCTTCTGCACAAGCTCTTCGACACCTTTGCCATCGGGAGCGCGGGCAATGAAATCAACATCCGCAACCTGGAGAAGTTCTTTGATTATGAGCTCTCCACCCCTGTCCCCATCGGTGAAAGCCGTGACCGTCTTTTTCTTGCAGAGCTCTGCTACTGATTGGGGGACATTCGTGCCTCCTACGGCGATAGAGTTCTTAATACCGTATCGCAGCAGGTTTAACACATCTGCACGTCCCTCGACCACGATTATCGCATCGGAATTAAGAACATTCGGCCCCATCGGGATATTTTCCTTTCCGAATGTCGTGATCTCTTCTATCCTGAGGGATTGCCTGACCTCGTCAGTGATTTCCTGGCTCTCCGGCAGCATTTCGTCGAACATTTCAGAAAGGATCTGTTTCGCACGGTCTATGACTTTTTTCCTTTTTGATGTCCTCACATCTTCGATTTTAGCGATGTTAATGTTAGCGATACAGGGTCCTATCCTGTCGATAGTCTCAAGGCTCGCTGCGAGCACTGCAGTCTCGACCTTATCAAGGCTCGATGGTATTTCTATCGTTCCCAATGATTTACCCATGTTCGATTTGATATTGACTTCAAGCCTTCCGATCCGTCCGCTCCTCTGAAGTTCCCTGAGGTCAAGATCTGCCCCTATTAAACCTTCGGTCTGTCCGAATATTGCCCCGATAACGTCAGGTCGCTCTATTACTCCGTCTGCCTTTATTTTAGCATGAATGATATATTTTGTCGTGTCTGAATTTTGCATATATAGTACCCTCCCTGTGAATAGCAGTTAGAAAAGAATTTCATTCGTCGGGATCTGGTTTTTATGTAGAACTAACCAAAGCTGTCAATATCAGCATTTATTATTTTTAGTCCCATGACGGTAATGAAAGTCAACATTGTTATTAGGGTCACTGTCTGATTCGTGAGTCCTTATGATTATGAGTATCTAACTACTTTTCTATGGATGATTATTTGCATGGATGGATATCTTATTGCATCTATGCAAGTCAATACTAAATTGTATGAATACCTTTAAAAACATTGTGGTCTTAATTTTTTTAAAATGTACCATGAAGTTCGTCTCTCAACCTGTTGACATAATTGCTGAGGCTTTCGATATCCTTGATCCTTTTTTTCACCAGAGCCCTTATCCTCCCGCGAATTTCCGTGTTCGGCATGATGCCATAGTTGAGAAGGTACTTGATTATCTTACGCGCTATCATGCCCCCTTTTTTATCCCAGTCGGTCAGCAAAATGATCTCTTTATCTTTCCTGGATAACTTCTCTGTCAACTCAAGCAGGGGCTGCTGTGAAGCGAATATTATGTCCCCTTTTAACCCGAGGCGCGAGAGCGATTCCGCATCTTTCCTGCCCTCCACTATGATAACGGCCCCGTTGTCAGCACGCTCCCTGAGGTCTGATAAGATCTTATCGAGCTGTTCAAGACGCTCTATGTCTTCAAGTATCCTGATATTCATTTTTGAATCAGAATCTCCAGAATTTCAGGAGCCTCTGCCCCGATGATCTTCACGGATTTTTTACTGCTCGCTAAGCCTTTGATTATTTGGATGTTGCCTGTATTAACCTTGAACAACCTTGAGAAAAACGAAATTAGCTCGGCATTGGCCTTTCCTTTCTGCGCCTTTTCTGAAATACGAACCTCAATGCGGCGCCTCCATGGATTATACCCATGCACCGAAGTCTCCTTGGCGCCCGGAGATATTTCAAGGTCCAGAATGACGCCATCACTGGTCTTCCTTAAAGCATCTTTCATTTGTTCCCAGAAGGAGAGAGATAATATTAATGGTTGTTGCAGGAACTTGACAAATCGTGTCTTTTTTGTAGCCATTCCTGAATAATGAGTAACCTTTTAGATAAATACGACCAACAAGGGAATATTCAAATGAATCTGACAATACCAATTGTGCTGTTTATCTTAATCGCGATACCCTATTTAATATACATAGGATTTATTCTCAAATACGGACGCTGTGGTTCACCGGCCAAACGCAAAGACAATAGACCGACAATATCCATCGTTATTCCGACATACAACGAAGAAGTGCTCATAGCCAAAAAATTGGATAATATTTTCAAAATGGATTATCCTCAGGAATTACTTGAGGTCGTAATAATCGATTCATCCACAGATGGAACACGTGAAATAATAGAAGAATATCGAAAAAGGTCCAGCGGCATAAGATTGATAACTCAGGAAAGACAAGGCCTGGCAACGGCACTGAACACTGCTTATGCTGCAGCACTGAATCAAATAGTGATCAAAACAGATTGCGACAGTATGCTTGAAAAAAATGCACTCCTAAAAGTTGCGGCCGATTTTGCAGATCCAACAATAGGCGGTGTCACAGGTAAGCAGGAAGTGATCAATGAATCCAAGGTCGAGGTGGGTTACAGGTCGCTCCAATCCAGGGTGCAGATCGCGGAATCCTGGATCGACTCCACAATAATCTTCCACGGCCCTTTCTCGGCATACAGGAAGGAACTCATAAAATCCGTAGATGCGGATTCAGTGGCAGATGACAGCGAACTCGCAATTAAGGTGCGAAAGCAGGGGTACAGGACTATCATCGACCCTGAAATCATATTTTATGAGGCCAGCCAGAGTGCGTTTTTCAAAAGAAGGATGCAAAAGGACAGGCGCGGGAAAGGGCTTATCAGGCTGCTGCTGCGCCACAGAGACGTGCTTTTCAATCCAAGATTTGGAAATTACGGAAAACTCGTGTTCCCGATGAATTATTTCATGATGATATTTTCCCCATATTTGATATCGCTGCTTTTCTTGATCACGATATATATGCTCTACCTTTTTGACCCGATATTCTCAGCAACAGCATTGATCTTATTTCTAATTTTTATTTATCTTGGTCAGGCCAACAGACTTTCAATTCTCGAACCCATCTATTCTTTTCTTGATACACAGATATCGCTTCTTGTGGGCGGATTGAGCCTGATATTCGGAAAGGATTCCAATGGAACCTGGGAGATAGACCAGGAACTCAGGGGTGCATACCTGAAACATGATTAGAATCGCTATGGTATGCCACAGGTACTATCCTGATATCGGCGGGGTGGAAACACATGTCAGCGAAATCAGTGAACGTCTTGCGAAGCGTGGTTTTGACGTTGAGGTCATATGTACCGATCCAGCATGGAAATATCCAACGCATGAAAATCATAACGGGATAAAAATTACGCGTTTCAAGTCGTTTGCACCAAGGAATGCTTTCTATTTTGCGCCTCAAGTGTACTGGTACCTGAAGAACCGGCACTATGACATAGTGCATGCCCATAATTATCATGCATTTCCGGCCCTCTTTGCATCCGCCGCCTCAAGGGGAAAATTCATTTTTACACCTCATTACCACGGTGGCAGCTATTCCTATCTTAGAAACCTGCTCCTCAAACCCTACCTTTGGGTTGGACGATCTATATTTGAAAAGGCGGATAAAGTAATATGCGTGTCAAAATTCGAATTGAAACTTATTGAGAATGATTTTAAAGTTTCACCTTCAAAGCTCGTTCATATCCCCAATGGATTAAACCGGGAAGAGTTTAAAATTATAGGAGAATTAAAAAAACAATCAAAGATTATTCTCTATGTGGGACGAATGGAATCCTACAAGGGTGTACAATATCTAATAGAAGTGCTGCCCCTATTGAAAGATTATCGTCTCAAGTTGATAGGGAAGGGGATATATGAGAAAAAGTTGCGCGAATTAGCCCTGAGATTTGACGTAAATAACAGGATTGATTGGCTAAAGGACATCAAAAGAGATGAACTGCTATCGCACTTTGTATCGGCTGATGTTTTTGTTAATCTTTCTATATTTGAGGCTTACGGGATAACGGTTGCTGAGGCACTCGCATGCGGTACCCCCTGTATCGTGGCGATTGGAGGAGCACTGGAAGAATTTGTTGATGGGAAAGGTTGCGTGGGACTAAGCTATCCAATCGACATGAAAGCCCTGGCAGAGGCTATCGAGAGCAGCAAAAAAATAACTCCGAGAGAAATGCCGGATTGGGATGATGTTACAGACAAACTCATAAAAATATATTCAGCCTGAAAATCGATCTGCGGGATGTTAGCAAGTGCCCCGGAATAGTATTTTGATATTTCTTAGTATGGTAAAAGGTTGTCTTTTCAGCCTTAAGAATGTTTCCGATGCGAAAAGGGAAGACGGGTTGTGTATTACCAATTCCAGTGCAGCAGCCATCATTGCTTCTTTTCTCCATGCCAGTAGTTTTGCCGGGTCGTAATCTTTTGTATGGAGTAAGGGCTTCTGCATTGCCATCAGGTAATCTGCAGGTTCAATTTTCTCTTTCACCAAATATCCTTTAGCCATTGCATCCAAATACATCTCTGTCCCCATCAGGGGAACAGCGATATTGAAATACGGACGGACACCATTCCTTGCCAGTTTCCGCGAAAAATTTATTGTCTTCCTAACAGTAGTTTCCGTTTCCCCCGGAATTCCTATTATGAAAAATGCGCACAGATCAATTTTTTTATCTTTTATGATTTTTGCGGCGGTTTCCAGTTTTTTAAGATCGAGATTCTTCCTTATGGTATTATATAGAAAATCCTGGTCTCCGGATTCCACTGCTATTGTCAGTCCTGTGCATCCAGATCTTTTCATAACGTCAACGAGATTGGGGGTAAGCCTATCGGCTCTGACGCCATTAGGGGTTTCCCAGGTTATGTCAATCTTTCTATCAATTAATCCTTTAAATAAGGTTTCTGCTCTCGATGTGTCAAACGTAAGATTGTCATCCTCGAAGAAAATATGTTTAACACCATATTTTCCTGTGACATGTTCAATTTCATCAAGAACGTTATCCGGTGATCTTGAGCGCCACTTCCTTCCTGTTACCTGATGGACTGAACAAAAGTTGCACCTGTAGGGACATCCCCGGCTGGTAATTACAGAAATCCATCTTTTATTGGTGACTGACCTGGGTGCAAGTCCCATTTCTCCTGATTTGAAATATTCATTCATCGGGAGGAGTTCATAAGCTGGCAGCGGGAGTGAATCCAGGTCCAGAATCGGCGGCCGTGGCCCCGTGAAAATCATCCTGTTTTCTTTTTTCAAATGAACCCCTTTAACTTCCATGATATCAGCGCTTCCCTCCAGATGGCGCATGAGCTCAAGCATCGTATATTCGCCTTCCCCCTGGACCACGAAATCTATATTGGGGTCCCCCAGAACATCTTGTGGAACTGCGCAAGCATGTGCACCCCCTGCTATTATTGGCACATCCGGCATTTCATTTTTAATCGCACCGGCCAATTCATGAAGATTGTTGGATTGGGACGTGAACATGCACGAAATACCCACTGCATCAGGCGCAAACCCTGAAACCATTTCAACGACCTGATTATGCGTAAGGCCTACCCTTATGATATTATTTGGCTCATAATTCCTGGAACGCCAACCATCTGCCAGAGCATCGATAATCTTTACCTCAATCCCTTGACTCTGCAGAAAAGAAGCGATATATGCCAATCCGAGTGGAAAAGGTACTCGAATACTGTCTTCATAACCTTTCACGGTAGTCCATGAGGGATTAATAAGACAAAGTTTCATTTCTCCTCATTTGATTTCCAAATATATTAGGTCTTTCCTGAGTATGGCTCCGGGGCCGAAATAACGGGCACAAGTTCAACAGATTCTGCCAGACGACAGAGCGATTGCTACACTTCATGATTTTAATGATATTATAGAATTTTTTGGCTTATGGAACCTCATTCACCGCCAATATCATGGAATTGATCCCCTAAAATACAGCAAGAGTATTCTATTCCGTATTGATAATTGCCATGGCTATTGAAAATGCAAATACAGCCATACAAAGCAGAAACTATTATAGGAAAAGGACTCTTTTTACATCAGTATTATGAAAGTTGCCTTTTTTGCATTTGATATTTTTTCACCCTCGGCTACAGCTGGTTTTGTCCATACGATCGAAATGGCAAAAAATTTGAAATCGCTGGTGGATTTAAAATTGTTTGTTGCACCATCTATCAAGAGAGCTTTGAATCCTTTTCTCTGGAACGAACGAGTTGAGGGTTTGGAGTTAGATTATGCGAGATTCACCCTGTGGTTCAAACCTTACCTAATTCCTTTTGTTCCCTTTAATTTTTTAAGTTACTATTCCGTATATAATAAAACAAAGGAGTTTCATCCGGATATTATCCATGAACGTTTCCATTCGCCTAACCCGTTTGGATATCATATTTCGGAAAAGATAGGTGCGCCAAGGATTTTGGAAGTGAACAGCCCATACATAGAGGATGAGGCCTATAAAAGCAAGACATTAATAAAGATAGCAGAAAAGGACAGGAAAAGACAGTTTGAGCATGCTGATGCAATCATAACTCAAACAGAGACATTGAAAAAAGTAATCTCAAATGTTACTGACGTCCCCGTATATGTAGTTCCAAATGGCGTAAATACCACAAAATTCAGACCAATTGATTCGCACTCACTCCGAAAAAGGCTCGGTATACCCGAAAATGCAATAGTGATCGCCTTCAGCGGTTCTTTCAGGAAGTGGCATGGTGTGCATCTTATCCCGAAAATGGCCAGAATACTCATGGAAAAATACAGCGATGTATATTTTTTAATGATCGGTTCAGGGTATCTATATGAAAACATCAGAAATTCAGGGATGAAGAATACGATCTTTTTGGGATCGGTTAATTATAATTCATTACCGGCCTATTTGAGCATGTCTGATATCTGTGTGGCACCTTTTGATGCCTCCGAATTCGAATACTTTGATAAACTCGGGTTCTGGTGGAATCCTTTGAAACTTTTTGAATATCTAAGCATGGGAAAACCGGTTATTTCTTTCGATTTTGATGAAGTGAAAAAGATCATCGGAAATGGCGGTCTCCTTGCCCGGGCAGGAGATTTAGATGATTTCATAAAAAAATTGGAATACCTGATAAATAATAAAAATGAGAGACAGAAGCTCGGAGATAATGCCCGGATTTTGGCATTTCGAGAATATGACTGGAAAAAGCGTGCGCAAGAAACTGTGAATATCTATCAAAAGGTATTATGATCGCGGATGGTGATGCATGCAAAGGCTTGAGCT
Source organism: Candidatus Methanoperedens sp. (assembly GCA_027460535.1). Classification (NCBI taxonomy): domain Archaea; kingdom Methanobacteriati; phylum Methanobacteriota; class Methanomicrobia; order Methanosarcinales; family Candidatus Methanoperedentaceae; genus Candidatus Methanoperedens; species Candidatus Methanoperedens sp. Next base: position 199,832 of record JAPZAR010000027.1, read on the forward strand.
ATTCTGTGAATGTTAAAGCCTGGGCTATAGAGAGTAGAAAAAGGCTCCTCCCATGTAAACGCCTGACAGGGTAAATATATCAACTGGTCTGATCCAATATTCTTCCCCAGAGAATTAAATCAGATCCAGTCCCATGCTTAGATATTCAGCTAAGTATCCTGCTGTCTGGTTTTTCCCCATTATAATTATCCATGCAATCAAGGGTACAGAACATCTTTTCTCTTATATAGCTCTCTTGCACGTAAATTTCTTTTTTACAGTTCGCACATCTAATTGCAAGCAGTTCCATCATTCGTACCTCCTATCCTCTTTCCATTTGTAAACGATTCAACAATTGAAGGAATAATGGCAATGTTATTCATAGATTCCACATTATCGCCGTCCACACGGATGCCACTAACAACATCCTTCAATCAATAATTGAACCACATACTATATAGATTTATCTCTGTTAAAAAATAATAATGGTTATTATTATAATGATGAAGAAAAACACTATCAGCATGCTTCCCAAACCGAATTGAAGTAGTCATGCATATTCAGGCTGTTATCTCTTTTAATTTATGATAAATGAGAAATATTTATTTGCCTGAAAGTACTTGAACTAATCAGCACTTACTATATAATAAGGGATCTTAAATGAACAGCGAAAGCAAAATCATGAAGGCAGTAATTCTGGCAGCCGGGGAAGGTCTGCGCTGCCGCCCGCTTACTTCGAGCCGGTCCAAGGTCATGTTACCTGTTGCAAATAAACCTCTGCTAGAGCATATCATTCAAGCGCTTCTTGAAAATGATATAAAGGAAATTATCCTGGTGGTGGGATACAAGAAGGAGAGGATAATGGATTATTTTGGAGATGGCCTTGAATTTGGCGTGAAGATCAATTACGTGGCCCAGGATGCCCAACTCGGCACCGCTCATGCTATAAAACAGGTGCGGAAATCTATAGACGGCGATTTTCTGGTTCTGAACGGAGATAACCTCATTAATGCCGATACCATTTCAGATCTTTTGTCAGGAAAGAAAGGCGAATTCGCGCTGCTTGCCGTCGAACGAGAACAGACATACGGCTACGGAGTTATAATTTCCAAGAATGGGAAGGTTTCCAAAATAATGGAAAAACCAAAAGAAGTTGTAAGCCATCTTGTGAATGCTGGTGCATACTTATTCACTCCCTGGATTTTCGAGGAGATAGACAAAACACCGCTATCTGAAATGGGGGAATATGCAATTACAGATACGATACAGCAAATGATAATTGATGGAAAGGAAGTCAGCATGGTAGTCTCAAAATCCATGTGGATAGATGCGGTTCATTCATGGGACTTCCTTAAAGCCAATTCTATAGTTCTGGAAGAATGCAAGAGGGACTTAAAAGGAACCGTTGAAAATAATGTTTCTATAAAGGGAAATGTGATATTGGGGGTGAACAGTATCATACGGGGGGGTTGTTACATCATTGGACCTGTGATCATCGGGAGAAACTGCGATATAGGTCCCAACACCGTCCTTTTGCCGTCAACGGCCATAGGTGATAATACCACAATCGGTTCATCAACCGAAATTCAGAATAGCATAATAATGAATGATGTACGTGTTGGGAGCAACTCATACATATCCAACTCCATTATAGGGGCTAACAACAATATTAGCCCGCATTTCTCAACCGAAGTAGGCCATGACCTTTTGATCGAGTTGAAAGGGACGTTACACAAGGCAGATTTGCTGGGGACCGTGATTGGAGACGACAATATCATAGCAAATCGGGTCTCAATAAAAGCAGGGAAGACTATAGCAAATAACTGTTGTGTCGAAACCGGGACAACGATCCATAAAGATATTCCACCTGGTTCTATCGTGGTCTGATATGTGCGGAATCGTAGGATACAGCGGCAGGAGGGAAGCTGCTCCCATACTTATTGACTCTTTGAAACGATTAGAATACAGGGGTTATGACTCTGCAGGAATTGCCATTCTTAACAAAGGTGGCATTGAGGTGTACAAGGACAAAGGGAAAATCTCTGAACTTGAAAAGAGCCTACCAGATTTACATGGGACCGTTGGAATAGGGCACACCAGATGGGCAACGCATGGCAAGCCTGATAAAGTAAATGCACATCCTCACAGTTCTGGAAATATTTCTGTCGTCCATAATGGAATTGTTGAAAACTACCAGCAATTGAAGGAAAAACTCCAACAATCCGGATATTTGTTTGTATCCGAGACAGACACCGAGGCTCTGGCGCATCTCATTAACCATAATTATAAGAATAATCTTGCGGATGCAGTGATCTCAGCACTCAAAGAAGTTAAGGGATCCTATGCTATAGCTGCCATTTCCGGCTCTGAACTGGTCGCTGCAAGAAAGGACAGCCCTCTTGTAATAGGGGTGGGTGAAAATGAGAATTTTGTTGCTTCCGATGTACCTGCCATTTTGAAGTACACACGTAAGATGATATATCTAAATGACATGGAGGTTGCCTCCATCACCCCAGAAAGCGTATCTATTATCGATAGCAGTGGAAATCCTGTTCAGAAAATGGAGCATATCATACATTGGGATCTGGAGGCGGCTGAAAAATCGGGTTATGAGCATTTTATGCTGAAGGAGATCCATGAACAGCCCAGGGCACTTCATGAGACTTTCGCGGGCAGGATATCGGAAATGGAGGGGGCCATCTCTCTGGAAGGTATGAATTTGACAGAGACTCAGATCATGGAAATATCAAGAATCAGCATTATTGCCTGCGGGACATCTTTCAATGCAGGATTGCTCGGAAAGAACCTGTTCGAACAATTTGCTCAGGTTCATGTAGATGTTGAAATAGCCTCCGAGTTCAGGTATTCCCATTCTTCACCCGGATCACTGGTCATTGTCATATCCCAGTCAGGAGAGACTGCGGATACACTTGCTGCTCTTCGTGAAGCCAAGAGTTCAGGATGTAAGACCCTGGCAATTACGAATGTTATGGGAAGTACGATCACAAGGGAAGTGGACAGCGTTATATATACAAGGTCAGGGCCTGAAATAGGTGTCGCCGCGACAAAAACTTTTATCTCCCAGCTTGGGGTGCTATATCTTCTGGCGTTTTATTTCGGGAAGATAAAAGGCAATATCAGCAGAGACAGGATGAAACAATTGCTTGGCTCCATGAAACAGATTCCAGGACAGATAACGCGAATCCTCAATAATAAGGAGAACATAATAAAATATTCTGAGCATTTTTCATCATCTTTGGATTTCTTTTTTATAGGGCGCACACTGAATTATCCGATAGCACTTGAAGGGGCTTTGAAGCTCAAAGAAATCTCCTACATCCATGCAGAAGGTTATCCTGCCGGGGAGCTCAAGCACGGTCCACTTGCCTTGATAACGAAAAACACACCGGTCGTGGCGATAGCCACCAGAGGGTTGACTTACGATAAAATGGTGAATAACATCAAGGAAGTAAAAGCAAGGGAAGCTTCAGTGCTTGCAATTGCAGATGAGAAAGATAGCGAAATTGAGAAATTCGTGGATTGGATTATAAGAGTCCCAACAACTGAGGAGGTTTTTTATCCCATGCTTTCAACAGTAGTGGTCCAACTGATTTCTTACTATATTGCAAAAGCACGCAATTGTTCTATAGATCAGCCCAGAAATCTTGCGAAAAGCGTAACAGTGGAATGAAATGATGTTCGGATCTTCAGGAATACGAGGGATTGCAAATAGGGAAATAACCCCACAACTGGCTCTCAATTTCGGGCTTGCGGTGGGTAGCATCTGCCCTGATGTGGTGATAGGACATGACCCAAGAATAGCGGGCGAGATGATAGAAAATGCAATTGTATCTGGCTTGCTTTCGGCGGGAAGCGAGGTGACCAGGATAGGTATGGTCCCCACACCCACACTTGCTATTGCTTCAAGGGATCATGATTGCGGCATAATGGTCACAGCTTCGCATAACCCCGCACGGTATATCGGGATGAAGATCTTCAAGAAAGGGATGTCGTTTGGGACAAAAGAGCAGGCTGAAATCGAAGACATACTGAAGAAAGAAAGATTCAAGTATGCAAGCTGGGAGAAAACGGGCGATCTGCGAGAAATCGGAACTGCTTTGAGAGACCACAGCAAGATTATACTAAAAAATATTAAGAGTTCGAGTTTGAAAGTCGTGGTTGATTGTGGAAGTGGCGCAGCTTCAGTCATCACTCCGTATGTGTTGAGGGAGATTGGATGTGAGGTAATTACCCTTAATTCCCAGCCAGACGGGCATTTTCCGGGAAGGGAGCCCGAACCCGTGGACGAGACGCTTGGCACGCTGAAATCCACAGTCAAATCTGCCGGGGCAGACCTGGGCATCGCCCATGATGGAGATGCGGACAGAATGATGGCCGTTGACAATAAAGGGCTTTTTGTCAGCGGGGATAAGATGCTTGCCTTCTTTGCAGTGCGTGAAGCCAAAAAGTCCATTGCAGTGCCGGTCGATACATCACGGGTCCTTGACGACCTCCTCACAGGGATAAGGATTTCGCGCACTAAGGTCGGGGATGTATATGTCGCGGAAGAACTCAATCGGATAAAGGGGGAATTCGGCGGTGAACCCTCGGGGGCATGGATTTTTCCAAAGATATCCTTATGTCCTGACGGTATCTATGCAGCCGCAAGGCTTGTTGATATCGTGGAGAGCGAAGGGGATTTCGGCGAACTTCTGGCCTCTATACCCGAGTATCCTGTAAAAAGGGGCGCTCTACTGTGCAAGGATAAAAAAGAGGCCATGGCAAGAATAGCTGAAGGATTGGGAGGGCTTGGCAATATTAGTTCTCTTGACGGCGTAAGAGTGGACCTTCCTGACGGGTGGATCCTTGTGCGTCCCAGCGGTACCGAGCCAAAAATAAGAATGATGGTTGAATCTGAGACACGGTGCGATGAATTGTATGCCATTGCAGAGAAAATCGTAAAGGAGGCAATAGATTGAAGGCAGTTATCCTTGCTGCGGGGAAAGGAACGAGGATGGGCCCTCTCACGGAGAACATGCCCAAAGTCATGCTGCCCATTGCGAATAAACCCATTCTGGAACATATAATCCTGAACCTGGAAGCTGCTGGCATAATTGATTTCTTAATAGTTGTTGGATATCATAAGGAAAAAATAATCGAGTATTTTGATAACGGCAGAAGTCTGGGTGTGAATATAGAATACATCGAACAGCAGAGTCAAAATGGGACTGCCGATGCCATAAAAACAGCAAGAGAGCACATTAATGGGAGGTTTCTCGTAAGCAATGGTGATGTGATCGCAGGAATATCTGATATCAAAAAAATCATTAACGCTGAGGGGGAAGCTATTCTGGCTGCGAAGAAAGTGGCAAATCCTGAAGCTTACGGAATACTGTACATTAAAGGGAAAAAAGTGGAAAAAATAATCGAAAAACCGAAAAACCCTGGCTCTGACCTTGCAAATGCGGGTATCTACGTTTTTGAGCCGTCCATCTTTGATGCTATTGATTCTACGGTTCCTTCCCCCCGCGGGGAATATGAGATCACGGATTCCATCCAGTTCATTATCGATTCAGGAAAAGAAGTATGCTATACGCCTCTTGAACACTGGCAGGATATAGGGTTTCCCTGGCACCTGCTCGAAGCCAATGAAAAGATCCTGATGGATGGAGAGGAAGTACAATGGGAGATAAGGGGCGAGGTCGAACGTTACGTGACACTGAATGGTAAAGTAGCCATAGGCAAGGATACCATCGTAAGGAACGGCGCATATATAGAGGGCCCCGTGGTCATCGGAGATAACTGCGATATAGGTCCCAACTGCTACATCAGGGCGGCTACCAGCATTGGAGATTACGCAAGGATCGGCAACGCCGCAGAGGTGAAGAACAGCATAGTGATGAAAAGAACCCATATAGGGCATTTGAGCTACGTGGGGGACAGCATCATCGGAGAGGGCTGCAATTTTGGTGCAGGGACAAAGGTGGCGAATCTGCGGCACGATGGAAGGACTGTACTTGTGGAACTGGGAGGAAAGAGATTCGATTCAGGGAGGAGAAAATTGGGCGCGATTATGGGAGACAATGTTCACACCGGCATAAACAGCATGATAAATGTGGGTGCAACGATAGCATGCGGTTCATACATCGATCCCGGTCAATTTATTAAAGGCTCTATGAAATAATGCGATTTTGATTCGGCTAATTCCTGTTCGACCGCATTTTAATATAGTTCTCCATCATTGATGAGCCCAGATATGCCCCCAATATTCGAAATTATAAACAAGGACATCTGCGGTCGCATCGGGCGCCTTGAAACGCCGCATGGCACGGTGGAAACACCTGTTATTATGCCGGTTGTCAATCCCAATATCCAGACTATCAGGCCCGATGAACTCCGGGACATAGGTGCTGAAATCATAATAACGAATTCCTATATCATTTATCGAAAACCGGAGCTCAGGGAGCGCGCCCTGAGAGAGGGATTGCACTCTCTTCTGGGTTTTGACGGCCCGATAATGACAGATTCTGGGTCCTACCAGTTATCTGTTTATGGTGAAGTGGAAGTGAATAATAAGGAAATAGTCCAATTCCAGCAGGAGATAGGCTCTGATATCGGCGTTCCGCTGGATATTCCCACGCCTCCGGATGTATCCAGAGAGCGGGCCGAATCGGAACTTGAAATAACCCAAAAGAGAGCAAAAGAAGCCCTGGGTTTAAAAAAGGATATGCTTCTGGCCGGACCTGTGCAGGGATCTACATTCCCTGATTTGCGTGAGCGCGCTGCGCGGGAGTTGAGCCAGCTTGATTTCGACATTTATCCGCTTGGGGCAGTTGTTCCCTTGATGGAAAATTACCGCTATTCAGACCTCGTGGACGTTATCGTGGCATCGAAAAAAGGACTCTCACCTTCAGCTCCGGTCCACCTTTTTGGTGCTGGACACCCTGCGATGTTCTCCCTGGCGGTCGCGCTTGGCTGTGATCTATTCGATTCTGCCTCATATGCCCTCTATGCCAAAGAGGGGCGGTACATGACAGTAAGGGGCACGTATCATCTGGATAAGCTCCAGTACCTGCCATGCTCATGCCCTGTATGTATTTCCCATGACGCGGGGAAGCTGATGAAAAGCGAAAAGCGGGAAGAACTGCTCGCGCGCCATAATCTCTACGCGACCTTCGAAGAGATGCGCGAAGTCAAGCAGGCAATAAAAGAAGGGAGCCTCTGGGAACTTGTGGAGCAGCGGTGCAGGTCACATCCCCAGCTCCTCAACGGGCTTAAGCGCGCGCTCCATTACTCGGACTGGATAGAACAGTTCCAGCCAGTATCGAGATCCACCTTCTTTTACGGGGGGCCGGAATCGGCGCAGAGACCTGAGATATCAAGGTGCAGGAAAAAGCTCAGGAATCTCGATCTCAGGGGGAAAGTCCTGATCAGGGAACACAGGCTTGAAAAAGAGGAAGATTTCGACTGGGTACTTGAATTCAAAGCACCCTTTGGCGCATATCCGCTTGAACTCAAGGAAACGTATCCCTTCAATGCCGAGGTGATCGATGAACCGGACTATGAGGCGCTGACGGTCGCGCTTCAAAATACTCTTGAACTGATTGAGGCGAATCATGAGGCTGAGTTCACGTTCGTGTATGAGAGGGAGCATCCACTGATGGAAGAAATCGCGCAAAGAGCTATGTTGATAACAAAAAGAGAAGATGGGCGCATTTGAGGGCTATATATAATATAGTGCGAAAGATTTAAGAATTATCAATACTATATTGTTGATAATGACCTATGAAGAGATAATTATCAGGCAGAACCGGCACTGGAGGGGCGAAAAATTTCCCACAGGCATAGAGAGGGATATCAAGTTCGAGGTTCTGAAATTTCTTGAAACAAAATACGTTCTTGTAATAACAGGGGTCAGAAGGTCAGGTAAATCCTATCTACTTTTTCAACTTGTGGACGTTTTCTTAAAAAAATTACCGCCCGAAAACGTGCTCTATGTGAATTTCGATGATCCCGTTTTCCTGAGATTAATAACCGATCCTAATGGCATCGAAACCCTCTACAGGGATTACTTAAAGCTTAAAAACCCAAAAGGGATAAAGTATTTGCTGTTTGATGAAATCCAGAACGTTCCAAACTGGGAGAAGTGGATAAAAGCATCCTACGATATGGAGGAAGGTATAAGGTTCATAATAACAGGCTCGAATGCTACGCTGTTATCCTCTGAACTCTCAACGCTCCTGACTGGAAGAAACCTTCAGTTTGAGGTATTTCCCTTTAATTTCAGGGAAATACTGAAAGCAAAGGGTGAAGATATAATCGTATCGCCTGACCCCAGAGAGATTTATGTGAGGAATTACGGGATAAAGGACACACTGAGGCATCATCTTGACGAGGTGCTTAAATGGGGTAGTTTCCCCGAGGTTGTTTTTCTTGATGAATCGCAGAGGGAGGCTGTTTTAAAAGAATATTATAAGGATATCCTATACAGGGACATCGTTCCCCGCTTTGAGGTGAGGCACGCTAATAAACTTGAAGAGATAGCCTATTTTGTAATGGGGAATATTTCAAACGCTGTGAGCTACCATAATATCGGGGAACTTGCAGGAACCCATGAGAATACAGTCAGGGAATATCTTACTTATTTTGAAAAAGCCTATCTTTCGTTTCAGGTTGCTAAATTTTCATACTCACTGAAAGAGCAAATAAAAAATCCAAAGAAGGTTTATTTCATCGATACGGGGATGAGAAATACCGTGTCTTTCAGGTTTTCACAGGATATCGGGAGGCTCTGCGAGAACCTTGTTTTTATTGACCTCAGGAGAAGGGGGAAGAAGGTTTATTACTGGAAGGGAAAGGGCGAAGTTGATTTTGTTGTAATGGAAGGCATGAAGGTGGAGCAGTTGATCCAGGTATGCTGGGATATCAATGATGCTAAGACGAAGGAGAGGGAGGTGGCGGGGCTTGTGGAGGCTATGAGGAGTGTTGAGGTTGAGGAGGGGATTGTTGTGACGGATGATTATTTTGGGGAGGAGGAGAGGGAGGGGAAGAGGGTGAGGTTTGTGCCGCTGTGGTGCTGGCTGGTGAGGGAGTGAGGGGTATTAGGGCTGATGCAAAGAGGTTGTAACACGGTGATGGTTATTTTAATTTCTGTTTTATTTGTTCAAGAGTTTCGCTTATTTTCTTAATGTAGTCTTCAATCTTTCCCGACATTTTCAATTCTCAGCACTAAAAAAGTAGGGGCAAGGAATTCTAATTTTCCAAATACTTTTGGAATTACCGTTGCTTTTCTAGCAACTCTCTGTTCTTCAAGAATTTCATTTGTAGAATAGGCATACCATATTGTAACGCCGGCTAGTACCGCCGTGGCAATAGCAAGAACGATGGTACTTATTTCTATACTGTCCATAGTTACTCCTATTCAACCATACAATTATTTTTCGACTATAAGATAATTGTGTAAATTAGCATATTAAACCTTGTCAATTAAAATTGCGCATATTTTTGTTATGTTATCTGATATTCTAATAAGATGATCACTGCGCCGAGGACGGGATTCGAACCCGCGATGACCTGACGTGATCTATCAGATTATCAGTCTGACGCCTTACCTGGCTAGACTACCTCGGCACGATTTCTACCATGCTTTCAGTATTTCTAAAGAATCTCCTAGCGGTGTGAAAGTATTATCGGATTTCCAAGCAAATACTTAAATAATAGGGAAGATAGAAGATATTCTGACGTGATCAATCAGACATCAGTCTACAACTAGACTGCCGGGGCGCATGCATGATGCCTGCGCCCTTCTGTTTCTCTATTCTTTAAGGCGCTCAACCGAAAGTAAAAGTGAATGCCTGAAGACCGGGGTTCTCTATAACGATCTCAAGCGTATGTTCGCCATAACCTGTGGGGTCTTCAATGAGTTTATAGAGACGGGATTCGGTCACATTAACGATGCTTGAACCATTTTTGTTCATAACATCTGCTCCGGCTTCATTTCCAAGCTGCTTGCCATCACGAAAAATTTGGATTATCGCACCGTCTTTTGCGCTTGCCACAAAATAAACGCTCTTTGCGTTATAGTGGAAAATGACCTTTGCCTGTGGATTTTCATTTTCAGCATATTCTTCCTGAAAATTCCAGCTTCCCACGAGATAGAGGGTGTTGATATTGATTTCTGCGGGTTCGGAAAGGTTTTGAATCCCAACCATATTAGGCATTCCATTGCCAAGATATGTATTCCTGGCCGCACCAAAATAAACCTCTGGGCTTCCCACTTTTGTAAAATCAACATCCACTGCGCTTGCAGGCTTTGAAATTTGAGTGGTAACCTTTTCATTTATATTCAAAACCGCCATCCTCTCCTGCAAAAGTTCCTGGATCTTCTGCTCCGCTTCATCGTATGCCCCTTCGCCAATATGGTCATAGACTATGAACCCATCTATATCGATGAGATATTTATGAGGCCAGTAGAGGTTGCCGTAAGCGGTCCATGTTGAATAATTGTTGTCCATAACCACAGGATATTTAACGCCGAATTTGTTCACCGCAGCAAGCACGTTTTCATATTTTTGTTCAAAGAGGAACTCAGGGGTGTGCACTCCAATGATCTCAAGCCCTTTATCCCCGTACTTTTCATACCAGCTGTTGAGATAGGGTATGGTCCGCTGGCAGTTGATACAACTGTATGTCCAGAAATCGATAAGAATGACCTTCTTGCCAATAAGCTCAGACACCGTGATCTTATCCGTGTTGATATAGCCGGAAGGATTAACAATTTCCTTGGCGAATGGATATTTTGCCAGCTTATCTCTATTGAGAATTCTTTCTTCCTGTGCGGCGTTCGATAAGTTTCCTGCTGCGACGTTAGGCCGGATCACAGCTTCCTGTGGTGATATCCTCACAGGTTTCAGCGACTCTAAATATGTGATCGCCGAGGCAATCGCAATAAGAACCAGGATGAGAGTGATTGTTTTTGTTTTCATTGTCGTAAGATGTAGCGATTGAGAGGCTCAAAATTAGCAATAAGATTCAGGTTCTGGGTAAAGGCAAGGATGCCAAGAATGATAAGTATGATCCCGAAAACCACGTTGATATATTTGAACAATGTTGCATGGCGAATTGTTACGCTGGCGATGAAACTGGATGCCTGCGATGTGAATAACCCCACAATAAGGAAAGGAACACCAAGCCCCAGCGAATACGAAAGCAGAAGATAGAATGCAAGTCCCGGCTCTATAGCAACAAGGCCCAGGATGCTGCCGAATGCGACACCTACACAGGGTGTCCATCCGGCTGCAAGGGCAGATCCAAATAAGAAAGATGTGAGATATTTTGATTTGAATTTCCCGACTTTGAATTTATACTCTCTCTCAAGAAATGGTATCTCAATGAGCCCGACAAGGTAAAGTCCGAAGATGATTATGATACTGCCGCCGATCCGTGCAAGCCATATCTGGACATCGTATGCAGCTCTCGCCAGGATAGAATTTAGCAGAACACCAAGGGCTGCGAATATCACTGAAAATCCCAGAACAAAAAATACGCTGTTGAGAAAAATATCTCTGCGTTTCGATTTCGATTCGCCAATCGACACCCCGGCCAGATATGCCAGGAATCCTGGGATGACCGGCAGCATGCAGGGGGATAGGAAGGATATCAATCCCCCGATGAACGCAACAACAATTGAAATCTCGACCATACACTAACAATAATTTATTGACTGCATTGCTACTTAAAACTTTGTGGCGAATGCTGGTAATTAAGAATTTATGGGTAGATGACGAAAGCTTTATTCATGATTAAAAACGATGTCATTTGGGTGAGAATATGGTTAGTAATGAAAGATATATAGAAAAGCTGGAATTATCTAACATCCAAATTTCTAAGCATTGTATACCTGGAAATAAGACTCGAGCCAATTGGGGTAAGAGTGCATGGTCAATATCTCAGGCAGTAGCGTTGGCATTTTTGGCGTTGCTGGCTCTCGGAACGATTGCGTTTCTTTCTCCGGTTGCTGCCGCGGCAGACGACGGAAATGGAGCTGTGTATACCATGACTAATGCGGCAGCAGGCAACGAGGTGATACGTTATGACCGGGCGGCCGATGGTACATTAATCTTCTCCGGTACCTTCTCAACTAATGGTATGGGGACGGGAAGCAGCCTTGGTAGCCAAGGCGGACTGGTACTCAGCGAAGAAGGCGATTTGCTTTTAGTAGTCAATGCAGGAAGCAATGATACCTCTGTTTTCCGGGTGAAACCCAAAGGCTTGATGCTTACAGACAAGGTTAGTTCAGGTGGAATCCAGCCAATCAGCATCGCAATCCATGAAGATTTGGTGTACGTCCTGAATGCTGGAGCATCCGGTAATATTGCAGGTTTCCATCTGAGCAATAAAGGCAAGCTGTCACTTATTCCCGGATCTACCCGACCTTTGAGTGGCATAGCTGTTGGTCCTGCGGAGATAGCTTTTGATCCCGATGGAAAAGTGTTAGTGGTCACGGAGAAATCCTCCAACATCATCGATACGTATACTGTAGATAAAAAAGGAATTGCGAATGGACCTATGACACATGCTTCTAATGGCGCAACACCATTTGGGTTCGCATTTGATAAAAAAGGACATCTAATTGTTAGTGAAGCTGCTTCCAATGCTCTTTCTTCGTACGCTGTGGATGATCATGGCAATCTGGTCACAATAAGTGGCTCCATCCCGGATTTCCAGATTGCGGCCTGCTGGGTTGTAGTAACTAAAAATGGGAAGTTCGCCTATACAAATAATGCACATAGCGGCACTATCTCGAGTTACGAAATCGGCAAAACAGGGATGATTTCCCTTCTCGATTCGATCGCAGGCACACCCGGCACAGGAAATATTGACTTGGCCTTAAGTAAGAACAGCAAGTTTCTGTATAGCCTGAACTTCGGAGTTAGCACAATTGCTGGCTTCCGGGTTAATCCAGATGGCAGCCTTACACCGGTGACGACGGTTAGTGTACCCGGCGGAGCCAATGGTCTGGCGGCTCGCTAATGGAGGCCAGTAGACCTTGCCTTCATGGATTGAAACCTGGGGCATAGATGAAGTTGGTAATAACACATAGCGAAATGAGGCTTCATCTATGCATCAACGCAACATAAGCGAAATCGCAACCCTGGCCGGCGGATGTTTCTGGTGTCTGGAGGCCATCTTCAACGAACTGCGTGGTGTGGAGAAAGTGGTATCAGGCTTCTCCGGGGGCAGTGCGCCCAACCCATCCTATAGCGAGGTCTGCACCGGAACAACAGGCCACGCCGAGGCTGTCCAGATCACGTTTGATCCCCAGATTATCTCGTTCAGAGAGCTTCTGGAGGTCTTCTTCACGATCCACGACCCAACTACAATGAATCGCCAGGGTGCGGATATTGGCACCCAGTACCGCTCGGTGATATTCTATCATTCATCGGAACAGGAAAAGGTTGCCAGAGAGGTGATTGCAGAAGTCGAGGCTGCAAAAATCTGGGATGCGCCGATCGTAACCGAGCTCACGCCGTTCAAATCGTTCTACACAGCAGAGGAGTATCACCAGGATTATCTTGAGCACAACCCTGACCAACCCTACTGCCGCATAGTGATTGCCCCAAAGGTAGCCAAATTTCGCAAGCAATTTCTTGCTAAGCTCAAGAGGTAATGTTGATCTTCAATCAAATTTTCAATTCGCATGCCTCATGCCCTTATTCACTCCTTATTGTGGTGGCCGGCCAATAATTTGAATAGTGTGACGATATGGCAGACATTCATTAATCCTATGACCCGTCAAATTGTGTTCAATTTATTAGTACCCAAGCTCAGATTTAAATAAAGCCCTCACCTTAACAGCACCACAATTAACAAATATCTGCGTTCATCCGCGTTCATCCGCGGTTGATATCGATTTTAAAATTTATGACCAAAATATTCGAAATCACACATCGCGACACAGCAGCCAGGATTGGCAAACTGTTTCTGGAAAGGGAGCTTTCAACCCCCGCAATCATCGATCCTGGCAAAGCAGACAGCCCCATATTCGATTCCGGCTCCCTGTGGAATAAGACCGCACCCATTGAACCGGATGCCAAGAAGATAATCATTATCCCTCATAAGTCAGTGCCCCTGCATACCCGGGAGGAAATCGTAAGAGAGCTTCAGAATTCGGGTGCGCCGCACTTCACTCACCAGAGCATTGTCATCCATCCCTCCGCTACTGAATATCCGATATCAGACCTGTACGCATTAGGCGCGGCAAAGCAACTTGAGAACAGACCTCGCGAACTCGTTGAGACAATAATCAGGCTCAAAGAAAATACGCGCGCCGACTCCCTGCTCTATGCCCCTGCCCTGGCCACACCTGAAAATCTATCGATGCTGGTATATCTGGGTGTTGATCTTGTGGATGGAACATTGCCGATAATCAAGGCATACCAGGACATTTACCTTACGAACTCAGGCGAATTCCATCTTGACAGGTTGCATGAATTCCCGTGCGTCTGCCCTGCGTGTTATGCAAATACACCGCAGGTTCTCATCAGGTTACCAAAAAAAGAACGCGCCGAGTTGCTATCGCAGCATAATTCAAATAAACTCGTCGAGGAAATGCGCACCATCCGTGAGCATATCAGGGCCGGGCATCTTCGCGAGTACATAGAGCGCCAATGCAGGGCACGCCCCTGGCTCACAGCGGCGCTCCGGCTTATTGATGCCGAGCAGGCATTCCTTGAAAAAAGTACACCGATTTTCCGGTCAGTTACGCTGTATGCCAATACTTCTGAATCGCTTAACAGAGTGGAGATACGAAGGTTTGCCCAAAGGATAATGGAGCGCTACAATGCGCCAGAACTTGATACTCTCGTCTTGCTGCCCTGCTCTGCGAAAAAACCATATTCAATATCCCTCAGCCATCAGAAATTCATAAATGCTTTAGGAAAATACCGAAAGTTCGTGCACGAGGTCATCCTCACCTCGCCCATGGGTGTGGTGCCCCGGGAACTTGAACTGATGTACCCGGCTGCACATTACGATACGCCAGTTACAGGGCACTGGGACCTTGAGGAGAGGGCGTGGGTGGGAAGCTGTCTGAAGTCGTATCTTCTGAAAAACAGATATAAGAACATAATCGCTCATGTCTATGGCGCATACAGGGAGATTTGCGAATCTGTGGAGAGAGAGCTGGGCATGGAATTTGCTTATACGGCAGATGAAGGGGTTACATCCAGTGTTTCTCTGGAAAAACTCAATGAGGCGGTTTCCAGTCTGGAGAATGCAAGAAAGCGCTCATCAGAGGAAACAAAGCTTGATCTGATTCGCGCCACAGCTGATTACCAGTTTGGGAAAGGAGCAGGAGTTATGCTTGTGGAAAATGCCGTTGTCAGAGCACCCTTTCCCAAATTCCAGTTATTCGCAGAAAAACAGCTGGCAACTTTGATCCCTCAATACGGCACTCTCGCCCTGACGGTGGAAGGTGGGCTAAGGCTGCGCGATCATCCCTATTACAGAGTGAAGATTGGTGATTTCGTGCCGCACAGCAGTATCCTCGCGCCCGGCGTACAGGATGCAGATCCTCATATCCGTCCCGGCGACGAAGTGATTGTGGAGGGTGAAAAAGTCTTCGGGGTTGGGCGAGCCTTGATGAGCGGCTGGGAGATGAAAGAGAGCGCAAGGGGGATCGCAGTTGAGCTTCGCCATGTAAAGCTCGTAAATAAGATGTTGTGAGGAATACACAGGTAACAAGGATTGGAAGAGCTGCAAATTTGCAGCTCAGAATAATCGTTTCTACTCCTTTACTTCGATCTTACCTTTCATAAGCTGTGGATGAATTCCGCAAACGTAGTCGAAAGTCCCGGCTTGGCTGAAAGTTTGATTGAAAGAATCCCCGGGATTAAGTATAGATGAAGCAAACGACTGATTGTTCTCAACCACAGAATGTGCTATCACATCATAATTGACCCATCTAACTGTGGTACCGGCTTTAACCTGCAGCGTAGCTGGCCTGAAGCTCATCGAGGAGATGAAAACCTCGTTCTGACCTGCTACAGGCAAGGCGCCATACTTTCCAGGGACAAAGAACAAGTCCTTCTGGAAGACATAATCTTTGTCGTGGGCAGCCAGGTGGCAGGCAGCGCATGCATAGGTATTCTGAGGCGGTACGAGGACGGTTTTATTCGGGCGGTATGCCGCATATTCCCATTCGTCATTGCGCACGTTTTGATATTCTGCGCCAAAGCCCAGTTCTTTACGCATCACAAGAACGCCCTGGAGTTGATCGCGTATATAGTGGCCGTCAGCATCTTTCTGTATATTGCCCGAAGCGTCCTGCTTGGTGCTATATGTCTCCATGGCCAGGATGCTGCCATAAGGAAATAGCTGGCCTGGTTTCAATAAGGAAGCATTGTCATTGGCGTAAACCACGAGCACCCGTTTATTATCTGGCCTGTCGAACACATAGAATAATTTAAAGTTTGTCTGATAGCCTTCAGGGAAACCCACGCGATCTATTCTAGGGGCGGGCACTGGTGTGGCTGGCGCTGGTGTTCCCGGCGGTGTTGTAGGGATCGGCTGCGTGCTCACACAACCTGAAACTACTAACAATAATACGATACTAATAGATGTTAAGATATATCCCATTCCTCGCTTAATCAAAATTAACCTCCGATAATATCATATTCAAGCTGATATTTAAAATATTCCAATAATTTTTCTATCAGGTCTCAAAATGCATTAAACTAGGCAGACTGAAATCAATATATAGTCTTGTCTCCAATGATATTGTAGGTTTCTGAAATGAGGCTCTCGTGTTCATCCCTGTTCCTCTGGGAATACAGTGTCTATGAAATAATGGAGATACTGCTGGAGGCCGGGATAAAAAGGGTCGAATTCTGGGCAGAGACCCCTGATTTCTGGGCAGTGAGGAACGATGGAACGTCCATCGTGATACTTGAAGAAGCGATATCCATGATGCCGGAAGGATGCACGCTCCATGCACCGATACTGGATTTGAACGCGGCGTCATATAATGACCTGGTGTACGAGGCCACGATAAAGGAAACATTGTGGTCGCTTGAGCTTGCCAGCAGGCTCGGGGCGAGGCTGGTCACGATCCATCCCGGCAAGAGGACCGTTCATCGCACTCCCACAAATGAAGACTGGGACAAGTTCTTGAAATACCTGGTGACAGCCGGGAAAAGGGCAGATTCACTTGATCTGGATCTTTCGCTGGAGAACAGCATGCCGGGCATATCGAGCATGTGTTCCACCCCCGACGAAATGAAAGAGGTTCTGGACGATTTTCCGGGGCTTTCTTTTACTCTGGATATAACCCATGCTTTCATCCAATCCTCCAATACCGCCCTATCCTTCATTGAAGAACTGGGCGATAGAATAATCAATGTGCATATAGGGGGGCCGCATGATGGAAAGCCGCATTACCCTTCCCACATGGTAAAAGGACTGGACAAGGTCCTGAGTGCGCTTCGAGATACGGGTTATAATGGAGACCTTACGATGGAGATCGATGATAAAGTATATTCAAAACCCCTTTCAAGGGAGGACAAGATAATGGAACTGATAAAAGAAAGGGAACATCTGGAATTGATTTTCGGAGGGTAGAATCTCTGCAGGAATCATAATGAATTATCGTGATTAAATAGATAAATATATATCCTTTTAAATGCAAAGTTATCCATGAAGATCCGGCAAAATTGTGGCTCATTCAGGATGCTGTTTATTTTGGCCTCCTTGAAATGCCCGGGTCTTCTTAATCAACAGAGCAGCGAAAGTTCTTTTGTATTTCAAAATTATTTACCTTCGAATGTCTGATCCAGAATCCAAAAAGAGAATAATCCTCCATGCGGATATGAACTATTTCTTTGCCCAGTGCGAGGAAAGGGAACACCCTGAGATTAAAGGCAGGCCTGTGGTGGTATGCGTATATTCGGGGCGAGGAGGGGACAGCGGCGCTGTGAGCACGAGCAACTACGAAGCCCGAAAATTAGGGATAAAAGCCGGGATTCCAATCAGCCGCGCAAAAAAAATGGTTAAGGATGCGGTATTTCTTCCGGTAAATATGGAACTTTACCGCAGCATTTCGGATGAGGTGATGGAGATACTGCGAGGGCATTGCATGACGTTTGAACAGGAGAGCGTGGATGAGGCTTTCTGTGAAATCACCGGAATGGTTCCTGACTATGAGGAAGCAAGATTGTTGGCTGTGAAGATCAAAGAGGAAATCAGGAAGAAAGTGGGATTGACATGCTCGGTAGGAGTGGCGCCGAATAAACTCGTTGCCAAAATAGCTTCGGATTTCAGGAAACCGGATGGATTGACCGTCGTGAAACCGGATGAAATCCAGAAGTTCCTCGCACCGCTTAAGATCACTGACATTGCAGGCGTGGGAAAGAAGACGGGGGAGAGATTGAATGAGCTGGGAGTCCGGACCATCGGAGAGCTTTCAATGGTTTCGGCAGAAGAACTCACCCGGGAATTCGGGCAGGCCAAGGGAATGTGGTTGAAACAGGCATCGCGGGGGATAGATGATTCACCTGTGATAGAGCGGGAAGGCACGGAGCAGATAGGACGGATAACCACGTTGAAGGAGGATACAAAGGATGTGCATATTATTTTTAGTGCCATAGATGAGCTTTCAGAGGATGTGTACAGGAAACTTATTGAGCGAAAGCTTGGCTTCAAGTCCATCTCGTTCGTGGCGATTACAAGCGATTTTAAAACCCACTCCAAGACACACACGCTCAGCGCGCCGGCAAAAGATCTTGATACAATCAGGACGGAAGCTCGCGAGCTTGCCAGAGCCTTCCTTACTGAGAATCCTGCAGCACTTCGAAGGGTTGGGGTAAAAGCTGCGAATCTGATGGAAGAGAAAGGCCAGAGGACGCTTGGTGAATTTTAGGAATATAGAATTACAATCTTAGACGTACCCACAAGATTAATTAACCAACTAAATTATATAACATGGGTACTACGAGGCGAAATGATTACTAAACAGGAGATTCTTGATATTTTGGAAGGTTACGATAAGGATGATCTGGCTATCGCCACTGTCTGTTCGCACAGCAGCCTCCAGATATTCGATGGCGCAAGAAAAGAAGGTTTCAAGACTATCGGCATATGCATGGGCGCGCCTCCCAAGTTCTATGATGCTTTTCCAAAGGCAAAGCCCGATGAATTTTTCATCGTCAAAGATTATAAGGAAATCCTTTCAAAGACAGAAGAACTTGGAGCAAAGAACGCCATAATTATCCCTCACGGCTCTTTTGTGGAATACCTGGGTGCCACCAATTTCCAGGAACTGCACCTACCCACCTACGGAAACCGCCGGGTGCTTGAATGGGAATCAGATAGGGAAATGAGCCGGAATTGGCTTGAATCCGCAGGAATAAAAATGCCAAGGCAGATAAAAAACCCGGAGGATATCGACTCGCCCATGATGGTAAAGTACTACGGGGCAAAAGGCGGGATGGGTTTCTTTGTTGTAAAGAATTATTCCGATTTCAAAAAAAGGATCAACATTTCTGAAAAATATACCATTCAGGAATTCGTTCTCGGAACGCGTTATTACATGCATTATTTTTACTCGCCTATCAAACAGGAAGGATATGCTTTGAGCAAGGGTACGCTTGAACTGCTGGGGATCGACAGGCGCGTGGAATCGAACGCAGATGAGATATTCAGGATCGGTTCACCCACGGAACTTGCCGAAGCCGGGATATATCCCACGTTCGTGGTCACGGGGAACATTCCTCTCATAGTGAGGGAATCGCTCCTTCCCAGGATATTTGATATGGGTGAAAAAGTAGTGGAAAAATCACTTGAGTTGTTCGGGGGCATGATCGGACCGTTCTGTCTTGAGGCCGTGGTGACGGACTCGCTCGAGTTGAAAGTATTTGAGATCTCAGCACGCATCGTTGCCGGAACGAATCTTTTCATTAACGGTTCTCCGTATTCGGATCTTGTGGAGGAAAAACTCTCCATGGGAAGACGTATAGCGCGGGAGATCAAGATCGCCCGGGACACGGATATGCTTTCGGAGGTGATCTCATGACCCGGAAAACGGAATACGACGTTGTGATCGTGGGTGCAGGGCCGGCTGGCATGTTCGCGGCAGATGAGCTTGCGGGAAAGTTGGACGTGCTTATCATAGACCAGGGACGCGATATCAAAGAGCGGGAATGCAAGATGAAGCGCAGGGGCATCTGCACCCACTGCGACCCGTGCGATATAATGTGCGGCGTGGGAGGTGCGGGGACGTACTCCGATGGAACATTGAATTTGCGCCCCGATATCGGAGGGGACCTTGCAGAGCAGACAGGTGACACCGAATATGCATGGCAGCTTGTGGACCATGTGGATAAGGTGTTCGTGAGATACGGAGCGCCCGAACAATTGTATATTCCGAAAGGAAACGAGGTGGAGCAGTTGAAACGCCGTGCCGCTGCCGTGGGAGCGAGATTCATTGAGATCATCCAGAGACATATGGGTTCAGATAACGCCCCGAAGGTGATAGGCAACTTCGAGAAAGACCTGGAAGAGAGAGGGATTGAATTCCTCCTCAATACAAAGGTGGCAGATCTCATCATAGAGAATGGAACATGCAATGGTGTTGTTTTGAATGACGGAATAGAGATACGCTCCCGCTTTACCCTGATAGCGCCGGGAAGGGTTGGCGCCTCGTGGGTGGACGAGATCGTGAATAGGCACAAAATTGGGGCGAAATATGCACCCATTGACGTCGGTGTGCGGGTGGAAGTACCCGCAATAGTTATGGACCCCATAACCAAAATAAACCGCGACCCTAAGTTCCACATCCAGACCAAGACCTACGATGATTTTGTCAGGACGTTCTGCACAAATGAGCACGGCTTCGTTGTCAAGGAAGAGTACGAAGGGTTCATAGCCACGAACGGCCACTCCATGAGGAATATGGAATCCGAGAACACAAATTTTGCTTTTATCGTGAGAGTTGAGCTCACTGAGCCCATGGAGAATACCGTGCGCTACGGGCGCAGCATTGCCAAACTTGCCACAACCATCGGCGGAGGGAAACCCGTACTGCAGAGGATGGGTGACCTGCGCAGGGGTCGGCGCAGTACCGAAAAGAGGCTCAAGAAGAATGTGGTAATAAATACCCTGAAGGATGTTACGCCAGGGGATATCTCAATGGCTCTGCCTCACCGTATCGTCACTGATATAAGAGAAGGTCTTGAGGTATTGAACGAGATCATACCCGGTGTGGCATCGGATTCAACGCTCCTGTACGCGCCCGAGGTCAAGTTCTATTCCATGCAGGTGCTGGTTGACAGGAACATGGAAAGCAATGTCAAGAACCTGTTCGCGGCGGGGGACGGCGCGGGGCTTTCGAGGGATATTGTGAATGCTTCGGCCACGGGAGTGATCGCAGGGCGGGGAATATTGAAGAAGGTGGGGTGAATATTTGAAGATTGCAAAATATATGGCAAGACTAATTATTTAAACTCATAATAATAAAAGCTGAGTATATGCTTTCACGCAAAGTTTCAGAAAAAATTGTATCGGAACTGATAGATGTATTTCAGAAGGATCTTTGCAGTGTGATTTTATTCGGTTCCTATGCAAAAGGGACTGCCCAGACATATTCTGATATTGATATCCTTATTATCCTGAACAGGAAATTCGGAAATTGGATGGAGCGGCGAGATCTTGAAATAGGACTCAGAAAAAGGCTATATCGAACAATAGGTCAGGTCTCTCCAAAGACCGGGTCTATCAAAGAATTGGAGGCTGCATTGGATGCTCTAAATCCACTGATACTTAATATCCTGGATTCTGGTATTATTTTATACGATAATGGCGCATTCGCTAAACTAAAGGAACATTTTGAGCAAAAAGTATCTACGGACGTTCTGAGGCACGCTGATTACTGGGAAGTGGTTGCTTGACGCGGAACCTGGATATTGCTGAAGCATATTTTGTAGAAGCTAAAAATGATTATGATACTGTATCGATACTTATTAAAAGTAAAAAATTCAGCATCGCAGTATATCATGCACAACAAGCAGTTGAAAAATTGCTAAAATCATGCCTTGCAGCAGAAGGTAAAATCGGCATATTTAAACATGAAATTTTCTCGTTTTTCCTGAATGAGTTTAAGGATAAAATAGACAACTTGAAAATGGCAAAACTCGAAGATGCTGTCATTCCACTTGAAGAAAATTGGGCGCTCTCGAGATATCCAGACTGGAGCAATAAGCCAATTTGGATTCCATCCCAACAATTCACTGTTGATAACGCACAAATGAGTGAAAAGAGGATGCAAACAGTTTTTGAGATATTATTGCCTTTTCTGAAGAAAAAATATAAAATTCAGGTATAACCAATGGGACCTACTTACATCGCCCGATGCGTGCAGCTCGCCATGCTTCTCGAGGTCTCAGCCACGCCCAAGCCAGGAAACATCGACAGGGACCATAACTACACAGATACCCGTTTTGAGCATTTCCTGGCAAGCGCCGTAGGTGTGTATCCTGTGATGGAGAAAGCAGCAGGCTCGAAATCCGGCGTAGGAGCGCTCATCCGCGAAGCTGTTGCGGAGAGCAGCAAATGGCAGAAGGGAGGCAATACTCATTTTGGGGCATTCATTCTTCTCATCCCGCTAGTCATGGCTGCGGGTAAGTGTGAGGATAAGAAGTGCCTGAGGGAGCGGGTTGAGAAGATAGTGAGAGAAACAACCGTGGAAGACGCCATCGAATTTTATCGCGCCTTCTCCCTGGCCCGGGTAAAAGTCAAACCAGTGGAACAGCTTGGCCTTGGTGATGAATCATCTGTCGACAAAATAAAAGCGCAGGGATTGACACTTTATGACCTGATGGAGATCTCCTGCAGTTATGATATGATAGCGGCTGAATGGGTGAATGGTTTCCAGAAAACCTTCGAATGCGCAGCATCGATCCGTGACAAGCTCAATAAGTGCGGTATCAATGATGCTGTGGTTCTTACGTTCATGGAGCTCTTATCCAGCAGCAAGGATACATTCATCCAGACGAAATTCGACATTAAAAAAGCTGAAGAGGTTTCCTTGAGGGCAAAAAAGATACTGAAGAGGGGGAACGGCATGGATAAGATAATGGATGAAATACATTCCTTTGACGATGACCTATTAAAGGAAAGAATCAATCCCGGCTCGACCGCGGATTTAATCATTGCAGGGCTTTTTGTTTCTCTATTTGAGGGGATGAGATTCTGATCGACATTGACGAGTTCGGGATACAGGAAGGGATATCAGAGGTAATTTTCACGACTATATCTCCCGATGGGATGCCAAATGCCGCGCCAATGGGTTTACACAGAGAGAACAGCAGGCTTTTTGCCCGGATCTATGAATCAAAGACGCTTGAGAATATATTGGGCAGGCCCATGGCAGCAGCAAATATCGCGGACGACCCGACCATATTCGTGCAGGCCTCGCTTTCCGATATCGAGCCAGAAAGATTCGAATTTTTTGAAGGTTTCCCTGTTCTGAAAGAGGCAATGGGATGGCTTGTTTTTGATTGCAGATGTAAAAAGGGTGAGAAAATCTCAGTGGTGGAATTATCTCCAATTAATGGAAAAATAAATACCCGAAAGATTCATCCGGTGAACCGCGGTTTAAATGCAGTCATAGAGGCATCGATCCACGCTACGCGATATGTGATCCTGAAAGAAAGGAAATACCTTGATCGCATTGGGTATTACAATACAATAGTCCAGAAATGCGGCGGAGCGCGCGAGAAGGAAGCTATGCGATTGCTTTATTCTCTGATTGAAAATGAGGAGCGAAAGTAACATCATCGCCAGCCCAAACATTATATTTAACGGGTGAAACGGGGATTTAAAATAAGATCGTTGACAGGAACTGGCAGTCTCAGAAAGATTTTTATATTCCTTGAAATAACTATTTATGATCGGGTTATTCTAAAATTTCCTGACTCATGGAGTGGTAATATGTTAAGAAATAAAGTCAATAGAGGGTATGCCCTCAGAATAGCGCTTGGAATGCTGGCATTCATGCTGCTATCCGGAAGCGCCGCAGTGCAGGGGAAGACATGGTATGTCCTGGCAGGCGGGGAAACACCAGACATGGCGATCCAGGGTATGGGATTCTATCCCGGCAACATCACCATAAATGAAGGTGATACTATTAACTGGACGCTGGGGGGACATAATCTTCATACCGTCAGCTTCCTTAGCGGTGGTCCAACCCCTATACCGGGTAGCCCGGCTTCATTATCGCCAGCTGGCGGCTCCACATACGACGGCACGGGCATCGTTAGCTCCGGCCTGATATTTCCCGGGATGAGCTACTCGCTGACTTTCACAACAGCCGGGAATTATTCATATCAATGCCTAATCCATTCCGGCATGGCAGGTGCGGTCATGGTGCAGAATGCTGGCAGCCCTTACCCGTTCACACAGGGTCAGTATAATGCAAAGGGCAGGAAGGAACTGAAAGAAGACCTGGAAACGGGGAAGATGTTGGTGGAAAATTTGGGATTGACCTCAAATCCCGGGCCAAACGGCACAACCGTGTGGCAGGCATCTATTGATATACCATTGCCGGTAGATGCAAAACACAAAGCATCATACATGCGTTTTACACCCAGGGTGTTGAAGATACATACCGATGATCAGGTGGTCTGGACTCAACTGGATCCTATGGAGATACATACGGTGACCTTCCTGGCTGCAGGCCAAAAGCCACTAGAATTCGTAATACCGATAGCTGGTGGATTCATGATAAATCCTGATGCTGCCGCTCCGTCAGGCGGAAGCAGCTACAATGGCACCGGGAACGCCAGCTCGGGTGTACTTCCACCAGGGCAGAATTACACCCTGAAGTTCACAAAGCCAGGCACTTACAGTTATCTATGCCTGATTCACGATGAAATGAAGATGGTAGGCAAGGTGCTGGTAATGCCGCCCGGAGGCAGTATCGAAGGGTTTACGATCAACGATACTAACGGGAATGGAAAGCAGGATGCGGGCGAGGCGGGTCTGCCGGGGTGGAAGATCAAGCTGAAAGGCATTGGGGCAGGAACCAGGGATATCGAGAAAGAAAATACCACTGATGCCATGGGATTCTACAGGTTCGATGAACTTCCGGCAGGTAAATATCTTGTGGAGGAAGTACACAAGAAAGGCTTTGTCCCTACGAGTCCTCCCGTGAAGAGCGTAACGCTGGCACAGGGTGAGAATTCAATGAACAATAATTTCACGAACAAGCCCAAACATACTGAAAAATATGACGAAGAGGACGCCGACCAATCCAGATAACACAACGAAGATAAGTTACAGATTAGAAGGGACAAATAACTGGATTTGTCCCCCATTTTTAGAAACGATATTCGTATTTCTTATGGATTTAGAATTTTCCTCAGAAATTTATCAACCTATCCAGATGCGTTACCTCTTCCTTCGCCAGCGATACCTTTGCAATAATATCCTTGAACTCCGGCATCCCCTTCCCGCCGGTATCTTCTGACACAAGCGCATTGGACCATGGGCTGTTTACCATGAACGCAAGTCCTCCAGGTTCATCTCTTTTGGTTTCCTTTACCTCGACCACGATACTACCGCTGCTGCTGGATACCTTCACCCTGTCCCCCGGCTTGAATCCCATACGTTGCATATCATTCTTGCTAAGGATTATGCAGGCTGAGAGTTTCCTGTACTCCTCACCGAACCTGTCCCTCTCAAGCGCTTCCACCTGGAAAATATCCCTGTAAGTAGTGATCTTGATATCGAATTCCGGAGACTTCAAGAACTTCCCCACATCGATTCCCATCAGAGCGCCTCCATAAGTCTTGCCAGGATCTGCTCATCGCTTGGATGATCGCTTTCAAGGATCTTCGAAAGCTCATTCACTTTTCCATCCATCCTTACCGCAGTACCTGCGGCCTCGATTCCCGACGCCGCGCACGGGATGGTCACTGCTGCTATTTTTGATGTCATTGTGACGCACGGGTCGATGCATATCACGGGTATGGATGCAAGATGAGATAACAGGGAACGCGGAAGGCTCGAGAGCGGGTCAGAACCCACCACAAGAAGTGCATCGATGCTTTTTGCGCGCAGCGCCTCTACAATAGAATATTTGTTGCTTTGGTTCGCCACTCCATCGAACTTAACCCTGTTCACAAATCCTGTCTCCCTGAACAGCGCTTCGTTGAAGCCGCGCATGTTGTAATGCCCTACCATGGGCATGATATTGAAATTTGGAAGCCTGTCTGCCAGGGTAACCAAAATATCAAAGTCATTTTTTATGGAATAGGTAAGCCCGATCCCAACGAATATCACACCGAACTCCGCTTTTTTAAATATACTTGCAAGTTCAAGCATTTTCTTTGGCTCGTATGACGGCACCTTCCCGGAAAGCGCATCCATCAACGCAAGAATGAACTCCCTGTCGCCCTTTGGAGGTATCCTGTAAAAATGCCCCTTGCATATCTTTGCAGTATTGGACTCGCGCACATCGATCGCTACCGCAAGCCTGTCCTCCTCGTACCCTCGCTGGCGCATCTGGCCGCGTGGAAAATATGAAAATCTCGATAGATGCCGCGGCTCTGAATCCTGTGCGTCTGAACCCCAGTACACCAGAACATCCGCTTTATCCCTCACATCTTCAAGCGAGCATGTCCTGAACTTTTTCTGGAGAACCTTTTCAATCAGGATGCCCTGGCAGAATGATGATGTGTCGTCCAGCATTGCACCCATTTTTTTCGCAAGCTGGATGCCTTTCATCTGTGCTTCGCATGTAGAGTTGCTCCATCCGAAAAGCATGGGCGACCTGGCATCGCGCAGGAGCCCCACAGCTTTTTTTATTGAAGCATCGATATCGGCGGGCTTTTGATCGATGGACGGCGCAAGCCTGTTCATGCAGCCTTTCATCCTCGCGGAGCCGCGCCTGCAGGTATTGTGCGTCTCTTTTATCCTGTTGTTCTCTACGATGACCTCAATATCATCGCATAACAGTGCGCATCCCGGGCATGTCACCATAATAACACCTAAACGAACTCTATGGCGCCAACGGGACATGGGTCTATGCAGGCGTAGCAGAGCACCCTGTTCTTCCCGAAGCGACGGCATTCCTTGATATTGGAGGCGACCACCTTGCCATCAATCACCCTGAATATCACCTTATCGTTGGTCGGGGCGTGCCCTACTGCTGCGCCTTTCGGGTCGTTCGCTACATCCACGGGGCACGCGACCACGCAATTGCCGCAGCCCGTGCAGAGTTCGGGATGCACTATCATACCGGTTTCCTCTGCCCCCGCGGAAGGTAAAAGAAGTGCCTCGAGCCGTTCTCTCTGTTTTTTGAAATCCTCAGAAAGTATGGGGGTGCATTCCATTATTTTCCTTTTTCTTGACAGTAATGCAACAGAAAAAGCCATACATGTAGATTCACCGCATATCTTACAGTTCGTTCTTGGCAAGAGCTGGTAAAGCTCCATTACTGAGGGCATGAACCGGGGGATTGGTTTTGTAACGGATAAATGTTATGATTTTATGGAAGTCAAGGAATATTTCCCAAAAAAAAGCGGGGGTTTTTTGCTGGCGTCGAGGAGGAACAATATTGCTAAATTTTTAAAAATCCGAATAATAAAATCCCAAAATCGGTCGCCTCTTTTGATATTACAATCACTGAGACCGGGTTCGTGAAGAGCGAGAAGAGAATGGGATTTTCGATTTGCGATGCCAACGCCAATATTTAATAGATGCAACTACATAAGAATGAGCAGGTGTTTCAAATGAGAAAATGGTACAGTGATTACGGACTTGCAGCCCGCATGATGCTGACAATGTTCCTGCTTGCGGCGGTATATCTGATCTTTCTTGTTATTTTAGCGACCTTCGGCGGGGTCGATACAACAGGTTTGATTTTTATCGCAGCGATCTTCATGCTAATACAGTTTTTCTTTTCCGATAAGCTCGTGCTCTGGAGCATGGGTGCGCGTATCGTCACCGAGCAGGAGGAACCGCGCCTTCATGAAACAATATCGAGGCTCTGCGCCATCGCAGACCTGCCCAAGCCAAAGATCGCTATCGTTGAAAGCAGTGTTCCCAATGCATTCGCTACAGGAAGGGGCAAGAACAGCGCGGTTGTAGCCGTCACCACGTCTTTGAAGCAGAAATTAAGCCAGCCAGAGCTTGAAGCCGTGCTTGCCCACGAGCTGAGCCATGTTAAGAACCGTGACATGCTTGTCATCACCATCGCAAGCTTCCTTTCCACGGTCGCATTCTTCCTTGTGCGGTACATGCTGTTTTTCGGAATGGGGGGCGGCAATCGTGACCGTGACAGGGGCGCCGGCGCCGCTATAATTATATGGATCGTCTCATTACTGGTATGGATAATAAGTTTCCTTCTCATCCGCGCCCTTTCAAGGTACCGCGAGTTCGCCGCAGACAGGGGTTCCGCAATAATTACGGGTCAGCCTTCGCATCTTGCATCAGCCCTCATGGCTATCAGCGGTGTAATGGAACGCGTACCGGAGAAGGACCTGCGGGAAGTGGAGGGCATGAACGCTTTCTTCATCATCCCTGCGATATCAGGTGATTCGGTCATGAATCTTTTCTCGACCCACCCCACGGTTGAGGCGCGCATAAGGGCACTTGAGGAAATGGAGCGCAAGATGGAGTTTTAGATGGGATTCCTCGATTCCCTCCTGGGCAAAAGCAAGCTCCCAAAACCAAAAGCTGACAAGCTGTTTGCAATGTCCACAGCCTATATTACCCTGAATACCAGCCTGGGACTGAATTCGCAGGGCGCCGGAATATGTTTCAGGCCCCTGGAAGCCTCAAGGTTCGCAAGTGCCGAGATCGAGCTTCGGGAGTTGCTCCAGCAGAGCTGCAAGGAAACGAATACCCAGTACAGCATAAAGAAGGATTCATTCGGATACACCTGGGTCATTTTGAATGATACCGAATTCGAGGACCTTGTGACAACGCTGTACATGGTGAGTGAGACCCTGAAGGAAAAAGACTTTGGTGAGCAGCTGTTATGCGCGGTTTTCAAATTCAGGGGAGAATCAGAGATTTTCTGGATCTATAATTTCAAGCAGGCAAAGTTTTACCCTTTTGCGCCCCTCCCTGATAAAAAAAGGGACTCCTCCTATGAGTTCAGGCTCCGTGCCATCATGGAAAAGGAACTGCCCATCGAAAAGGACACGGAGCGGTGGTTCCCACTGTGGGATATTCCCATATGATTTTATGGGCTGCATATTGTTCTTTGATGGTGCATGCAGGGGCAACCCCGGCCCTATGGCCATAGGTGCTGTTTTACTGGAAAACGGGAAGAAAGTAAAAGAACTCTCAAAAAAGCTGGGTAAAGGAACTAACAATATCGCGGAGTGGCGCGCGCTGATCGAAGGGCTGAAACTGGCAAGCAGCCATGGGTGCATGGAACTTGAGGTGCGTGGGGACAGCCAGCTGATCATCAAGCAGGTCACCGGGCAATACATGGTCAAAAGCAAAAATCTCATGCCCTTATTTAATGAAGCGAAAAAATTGTGCGGGAATTTTGAAAAATTAGATTTCAGATGGGTAAAGAGGGAGGAGAACGCGTATACGGATGAGCTATCAAAT
The DNA here is from genome assembly GCA_027460535.1 of Candidatus Methanoperedens sp. NCBI lineage: Archaea > Methanobacteriati > Methanobacteriota > Methanomicrobia > Methanosarcinales > Candidatus Methanoperedentaceae > Candidatus Methanoperedens > Candidatus Methanoperedens sp. The sequence continues at coordinate 229,430 of JAPZAR010000027.1, forward strand.
ATGGCTCTGGATTCCGCGATCGTTTGAACCCAATACAAATGTAAATAATACTTTCCGGATGTTCTTTATTGACACTGCTGACATCCGTTATGCAATTGTGCAGCTAGATTATCGTTGAGGTTGGCGGCAAATGCAAACCCAGTCCTTTTTTATTCGCCAACCATATTGATCTGCATCAGGCTGCCAAGTAAGAGAAGATATAATATGACATCTGTTAATTGTGCACCTATGTTCACGATAAAAGATCATCTTGAAATCCGGAATAATCACCTCATAATCGGCGGCGTGGATACCACAGAGATTGCAGAAAAATACGGGACTCCCTTATATGTCACAAACGAATCCCGCGTGATCGAGAATTTCCGCTCTTACAGGAAAGCGTTCCCAGAAGCAGATATCTACTATGCCGCAAAAGCCAACGGCAGTTTGGCGATCCTGAGGATTCTCGCAAGGGAGGGAGCGGGTGCAGATGTCTTCAGCTATGGGGAGCTGTATATGGCTCTCCTTGCTGGGATGCCTCGGGAAAATATCCTGTTCAATGGCAATTCAAAAACGGATTTTGAGCTTCAAAAAGCCTGCGAGACAGGAGTGAAAGTCTCTGTCGATTCGCGTGATGAACTGCATACCTTATCTGAGATAGCGGAAAGCTTTGGGAAAACCATTGAAATAGCATTTCGTGTGAACCCGGATGTCTCCCCTAAGACCCATCCCAAGATCTCAACCGGGCTTCGCACTTCCAAATTCGGCATACCTTCCGATGAAGTGGTGGATGTTTACCGCGAAGCCTCGGAACTTCCCGGGGTCTCGCCCTGCGGCATACACTGCCATATAGGCTCACAGATACTGGATACAGCCCCTTTTACCGAGGCTGCACAGAAAATGATGGACCTTGTTGAACAGGTGACCGCTCTGGGGATCGAACTCAAATTTGTAGATATGGGTTCGGGTCTGGGTATCCCTTACAGGAAGGATGAAACTGCTCCCACCCCGCAAGACCATGCAGAAGCTATCCTCCCTGTGTTCAGGGAAAGAACCAGAGCACTTGGCATATCACCAAAACTTATTCTTGAGCCGGGGCGTTACATCGTGGGCGATACCACCATTCTTCTCATGCGTGTCAACACGGTGAAAAGAGCCGCTAAGAATTTTGTTGGCGTGGATGCGGGTTTTAATCTCCTCGTTCGCCCGACGATGTACGACTCCTACCACCATGCAGTCGTGACAAACAAAGCCGCCTCGAAGCCTGTGGAAACATACACCATCGCAGGCCCCATATGTGAGACAGGTGACGTATTCGCAAAGGACAGGGGGCTTCCAATGGTGGAAAAAGGGGATATCATAGCACTGCTGGATGCCGGAGCATATGGGTTCAGCATGAGCAGCCAGTATAATGGAAGGCCAAGATGTGCGGAAATACTTGTAAAGGACGGAAAATCTGACATAATAAGGAGCGCCGAGGATGTGGGCGACCTGATAGGCAGGCAGAAGCTTCCCGGAAGGTTGATGTAAAGATTATCTAGCCGGCGCATGGTTCAAATGGTAAGATATATCACCTATTGAAGTTCAATATTGTTTGAGTGGTAAACAGGTGAAAATATGACTACACAGGATAATTTGAAAGAGGCATTTGCCGGGGAATCGCAGGCGAACAGGAAATACCTTGGTTTTGCGGAAAAGGCAGACCAGGAGGGTTATCGCCAGGTCGCAAAGCTATTCCGTGCAGCCGCGGCCGCAGAGACCGTCCATGCTCTCAACCATCTGCGCGTAATGGGAGCTGTTGGCAAAACGGCAAATAACCTGAAGGATGCCATTGCGGGTGAGACTGCGGAGTTCAGGGAGATGTACCCTAAATTCATTGAGACTGCTAAAAAAGAGAAAGCATCTGACGCCGCTATCCTCAGCTTTGACGTGGCGAACAAGGTCGAAAAAATCCATGCCGGTCTTTATAAGAATGCCCTGGATAACCTCGGCAGGAACGAGGACGTGGATTACTATGTATGCTCAATCTGCGGCAACACCGTTGAAAAAGGCGCTCCTGACCGGTGCCCGATATGTAACGCTCCTAAAGAGATGTTCAGGAAAGTGGATTGAGGCAAGATTATGGCAAAACTCGCGATAATATACGGGACAGGGTTCGGCAATACCGGCATCATGGCAAAAGCCATTGAGGAAGGGGCAAAGAAGGCAGGTATTGATGTCATGATCAAGAAAGTGGACGAGGCTTCACCGGCAGACGTGCAGAAGGCAGATGCAGTAGCAATAGGTTTGGCCACCTACAAGGGTGCCGGGATGCCAACGGTCATCAAATACGTGGAAAGCCTGGCGAAAGTTCCGCTGAAAGGTAAGGTGGGAACCGCTTTCGGGTCATATGGATGGAGCGGTGAGGGACCGATAGTCATAACAAATATGCTCAAAGGTTATGGCATGAACGTGCTTGAGCCTCCGTTGAGGATAAAACGCATTCCTGAAGAAGAAGGCATAGAGGAGTGCAGGAAGCTGGGAAAACAGATTGCAGATAAGATAAAAAAATAATAAATATACCCATGGATATTAATAAGGGATTGGGGAACATACTTGTATTCTGAATGAAACCCCTGAAGAAAGAGCTGCTGGAGAAATGCAGGAGCCTGGGAATATCACTGGTGGGTATAGCTCCCGTAAAAAGATGGGAAGCCCCACCTGCTGAGCTTCCCAACGTGCTTTCACCCTGGATCCCGAGGGAATTCTGGCCGCATTCCATATACCCTGAAGCGAGAACCGTGATAGTTATAGGGCTGCCTGTGCCGCTGCCAATAGTTGAAACAGCGCCCTCGATATATTATCATGAACTTTACAAAACAGTGAATTCAATGCTTGATGCGAAAGCTTATGAAATAGCGAATTTCCTGGTCGAGAAAGGCTACGGCGCGATCTATCTTCCCAGGGATGCCTACGGGGACATAAAAATATTGATCGAAAAGCCGTTCGCATTTTTTTCGCACAAGCATGCCGCATACCTTGCCGGCATGGGATCTTTCGGGCAGAATAATGTTCTCCTGACACCGGAATACGGGCCAAGGGTGAGGTTCACATCCATTTTCACTACCGCTGTAGTGGAGCCAGACGCTATTAAAATAAAGGATTTGTGCACGCGATGCCTTCTATGCGTTAAGAATTGCCCTGTGAGCGCAATACCGGGAAAAGGGGATTTCCCTCCGCCTGTTGATAAGAAGCTCTGTGCGACAAGGAGTGCGGAACTGCGGGATGAATACCGCTCACCTTGCGGCATCTGCATCAAGGTCTGCCCCGTGGGGAAGGACAGGGAATTGTTCGGGCGCAAGAAAATGTCCATCTATTCAGATGATAAAAGATTTGAGAAATATCACAGGGCTTGGGAGCATGTAAGGAAATACGGGAGTAAAGTATAACACCTCATGTATTCAAATATATTAAGATGCAAATAGATGAATAGAACATTATGAATTTTAATAAGATGAAAGTAATACCGGTAGCCATTCTATTGATTTTATTTATGCTTGTTATTCCAGTTTCTGCAGGAGTTGAGATTACAAATTTTTTTTCTGATTTTACAAGCACCGATATTACTGTCAATTCCACCATGGACTTTCAGGGAAAAGCGGTCTTTGAGCTATTGTATGAAGGAAACCTTGTGGAATCCCATGAAATACCGGTTGAGGCAAAAGCCGGAAAATCCATATCCAAAGTAGTGATCTGGGAAGGAAAGCCCCAGTATGATTACTATACTGCAAAAGTTGGTTTATTCAATGACAGCAGACTCCTGGCCAGCAGTTCATATCAGGTATCCTATGGGACAGTCGCGCTACCTGCGTTTCATGTCGTGGATTTCTCGCCCACGAACAGAGGGGTACAATTACTGCTCCAGCCTTTTAACCCGAGCGCCGTAGACATAAAAATAGAACTTATCGATAATAGCGACATCGTATACACAAAGACAACAGAAGACGTTTCTCTCGTACAGAACACCGAGATTGAATTGCTCTGGCCTTTCATGCTTGCCAACAACAAGCAATACACCGTCCGTGCAAAGATATTCACTCACAGGCTTTACGCGCCTCCCCTCACAAATACCTATATCGCATATTTTACGGCAGGTGATGATGTTGAGATACTTCCCGACGATGTCCAGGTAGATGAATATGGGGCCAGCGTAACCCTTCGCGGTAAATCCCAGGTGCCTTTTGACGGGTCCATAGTCGTTTCTGCAAGGAACAGGGTAACAAACGAAACGCACATATTCCGCACGCAGGTTGAAGAGATACTTGTCTCGGGTAAAGAAGATACGGCCGGGGTTGTATGGAAAGGGCTTGAGCCGGGTACATATGATGTGGAGATACTGGCTGTTAACCAGGAAAACGCAACCGTAGATAAGTATGAAACTGCTGTGCGCATTCCCGAATACTCAAATGTTTCCAAAGCAGTATCTGCAAAGAGCACTCCCGGGTTCGAAGGGTTCCTTTTGATCCTGGCGCTGTTGACTGCCACGTGGAGAGGCAGGTATGTTTGATCTTATACTGAAAAATATCACGCAGAGAAAACTCAGGACAGGACTCACAGTATTCGGCATAGCCCTTGGCATATTTGCAGTAATAGTTATGGGCGGGATGTCTGAACATTTCAATATCACTTTTGACCGGTCCATCAGCCTTACAGCCGATAAGATCCGGGTGCTTCCTGAAGGAGGGTTCTTTGGGGGTGCACTTAATGAATCTAAAGTCCGGGAGGTCAAAAGGGTTCCAGGAGTTTCAGATGCGTATGGGTTATTGCAGGCCCCTCTCGATCCGGAAAACCTGGGAATTTTTGGGGGGGACGTCATCATTGGTATTCCCCCCGAGAAACAGGAGGAAGCGATGAAGGATACAAAGCTTACGCAAGGTCGCTTTTTGGTTACGGGAGACGGTTACCGGGCAGTCATCGGCAGCAGCGTTGCTCGAGAGTTCAATCTTAACGTGGGGGATGAGCTTGAGATAAAAAGCAAACGCGTACAGCGCACGGCGACCATAACACATACCAGAAATTTTACTATTGTAGGGATACTGGAATATACAGGTTCCTTTTTTGATAACGGTGTGCAGATACCCCTGGATAAGGCCCAGAAATTCTATAACCAGGAAAATGCAGTTTCATTCATTCTGGCCATCCCGGGCCCGGATACGAACCCTGAAGACCTTGCAAAAAGGATAGAGTTGAATGTCGAGAGGGTTACCACCTTTTCCCCCGAGCAGTTGAGAAAACAGATCGAACAGTCGCTGGTAGTCTTCAGTCTGATCACGGTTAGCGCTGCGGCGCTTGCGGCGATAATAGGAGGACTCAGTGTCATGAACACGATGCTGATGTCGGTTTCGGAAAGGACAAAGGAATTCGGTCTCATGAAAGCGCTAGGCGCCGAGACAAAGGATATTCTTTTCATGACAATGGGAGAAGCTGCGCTTATGGGAATACTTGGGGGGATTTTTGGAATTATCAGCGGTGCGGCGTTTGTCTATCGAATGAACGACTACCTGGCTTCCAAAGGGACCATACTTTTCACTATCACCCCGAGGCTGCTGGTTATCGCTGTTGTTTTTGCCACTCTTCTTGGCATCCTCTCAGGGACATATCCGGCTTACAGGGCGGCGAAAATGAGCCCCATGGAGGCTTTGCGATATGAATGAAAGATCCGCGGGGAACGCTGGTTTATCGGAAAGCGTCCCGATACTGCGCGTCAGGAACCTTTCAAAAGTGTATATGCAGGGTAAGATCCCGGTCAATGCGCTCGATGATGTGAGTTTTGATGTTGGTAAAGGAGAGTTCCTGAGTATAGTCGGCCCATCAGGGAGCGGTAAGTCCACCCTCCTCTCAATGACAGGACTTCTGGATAAACCTACGAGCGGCAGAGTCTTCATTGATGGCACAGAGATCACAATGGCAAAGGAAAGCGAAGCCCCCAGGATACGCCGCGAAAAAATCGGTTTTGTGTTCCAGCACTTCAACCTCATTCCTACGCTTTCTGCAGTAGAGAACGTTGACATCGCAATGCGTTTTGCCAGAGTATCGAAAAGCAGGCGAAAAGAAAGAGCCGTCGAACTCCTCACACAGATGGGACTTCGCGACAGGATGAACCATAAACCCTCTGAATTGTCAGGGGGAGAGCAGCAGCGTGTTGCCATAGCGAGGGCCATGGCAAACCGCCCTGCAATCATCCTTGCAGATGAGCCCACGGGGAACGTGGATACAAAGACGCGCGATAAAATAGTTGACCTTTTGACCGAGCTCTGCGAAAAAGGTCAGACGATCCTTGTTGTGACACATGATTCGGCTGTGGCAGAACGGACATCGCGGACGATATCTATGCGTGATGGGAAAATCGTAACTGATGTGCGGCAGGGAAAAAAGGATGAAAGAGAGTGATGTCCTGCTCGACGTAATTAGAAAGCGTCGAAGCGTCAGGCATTTTAATAGCATGAAAATCCCAGAGGAGTATATGGGATTGATACTGGAGGCGGGCAGGTGGGCTCCCTCGGGCGCGAATGCCCAGCCCTGGCGTTTCATCATCGTAACCCGGAAGGAATTGCTCTCCTCCCTAGGAGAAGCGTGTTACTATAAGGTATTCAAATCCCGCCAGGTGGGAGAGGCCGGCGCAGTGGTGGTGATCTGCGCAGACCCTGATGCAGGGAGCATGACCTATGGTCTGGATTCAGCGATATCAGGGACAAATATGACCCTCATGGCAACATCGCTGGGCATAGGCTCGTGCTGGATAGGCGGATTCGAAGAAGAGACGGTGCGAAAAATCCTGGGTATACCTTCGAACCTGGTCATAATAGCACTGATCACCCTGGGATATGAGATTGGAAATGCATCTGTTCCTCCAAGGCTTCCTCTCGCAAGTATCGTTCATAGTGAGGCTTACGGGAGTGAGCCGGGCATTATGGTGAAAATGAAGCATGCAGGTCCTATTTCCGTCCTCGGTAAATTATTAGGCGTATTATTCAATAGGCGGTAGGATGGTCGCGAAAAAGAAAGGTTGATGCACTTATAAGGATGCCCTGATTAACATCTATAATAAGATTTTAAGAATGCTGTGTATTTAAATTCCTAACTTCTTCGGTCTGGGCCGTAATCCATAGACGCACCGTGAAAGCTTCTATAACCATCATCACCACCACTAGGACAGCAGCATTATTATATCTCCCGGTGCCCAATTCATACCCCGTCCATACCTGTACAGGAACCAATAGAGCATACAACAAACCAGTAAGAGTAATTCTTTTCATAATTTTAAGTCTCCGGAAACAGCAGTGATTTTTTTTCGATAACAATTATGATTCAGGTGATTGTACATTACCTTCCAATCATAGGGCAAATGTTCAATAATCGACTGCCAGCATTCCATCGTAGTTTTTATGAAGCCTGCGGATACCTCATTCAACATCGGACAATAATCATCAACCAGATAAAAATCAATTATATTTCCTTTATCTAATCGAAACCGCGGAACTATGGGAAAACTTCGGCAATCAAACGGACGTTTCTTATGAATAGTACAGATTCCGGAAGAATGCAATTTTTTGCAGGAATATCCCCTGGGTTGGTAACAATACCCGCATCCATCCCTTAAAAACGTCCTGCTTTGCTCGTTTTCAATGCCCATAAGCTCATCCTCATAAGGCACGAGCATCAGGGTTTCTCTATCTTCACACAACCTGCAGCCATGTGGGCATATGCAGGATAGCTCATCTGTAACTCTATAGATTTGTTCCAATCCAATAAGTACCTGACTTTTATCAACAATTCCATTGACCATGGCCATAGCCATTTAACCTCACATTGACCACTGCAATATCACATAACATCTGAGTACTAATAAACTTTCCCCTCCAATAATCATAGTCATAATAATTTATGATAGTGAGGATAATTATTTCATTCTTTGATTATTTCCTCCGTGGTCTCTGGCCGTGGATATGTGATGGAAATCCCATTTACGAGAGCCCATGGAGTTATCGAATGAGCCATGCCCTATTGTAAATATGAGGAGCTGAATATCTTTATTCATGCAAGTACCCTCATCAACAAAACGGCTAGTAAAAGATTAAAATGGATGAACTCTGAAAGGGTTCAATATCTCCTCGGCCGGCACTTATCCAGCAGAATGGCTTTTCTGGCAGTCTCTATATCATCCGTTTTGAGTCTCATTTTGAACCACCACTTGTTGCCGCCTTCATCCACGCTGCCCACGGAAACCATCCAGAATTCTCCATCAATTACAGCCAGCCCGTAATCATCCCCGAACCATTCAGTTACTTGCTCTATGACTTTATCGGTTTCTTCCAGGGGCAGATCATAAAATGATTTCTTGTCTTCATACCTATCCAGGAACTTATCTGTCCCTTTCTTCCAGGTTTCATCAAAAAAATCATCAAGCAGGTTCAAATCCCTGAGACATTTCAACCCTACTTCCATTTTATTAAATTTGTCTTTTGTCTGTTCGGTATTTCTATCTAAACTCATAACTTTGCCACCCCTTATTATGATGAATAATATGGGATAACAGAGGTATAAATGTTATTAAACGGTCACTGTATAATTTATGTTCCTGTTCTTTTTTAATTTTTCAACCGTTAAAGATAAGTTTGCAAAATTACATACATATCAAGGGGTTCATAAAGCGGGCGTTGATTAAAGGTGATAAGCATGAACTTCAAGCATGATATCGTTATAATAGGTTCAGGTCTTGCCGGGCTTCGGGCGGCTGTTGAGTGTGTGGAGGAAGCAGATGTTGCAATAGTTAGCAAAGTCCTTCCAACGCGATCCCATTCGGGTGCAGCCCAGGGCGGGATAACAGCTTCAATCGGCAATGAAGAAGAAGACCACTGGGAATGGCACATGTTCGATACTGTCAAGGGAAGCGATTACCTTGCAGACCAGGATGCTGTGGAAATAATGGTCAGGGATGCTCCCCGTGTGATCTATGAGCTCGAGCATATGGGTGTTCCTTTCAGCCGAAATGCAGAAGGCAAAATTTCCCAAAGAAATTTCGGAGGGCATACCAGGGATTACGGCAAAAAACCTGTAAAAAGAGCCTGCTATGCCTCTGACAGGACTGGAAGGGTGGTCCTGGACACGCTGTACGACCAGTGCCTGCGGCATCAGGTAAAGTTCTACGCTGAGCATTATGTCCTTTCTCTTGTCCTTGAAGAAGGGAAGTGTTCGGGGCTGGTGACCTATGACCTCTCCTCGGGCGACCTCAATCTCCTTGAAGCCAGAGCAGTACTTTTGGCAACAGGAGGTTGCGGCAGGATTTTTAGGACCACATCCAATGGATTTGCATCGACCGGGGATGGTCTTAATCTGGCGCACAGGGCAGGGATCCCCCTCATGGATATGGAGTTCGTCCAGTTCCATCCCACCGGGCTTTATCCCCTGGGTATCCTGTTGAGCGAAGCGGCAAGAGGAGAGGGCGGGATTTTACGGAACAGCCTGGGTGAGCCATTCATGGAACGATACGCTCCTACAGTAAAAGATCTGGCAGCCAGGGATGTGGTCTCCAGGGCCATTCTCACCGAGGTGCGCGAGGGCAGGGGTTTTGAAGGAGGTTATGTGCATCTTGACCTGACTCATCTGGGAGAAAAAAAGATCCTTGAGAGGCTGTGGGAATTAACCTCATTTGTAAGGATATATCTGGGCATCGATCCAGTACGCGACCCGATCCCTGTGTACCCAACATGCCATTACCTTATGGGAGGTATCCCAACTGATACTGAAGGAAGGGTGCTTCATGACGGTTCAGGCGGGACCGAAAAGGGATTGTACGCTGCGGGAGAATGCGCCTGTGTATCCGTGCATGGTGCAAACAGGCTTGGGTGTAATTCCCTTCTTGATACGCTCGTGTTCGGGCGAAGGTGCGGATTGGCAATGAAGGAGGATATTTTAAAAATTGAATATTACCCCATCTCTGATGAGCCATTGAAAGAAGCGGGGCAGATGATAGCGGGCTTGCTTAACCATAAGGGCGGGGAAAGCATCGATGGAATCCGTCGGAATATGCAATCGCTGATGATGGATTATTGTTCCGTCTTCAGGGATGAGGAAAGCCTGAAGAAAGGGCTTCTGGATATCCGATCACTAAAAACGCGCTTTCGTGACATAGAGATCGCGGATAAAGGCAGGAATTTCAATTATGAACTCATGGAAGCGATTGAGCTGGGACATCAGCTTGACCTGGCAGAGGTTATCCTCTCAAGCGCCCTCCACCGTAAAGAGAGCCGTGGAGCCCACTTCCGGGAAGATTTCCCTGCAAGGGATGACAATAACTATCTGAAACATACCCTTGTCTTCCCAACCCGGGAAGGGGTTACCTATAAACCTGTGAAAATAACACGATTCCAGCCTGAGGCGAGGGTGTATTGATGAAAATGAAATTCAAGATTTTCCGGTTCGACCCTGAGAAGGATGAGAGATCCTATTATCAGGATTTCGAGGTGGAAGCCGATCCAATGGAACGAATTCTGGACTGCCTTAACCGCATTCGAGTGGAAAAGGATCCCACATTGTCATACAGGATGTCCTGCGGTCATGGGGTGTGCGGGTCTGACGGGATGAGGATAAATGGCACGAGCTCCCTCGCATGCCAGAAGCTGGTCAAGGATTTTAAAGAGAATGAGGAGGTGCTGATCGAGCCCTTACAGGTGTTCAGGGTGCTAAAGGACCTGGTTGTGGATATGGATCCATTCTTTGAAAGATACAATTCCATCAAACCTTATCTTATCATAGCAACTCCTCCACCGGATAAAGAGCGGCCCCAGTCCATTGAAGAGCACCAGAAGTTTGAGGATGCCATCCGCTGCATTCTGTGCGCCTGCTGCACTGCTTCTTGCCCTGTCAATCAGGATAAAGCCACGCAGGCGTATATCGGTCCTGCTGCGCTTGTCCGGGCATTTCGGTATCTTTTCGATTCAAGGGATGAAGGTTCGAAAGAGAGGATCGCCCTGCTGGACGATAAGGACGGGGCGTGGGGATGCCAGACAAAGTGGATGTGCACAAGAGTATGTCCCAAGGAGATACCTGTTACGAAAGAGATATTCGAAGTCAAAAAGCGTATTCTGGAGAGCAGGGAAGTGAAAAAATAATTAAAAAAACCTGTCCGCGATTTCAAATGCCCCGGGTTTTCTTTTCGGAAAGTGTTTTCCCTGCCATGTATTCCAACCTCCGCTTAACACGTGTTATTTTCGTGTTAATTAAATAGATTCTGTTCCGTATGATAAAACTTATTATCTGCCGAGTCCTTCTAAAAAGCAGGGGTGGTCATACATGCCGGAAACCAAAGATATCGGATTAAGGGGTGTCCCTGTTGCTGATACAAAAATAAGTGCAGTGGATGGGGAAAAAGGGAGATTGATCTACCGTGGATATGAGATCGAGGCACTTGCTGAAAATTCAACCTATGAAGAAACAGTCTATTTGATGCTCTATGAGACCCTTCCCACAAGGAAAGAATTAGAAATATTTAAAGAGACCCTCGCTTCCGAAAGGCAGCTTCCGGCAGGGATCATCCGGCATTTGAAAAAGAGGAAAAAGACTGCCCATGCAATGGATGTTCTCCAATCCGTGATTCCAATGCTTGCAGATTTCGATGATACTACAAGGGCAAGCACAAAAGCCGCCCAGATAAAAACCTCTGTACGGCTTGTAGCCAAAATGGCAACTGTGGTTGCGTACTGGGACAGGATCCGTAAGAATCTTGATATAATGAAACCGGATGAAACACTGGGGGCGGCAGCAAACTTCCTGTATATGCTGAACGGGGAAATACCTGATAAGGAGACCGCAAAGGATTTTGATATCTGTCTTGTGCTTCATGCCGAACACTCCTTTAATGCCTCTACTTTCGCTGCGAGGGTGGTGGCATCGACACACGCCCATATGTATGCGTGCGCCGGGGCTGCACTTGGTGCGCTTTCAGGTGAACTCCACGGGGGAGCCAATGCCCAGGTAATGAAAATGCTTTCTGATATCGACAGGTTGGACCGGGTCGAGAAGTGGATAAATTCAAAACTGGATGCTGGAGAAAAGATCATGGGCATGGGCCATGCGGTGTATAAGACCTGGGATCCTCGTGCAAAGATACTATCTGGCATTTCAGAAAAACTTGCGGAAAGGACAGGAAATACAAAATGGTTCGATCTGTCCCGGAAAATTGAAAGTGTAACCAGAGCGGAATTTAAAAAGCGCAAAGGAAAAGAAATCTATCCGAATGTGGATTTTTACAGTCCTTCTATTTACTGCATAATGGGGATTGATCCTGACCTCTTTACCCCGGTATTTGCTGTTTCAAGGATCGCAGGATGGTGCGCGCATATTATTGAAGAGAAATTTGCCGAAGCGCAGCCAAAAGCCGTCATTTACAGGCCGGAAGCTGAATATATCGGAAGATATTGCGGGCTTGAAGGATGCAAGTACATGCCTTTAGAGAAACGCGAATAAGAATGTTTCCAAATTTTAAAGCGAAAAACTTGATACTAAAATTTAAAGAAATTTTGAAAAATGAGGTGAGTGACCTTTACCCGGGTTATTTTGCCTTTATCATGGCAACCGGCATAGTCTCCATTGCATCTTATTTACAGGGAATGTCTTCGCTGGCCAGGGCACTTTTTTTCATCAATATTTTGGGTTACGTGGTTTTGTGGATTCTCACTCTGCTTCGCCTCTTCTGGCACTTTCCCAAATTCTTTTCCGATTTAATTTCCCATATCCGCGGCCCGGGATTTTTTACACTGGTAGCGGGTACGTGCATTCTTGGGAACGAGTTCGTGCTCATTTCACAGGATTTGACCACTGCATTTTTTCTCCTGATTATCGGAACATTTCTCTGGCTTATACTGATATACGGGTTCTTTACGGCTGTCATTGTACGGGACTCAAAACCCGATCTGGAAGCAGGGATCCACGGGGGGTGGTTCATTTCTATCGTAGCTACTCAATCCGTTTCGGTTCTTGGAGCTTTGGTCGCCTCCAGGTTTTTTCCATGGCAGGAATATTTCCTTTTTCTCTCGCTTGGCCTTTTCCTTCTTGGCTCCATGCTATACATAATTATTATAACTCTTGTCTTCTACAGGCTTACATTCTTTAACCTCACTCCCGAATCATTCATACCTCTTTATTGGGTAGATATGGGCGCCGCAGCTATTACCACACTGACGGGAGGGAGGCTTATCCTTGCCTCCGGGAATTGGGCATTTTTGCAGGAAATCCTTCCATTTCTTAAAGGATTTACCCTGTTTTTCTGGGCCACAGCAACATGGTGGATACCCCTCCTGTTGATCCTGAGCTCATGGCGCCACCTGTACAAACGGTTCCCCCTGAGCTATGACCCCCAATACTGGAGCCTTGTATTTCCTCTGGGCATGTACACAGCGAGCACTTACGTATTTGCAGAGGCTACAGGACTGGCGCCGTTATACCTGATTTCCCGGTATTTCATATACGCGGCTTTACTTGCATGGTTCGTTACTTTTATCGGGATGGTGAGAAGGATTGTGAATGAAATTTATTGAGCCCGCAAAAATAAGAGAGTTTCAATCGCTGCAAACATTTCAACACAGAATATGACGCGATAAACATTTTCAGTAATCCATGCGGACGATGTCCATAAGTCTTATATGAAGTGCACTCCTATATTAAAATGGGAGTGAAAAAATTATGGTACAGCAAGATAACCTCCAATTAATGAAAACGTTGGACGATGCATGGAATTCCCAGGACTGGGAAATATTTGGCAAACGTCATGCCGAAAATGTCGCAGTATACTGGCCAGGTCAACCAAATCCAACAAAAGGACGAAAGGCACATCACGATGAGGCTGTGGAGTTTTTCAAGACATTTCCTGATAACCATATCGTGAACAACCCTTATAAGATTCTTTTCGGTCAGGGTGACTACACATGCTCAGTAGCTGAATTTACAGGCACAATGAAAGGACCCATGAAGGGTCCCGGCGGCAAAATGATTCCATCCACGAACAAAAAATTCCGGGTAGAGTTTTGCACGGTCGCCCACTGGAAGAATGGGGAAATCATCGAGGAGAAGCTCTTCTACGATCTGGTGGGATTGATGAGGCAGATTGGACTGGGTTAAATGGTGCATCATTATAACAAAAGATCTTTATGAACAAAACCGAAATAAAATCACGGATTTTTAATGGACTGCTTTTTCCGATACCAGGGGAGTATGCAATTGACCCCATACACAGCTTCACCTGCTTTATTGCACAACATCTTATGGTCGGGCAGATATGGGGATGCTTTGACTCGTTCAAAGGAAAGATCGTGATAGAAGACGATCCAACACTGTCATCTCTTGATATCAGTATTGACACAGCGAGTATCAGCACCCACAACCCAAAACGCGATGAGGACATCCGCAGTGCAAGTTTCCTGGACGTGAAGAAATTTCCAACAATGACCTATCACAGCACCAGTGCTACAGCTGAACCCGGAGGGCATTTGACGGTTGAAGGTGAACTGACAGTTCGCGATGTCACGAGGCCGGTACCCCTTGATGTAGTTTTTAATGGCATCGTTGACGATCCCTGGGGCAACACCCGAATTGCTTTCATCGGGAACGCAAAGATTAGCCGTAAAGACTTTGGCCTGATGACCGAATTGAATCGGGAAACAGGCGGGTTTCTGGTCGGAAAGGATATTATTATTAACATTGCCACTGAACTCCTGCCCCAAACGAACGCATGACGCTTGTATTCAGGTTTTGGTCATAATGTCAAGTAAAGTGATAGCAAAAGAACCGGGGAAAGATGACCAGCCCGAATCTCTAAAAAAGGCATCATCAGCACCATCGACAGAAACCCTGGCGGCGAGGCACGATCGTGCCCGAGCTCTCCTTGAGCGGGGGGCGCAGGCAGCAAAGCATGCATTGTCACTTGACCTTCTGGAAAAGGTACATGACCCTGTTGGTGAATATCCCTACAGGGGATGGGAAACGCTGCACCGTGAGCAGTGGAAATACGATTCTTTTGGCAGGACCACACATTCGATCAACTGCACAGGTTCCTGTACGTGGAAGGTCTATGTCAGGAACAACATTGCATTCAAGGAGGAGCAATACGCTGATTATCCGGATATCAACTCAACTCTTCCCACCTACAACCCGAGAGGATGCCAGAAGGGCGCAAATTACAAAGAATATGTTTACGGCCCGCAGCGGGTGAAGTATCCCCTGATACGGACAGGCAAAAGAGGTGAAGGAAAATGGCGAAAAGCCTCATGGGAAGAAGCTCTGAATTACATTGCGGACAAGATTGTTTCTGCCATATCCAATCACGGCCCCGATACAGTGACTTTCTATTCAGCCAATCCCGCAAAGTTCCTGGTTTCCTATGCCGCAGGCGCGCGCCTGGCAAACCTCATCGGCGGCGTGGTATGCACGTTCTATGATTGGGTTTCCGACCTGCCGCCCGGCGAGCCAATGACATGGGGTGTGCAAACCGATTCTTGCGAAGCAGCAGACTGGTTTAATTCAAAATATATCATAATCTGGGGTTCAAACCTGCTCGAGACAAGGATTCCTGATGCTCATTTTGTGACCGCAGCACGAATGCATGGGACAAAGATAGTTTCTATCTCTACTGAATATAATCCCGTCTCGATACATGCGGATATATTCATCCCGGTAAAACCCGGAACTGACGGCGCCTTGGCCCTTGGCATGGCAAATGTCATAGTGAACGGGAAGTTATATGACGAGAACTACCTGAAACGGTTCACCGACATGCCAATGCTTGTGAGGACTGATAACGGGAAGTTCCTCAGGGAGAGCGACGTCGTACCTGGTGGAAAGACGGGTAATTTCTATTTCTGGGATGAAAACACACAAAAACCTGAACTGGCTCCCGGTACAGTTGATTGCCTGGAAAAAACCCTTGACCTTGGCGCAATAAATCCTGCACTTGTTGGAACTTTCATGGTAGATACACTTTCAGGGAATGTAGAAGTAACAACTGTTTTTTCACTTCTCAAACAGAAACTCAATGACTACGAACCCGCAAGCGTTTCCAGCATTACAGGAGTTGACGCTGACCTCATCATCCAGGTGGCCCGCGAGTTTGCAGGTGCAAAACCTGCCAGGATCATCGAGGGTGCAGGTGTAAACCACTATTATCACAATGATCTTATCAACAGGAGCATGATCCTGCTTGCTGCCCTAACAGGTAATGTCGGCATCCCCGGCGGGGGGTTTGATCACTATGTAGGCCAGGAAAAATTCTGGTGCGAGGAGGGATTTTTCAAACTTGCTTTTCCTCTTGGCAATAAAAAGCAAAGATTCCAGCCAACCACACTGTGGACATACGTACACTCGAACATAGAAGCAGACCCGGAAAGCCATGACCTCTGGCCGCGCCCCATCAAAGAATACATACGCGAAAGTGTGGATAATGGCTGGATGCCGTTATATCCCGGAGGAACTCTTGACAACGGTAACACTCCCCGCGTCCTTATCGTATGGGGGGCCAACTTTCTTAACCAGGCCAAAGGTGCAGAATCCATACTGGCCAACCTCTGGCCCAGGCTTGACCTTGTAGTGGATATTGACTTTCGCATGAACACGACAGGTTTATATGCGGATGTGATACTGCCTTCTGCAAGCATGTTCGAGAAATGGGATCTGAGTACAACTGACCTTCACTCCTACATCAACCCGTTCACTCCAATAATACCTCCGCAGCTTGATAGCAAAACAGACTGGCAGATATTTTCGCATCTTGCCCGTGCACTTTCTGACACAAAATTCTCTTTTACAGATACGATGCCCGATGGTTCCATCACCAATCGTGATTTTTCATCACTTGTGAATGATTTCACTGCAAATGACACGCTTGCGGAAGACAAGAACGCAGGGCAGTTCATCCTGGATAATTCATTGGAAACAAAAGGTATGACAATGGATATGCTGAACGAGCAGCCCAGGCGTTTTGTGGCTACTGATAAAGGGTGGACGAGCGATATAAAAGAAGGGGAAGCCTACTACGCTTTCCAGAGGATGTACGAATTGAAACGACCTCTTAGCACACTTACGGGACGGCAGCAGTTCTATATCGACCATGACTGGTTTTTGAGAGAGTTCCATGAGGAACTGCCCGTATACAAACCGCCTGTGGACGGGAAAAAATACCCGCTTCGCTTTCTCACCCCGCACGGGCGGTGGAGCATTCATTCCCTGTGGCGGGATGCAAAATATCAGCTGAGGTTGCAGAGGGGTTATCCCATCGTGTACTTAAACCCGGATGATTCTTCGGCCCGCGGACTTTCGGACAACGATCCTGTTGAAATCTACAACGACTGCGGGACAATGATTGCACACCTGTGCATTTCGCCGCGGATGCCGAAAGGCCTGGCATTAATGTATCAGGGCTGGGAGCGCTACACATTCAATGAGGGCGGCTTCCAGAGCCCCATGACTATCCGCATCAAGCCGACCCAGCTTGTGGGAGGTTACGGGCAGCTAAAGTTTAAGCCAAATTACTGGGGGCCTACCGGGAACCAGAAGGATACCCGCGTGGAAATCCGAAAATCCATGGAGGTTCAGTGATGCCCGTACAAAAACAGATAAGGATGGTGGCTGACCTTAACAAGTGTCTTGGTTGCCATACCTGTACCATGGCATGCAAGACCATGTGGACTGACAGGAACAGCGGCCAGATGCATATGTACTGGAACAATGTGGAAACCCGGCCCGGCAATGGTTACCCGAAGAACTGGGAAACCCAGGGAGGATGGTTTGATACAAAGGACAAAAACAGCATACCGCTTCCAAGTATTAACGAAGGCTACGGCGCGCCCTGGGAATATAACTATGGCGATGTATTGAAAACCGATGGAGGAGATGCCTCAGCATCGGCATTGATCCCAAAACCCAAACCTTCAGGATACGCAAGCAACTGGGACGAGGATGTGGGCGATGGAACCTTCCCCAATTCCTATTATTTTTACCTTCCGCGCATATGCAACCACTGCAGCGACCCCCCATGCGTGGATGCCTGCCCGCGCCAGGCGGTCTACAAGCGCAAGGAAGACGGGATCGTCCTTGTTGATCAGAAACGATGCAGGGGTTACCGTTATTGTATTAAAGGATGCCCCTATAAAAAAATATACTATAATCCGGATGAAAAAATAGCCCAGAAGTGCATATTCTGCTATCCCAGGATCGAGCAGCATAAAGGTAACTTATGCGCAACCCAGTGTGTTGGACGGATACATTATGTAGGCTTTGCAGACGATACTGCCAGCAGCGTGTATAAACTTGTGAATACATGGAAAGTGGCTTTGAGGCTGCATCCTGAATTTAAAACCGAACCTAACGTATTTTATATTCCACCTCTTTCTCCGCCTGCTTATACCAGGGCAGGCAAGCTTGCAGAAGAGCCACGCATTCCTGTTGAGATGCTTGCAAAATTGTTCGGTGACACGCCAGACCAGACCCTCGATAAGCGCGCAGAGAGAATTACAGAGATATTTTACATCATCCAGACCGAACGGGAAAAAGTGGCAAAAGGTGAAAGTTCGGAATTGATAGACCTATTAATTCCGCATTCTGAAGCTGATAGGATCCAGGTGTGAACGAAATATGAAAATTTATCCTTCATTTAGAAATCCATAGGAGGTTCATGCCGCCAGGCGAGACATCTTCAACAATTACGGTCGCATTTGTATCAGGGTCGAAAGCTCTTGATCCGGTGGATCCAGCCTGGGCAGTTGCTCCTGAAGCCACAATAGATTTCAGCAGGAGGCTCAACGAAGCTGGTGCAAGAACCACATTCGGGCCGGATGAGATCAGGCATGCAAAAGTGAAAGCGGTGCATAACGGAACTGATATTTTTTTCTTCTATCAATGGAACGCTGTTACAGAAAATAATTCAGTAGCTGATTATCCCATCTTTGCGGATGCTTTTGCCATGGAGATCCCTCTCTTCACAGAAGATAGTCCTCTCTGGATGGGTGCCATGGACAAACCTGTCAACATCATTTTCTGGAGAGCCGATCTGCCGAGGCCCGAGAATATTGTCGCCGGCGGAATGGGGACCACCCAAATCAGCCCTGATGAAGCTTCCCAGAACATCAGGCATTACCAGAAATGGGAAAATGAAACCTGGAGCTTGATCATAACCCGGCCGATGGCCCAAGCTTCAGAAAACCAGGTCTCCTTTATCCGCGGGAGAAGTTACAGGATAGCCTTTGCTAATTGGAAAGGCGGAGTGTATGCAGAAAGGGGCGGGCACAAAATAGTTTCGGAGTGGCAAAATCTTTCTATCCAGTGATTCGATCAATATGTCTCAGACATCCATTAATACCCATACAGACCCCATTATTCGAAGCAACGTATACAAATTACTCTCGATCGGCTTCCGTTATCCTACGCCCCTACTCTTCAAAACGTTTCAGAATGGAAGATTCTTAGATGAACTCATGCATAACATATCCTCAATTCCCGGGCTCAATAACCTTATCCTGGAAAGCTCTCCCATGGCAGGTCGTGAAAAAGATGCTATGAAAGGAATGACCCTGGCTGAATTCGAGATAAAATTTACCCGGACATTCGACGCTGGTACACCCATACCCCTATGTTCACCGTACGAGGGCCATTATTGCGATAAGCCAAGGAGCATGGTCATGCTTGAGGTAAGTGAATTCTACAATTTTTTCGGCCTGCACATGAGCCAGGAAGAAGGTAAACGGGAATTTCCCGATCATATCTGTGCAGAGCTTGAATTCCTGCATTTCCTGACCTTTAAGGAAGCCTTAGGAGAAGGCAAGGGCGAAAAACTCAAAGGATATCTTATGGCGCAGAAGGATTTTCTGGAACGACACCTGATACAATGGATTCCTGAATTTTGCCTTAAACTTCAAGATTCAGCAAGTCTGCCTTTCTATGCCTGGCTTGCTCAAATTACATCACGGTTTATCTCCTTTGAATTTGAACTGATTACTGCAAATTTAGATGAGTTTAATGAAAAATAAGGAATATTTTTTAAAAATATGAATCCGGTCTTTGGATAATCATTAAGTACTATCCATCCAATAAAATCAGGTATGTTCCCGACAACGCGCATGCGAAGATTGCGCTCATCAAAGTTCCGCCCCATTGTGAGGGAGACGCAGCTTGAAGTCAAGGATTTGATATGCCCTGTTTTTGTGGATGAGACCATAACGGAACCATCTGAAATAAATTCCATGCCTGGCTATTATCGCCTTCCGCTTGATATGGTTGCGGATGAGGCTCAATGCATCCTGGATCTGGGAATTCCGTCAATCATCCTTTTTGGCATACCCGGAGAGAAAGACGAGACCGGGACTCATGCCTATGGCGAAAATGACGTAATCCAGAAAGCGATCCGTGCCATCAGGAAGGAGGACGGGGAGGATATTATTATTATGACCGACCTGTGCCTGTGCGAATATACATCGCATGGTCACTGCGGAGTGGTGAGCGAAACGCATGAGATCCTCAATGACCCCACGCTTGAGATCCTGGGGATGGCCGCAGTGAGCCATGCGAAAGCGGGCGCGGATATCGTCGCACCTTCCGGAATGATGGACGGCATGGTGGGTGCCATACGCCGTGCACTCGATGGGAATGGTTTCACGAACACGCCCATAATGTCCTATGCAGCAAAGTACTGCTCTGTATTCTACGGCCCTTTCAGGGAAGCAGCCGGCTCGGGCTTCTCCTTCGGGGACAGGGCATCATACCAGATGGACCCCGGGAATGCGGATGAGGCAATGCGTGAAGTCGCGCTTGATATCGAAGAAGGCGCAGATATTATCATGGTCAAACCAGCGCTGCCTTACCTGGACATTGTTTACCGTGTGAAAAAGAAGTTCAGGATGCCGACTGCGGCCTATCATGTCAGCGGTGAATATTCCATGATAAAAGCCGCCGCTGCGAAGGGCTGGCTGGATGAGCGAAAGGCTGTGCTTGAGTCGTTGCTGTCCATAAAACGAGCAGGAGCGGATATGATCCTGACGTATTTCGCCAAAGACGCTGCGAAAATGCTTGGTGAATAGGATTTGGGAAAGTATTATATTCTGGTAATCTCGGCTTTTTTGCTGTTTTCAGGATGTATAGATGAGGCCAATGTCGCTCAACCGGTAGCTGAACAACAGGTAACTGAAGTAACCCCCGCCCCATCTCCAACTTCGATCAACCTTCCACCCGCGACTGTCCAGCCGACTACGACAGTTCCAAAACCTGACGAGACGGTCCAGGGATTCAAGAATAATTCCGTTGCGGCAGAAGTCAATTACAGAAATTACGTCGACTGGTTCACTCATATTAATGTAAATATCAGGGCTTATACACCGGAAGAATATGTCTGCGGGCAGTATACTGTAGACATGATTAACGCTTCAGAAAAAGCAGGCTTTGTGGCGTATTTCGCAGCGGTGACATTTTCGGATGGCACGGGACATGCGCTTGTATCGTTCAAATCAACTGTCTTCGGAACAACCTCGTGGTATTTCTTTGAACCTCAGACCAATAAACTGATGACACCGGAGACGCTTTCACAGGTGCTCAACCGGAATCTGGGTGAAAATGTCAAAGAAGTTACTGTGTACCGTTACTTCGATGATGCCGGGGACAAAGACCCCACAACATGGGAGTTCGCCTATCCTCTATTCAATAAAAAATATTAGCTACTGTATCGTAGCTTTCAGGATCTTATCGCCTTTCCTGATATTCGAGGCAACGCTCTGGCCTTCGATAACCTGTCCGAAGACCGCATAATTCTTATCAAGGAACTTTGCATCCTCGAGGCAGATATAGAACTGCGAACTTGCGCTGTTCGGGTCCTGCGATCGCGCCATGCCCACAGCGCCTTTCTTATGCGTGAGCGAGGGTGAGATTTCAAGAGGAATCGTCTTCGACGAGCCTCCGGTACCATTCCCTTTCGGGTCGCCGCCCTGAATAACGAATCCCGGCTCGACACGGTGGAAAATAAGGCCGTTATAGAAACCTTTTTCTGCCAGGTCTATGAAATTCTTTGTGGTGATGGGGGCTTCCTTTTCGTGAAGTTCGAATTTTATCGTTCCTTTTACTGTTTCCAATACTGCTGTTCTGTTTGGCATAAGTATCGAGGAAGCTTAGAGTAGGTCATGGTATAATTGCTTTTTGAAATAAACCAAATTATAGATAAAGCTGGCAGTCAGGGAAAAGAAAATAATGATCGGGACTTCGAAAATCACTCTATGATCCTGGCCACTATCCCATCAAACCCGCCATCGAAACTTGCCAGGTGTTCGATATCCCTGCTGTTCATCAGTTCTATGGTTGTGCAGTCTGTAAAACTCAGCTTCTTATTGGCATATTTCACAAAAATATTCCATCCTTTGTTAAGCACTTCTTTATCCACAAAAAGCAAGTTCATGAATTGCGGCATGCCCTTCTCTTTATCTCCCAGTATCAAATCCCTGGCTCTTGAAGCATTCCTGACATCTCCCGTTTTGTAAAGCAGGAAAGTCACGACTTCATCAAAAACCGCATTCGAGGTAAATGCAGCTCCATGCTTATTTTCCATAATACCGTCAATAAGGTCAGAGGCTTCAGAATGAAGCTTGTCCTTCTCATTTACATAGGCAATGTATATGCCTGCATCGATGAAAATGCTCATCTTTTGGCCCCGTAAACTACCATGTCTATTTCTTCTTCACTCGTCTCGACGCCCATGTCGCACTGGAGACTTCTTATTTTCTTTTTTTCTTTCTCTGATAAAGGTAGTTTAGAGAGCCTGCCAAAGAAATTATCCTTTTTTGACCTCACAAATTCGATGAGCCACGAGAACAACTCCTGCTGGGTTATTTTCTTACCAGTCTTGAGCGTTAATTCAGCTTGAAGCATATCGAATACGTGCTTATCTTTTTCGTAGATTTTGATATTTTCACTCATAAGTAATGAGATAATTTTATCTTTTATATACTTTTCTACAAAAATTCGCACCGCCATCTTTGCGGTCTTTGCACCATCTGCGGGAACGCATTGGAGAGCCACAATAAACGTCTTATTAATAATAATGTTTCAAATGATTGGGCGAGAACGCTGATAGGTATATAATATTCAAGAACTATAACTATCTGTATGCAAATCCGTGAATATGCCGGAAAATTGAGCGATTCAAGGCCTTTTCTGTTGGTCATTTCTGTGGTTGTGGGCATTGTTCTATTCAATATATTCATCGGGATCCCAAAAGTGGGAATAATCACACTCAACACTCCATTCATGGCGGAAGATACAAAGAGCGATATAGTCAGTATGCTGAAGTACGCGGGGGACGATCCTTCTATTAAAGCCGTAGTTATTAACATGGATTCTCCGGGGGGCGAAGTTTCTAAGATCGAGGAAATATATCTTGAGACCCTGAAATTAAGGGCAAAGAAACCAGTTGTGGTCTCTGTGGACAGCAGCGCATTGTCCGGAGGATATTATATTTCATCTGCGGCAAACTTCATCTATGTCAAACCGTCATCGGAGATAGGCAACATTGGCGTAATTTCGACATTGCCTGAGCCCTGGAAACCCGACAGTGTGCAAATAACCACAGGCCCATTCAAGATATCAGGAAAGTCCCAGAAAGATTATACTGCCCAGGTGGAGACCATAAAACAAGGATTCCTGATGGCGGTGATATCGCAGCGCGGGGATAAACTGCACGTTGATTCGGAGCGCTTATCCCGCGCCGAGATATTCCTCGGATCTGAGGGAGTAAAATACGGCCTCGCTGATTCGCTTGGAACAGGGTCAGACGCAATCCGGAAAGCCGCAAGCATGGCAGGCATCGCAAATTACGATACCCTGAACATAAACAAGGCTATGAACATCTCTTTCAGCGGGAATTTCCACGGTCTTGCCGGACTGAATAAAACCGTAACTCCTGTTAATTACTACATATATGAGGAGACAGAGGAGTCATGAATAAGACACGCTTTGCCCTTGTGGTTATCGCTGTTGTATTCCTGGCGCAGCTTTTGTTCTTCTACAGGGGCATATATCTCCCGCCCCCTGTCAAGGAACCTGATTTTTTAAGCATCAATGTGATTTCTTCCATTCCGGTCGAGATAAAGGAGAACTTCACGAAAGGCAGCGGGACAGTTCTAATAGATTTATCCCACGGAAATAACCTCAATGCAGAGGATTTGAATCTTCTCTTTTCCGGGATAATAGAGAGAGGATACAGCATTGAATATGTCAAAGATGGTTCCAACCTGGCAAAGAACCTGTCGAATTCCGCTTCCTTTGTGATCATCTCACCCTCAACTCCATTTTCATCGTCAGATGTAAAGGCGGTAAAAGACTTCGTAGCCGGAGGCGGCCGGATGCTTATGATCTCAGAACCGATAAAGAAAAGTGAAATAAACTCTCTCGCCACCGAATTCGGTATGTTGTTCTGGAACGATTATCTGTACAATCTGAAAGAGAATGAAGGGAATTTCAAAAATATCTATCTCACGGAATTCGCAGGGAACAATATCACGAGAGGTCTGCATAAGGTCGTTTTTTTCACGTCGGGTTCTGTTTTCGGGAAAGGTATAATATTTACTGATAACAACACGTATTCTTCTAGCAAGGGAGAAAAGGGGAGATACTCGGTCGCAGCAATGAACGATGAAAAGAATGTCCTTGCAATAGGGGATGCAACCTTTATGTCCGAGCCTTATGATGTAATGGATAATAAGAGGCTGGTCTATAATATCGCGGATTTCCTTGCCCCGCCATCGGGTCCAATATCACCTGGCAATGCGAGTGGGAATGCAACCTCCAATGTTACCCGGAAATAATAGTCATTAATAAGTGTATAATGGGGATATAAGAAATGGTCGGAAATGACAAAGCTATAATACCACTTCACAGACCCGGTCTTAAAGAAAAACTTTTTTTCGTTTTCTCAGGTATTATCGTGAGCATACCTCTCACACTCTTCGTTGATGCATTCTCAAGCCATCTATGCTTCTTTATCCCAATAATTTATTCTGAAATTTGTACATCTTCCATTTTCGTACCATTTATTGAAGAATTTGCAAAAGCTTACCCTCTTTTCTACCGCCATGGGGAAACCGAAAGATCAATTTTTACTCTTGGATTCCTGACCGGCCTGGGATTCGGAATCACAGAGTTTTTCTTCTATGTTTTCGGTTCAGGGGCTTCGGTATATGTCAGATTACCTGCCGTACTGTTCCATGCATCCAGCACATCCATTACTGCCTACGGGATAGCCACAAGACAACCGATGTTATTCTATCTCATCGCCGCGTTACTGCATCTTTTGAACAACTTTTTCGCTATCGCCGGCTCGATCTGGTTTATAGGAGGACCGGCTGTCCTGATAATAACGTATTTCCTTTCCCTGTATCTGTACGGCAAAACATCTGAACGGATCGTATCAGAGGGGTCATAGCCCTTCGAAATCATAAGGATATGTGTCTGCAGGGTCATACTCATCCCTGGAAAAGTGAACGAGCTGTGAGTACTCAAGTGCTAAAATCACATGGGCGCATTCCGGGAGCACTGTGACCTTATCGCCTGCTTTCATTATTCTTATCAGGCGTTCTTTTGTGCCGGTATGCTCGAATACCGCTTTAACAGTCCCGCTGATAACGTAAAAAGTTTCCTCGTGATTGATATGATAATGCTTCCCCCTGAAAAACCCTTTTTTGATATCTATAAAAACCAGGTGCCTGAAACATTCCCCGTTCACTATCTGGGATAATTCCCCGCGTTCTTCCACCATCCTTCGTTCATCTCTCTGGTTCTGGGATGAAGCAAGTGTTTTGAAATGAAGAAATTTTTCCAGCATCGATCACCAGGATAAAAAGAGTCTCAGTTCGTTTGTCAATTTATTTTCTTCACGAGAGGTATCTCATCACATTCGGGGAACTTGGGGCATTTGATGCACATGCTCCAAATCTTATGCGGCAGCGTGCTCTTCTTTACTCTTACAAAACCCTGCTTTTCAAAGAACTCCGGCGCATAGGTCAAAGTGATAAGTTTATTCAATCCAAGGGTCCGTGCTTCCTCCTCGCATGCTTTGAGTATCTTTGAACCTATCCCCTGCCTCACCTTTGAAGGCTCGACCGCAAGGGAGAGGATCTCACCGTAATCCTCCCACGTTATATGAAGCGCCCCGCAGCCCACCATCTGGTCATTTTCTATGACCACGTAAAAATCTCTCAGGTTCTCATACAATTCGCTAAGTGAGCGGGGAAGCATTATGCGCTTATCGGCGTAATTGTTGACAAGTTTCCATATCTTTTCAACGTCTTTGATGGTGGCTTTTCTTAACAAATATTATCCTCTTTTTTTAAGCTTTTCGACAAGGGATTCCACCTGTTCTACTGCCGTACCTATATAGTTATCCGGCTCCATTATCCTGATTATATCGTTCCCGGACATGTATTTCGACACAGTTTCATTTTCGGCCAGAATATCTTTCATGTGCCTTCCCGTTTCACGGGCCGACATGGCGCATTGCCGTACGATCTCATGGGCTTCCTGCCTTCCCACGCCTTTCTTGCCCAGTTCCATCATTATTGCCTCACCCATGTTCAGGCCGTTGAGCAGGTCCAGGTTCTTCCTGATATTCCCGGGGTAGAAGCGCAGGTTCTGGATAATGCTTGAAGTCAGGCGTATCACATGGTCAGTAAGGATGCAGGATTCAGGAAATACCACACGCTCGCACGAGGAATTGGTGAGATCCCGTTCATCCCAGAGGGTGTTATTGCAGAGTTCAGGTTCTACCATCGCCCTCACAATTCTTGCCAGCCCGCAGACCTGTTCCGACTTTATGGGATTGCGCTTATGCGGCATCGTGGAAGAACCCACCTGCTTCTTGCCAAAACTCTCTTCCACTTCAGCTATTTCGCTCCGTGCAAGGCTTCTTATCTCGATGCATATCTTATCAAGGGTTGTGACAGTATTCGCCATCCACATCACGAATTCCGCATGCCTGTCCCGCTGTATTATCTGATTCGAAACATCCGCGGCATGGACCCCCAGGAATTCCATTGTTTTTTTCTGTATCTCAATGCCTTTTTTCCCAAAAGCTGCCTGGGTTCCCACGGCCCCGCTCATCTTGCCAGCTGTGGCCCGCGGCATTAACTGGTCAAGGCGCTCGATGTGCCTGTCGATCTCGGATGCCCATATCGCAAAACGCAGGCCGTAGGTGGTAGGAATACCGATCTGCCCGTGAGTGCGGCCTGCGCATACCGTGTTCTTATGGGATAACGCCATATCAAGAAGCAGCGAGCGTAATTTTACCGTCTCTTTTCTAAGGATCAAAACTGCATCTTTTATTTGAAGAGCCGTGGCAGTATCCAGGATATCATTGGAAGTGGCGCCGAAATGAACCCATTTCCCCGCATCCCCGGATTGCTCTGCCAGCGCGAGTACCACCGCCATCACGTCGTGGTGGATCTCATCCTCTATCTCTTTCACCCTCTCAAGTTTTACTTTTCCTGCGCCCGGGGCTATTTTCTCATCTATTCCTTTGGGGACATAACCTGCGAGCGCCTCAGCTTTTGCCAGTGCTGCTTCAACAGAAAGCATTTTTTGGAGGCGGTTCTCTTCGGTCCATACCGCTTTCATTTCAGGATGCCCGTAGCGGTACTCGATAGGGTGGATTGCCATGGGAATACTTATTGGCTTTTTATTAAAAGAAACTATCGATATTTGATGACATTACTTGCATACTAGCAGATTTAGTTACACTGACGAGAGGGACGGAGATAAGTGCAGCGATCGCAAGGATGTAGGGAGGTGGCGCAGGGTTGGTTTACGTATCTCAAATAATTAATAATTATAATTAATCTGTGTTGGATAAAATAGAAATGTTTTTATATTTGTTATAAACTCGTCATGAATTGTAATCGTTCAAAAAGAGCGAGCCGTGCAGTGGATTATGGTGGTAATAACGGTAACTAATAACATACTCAGTGGGCGTAAGCTTAAGAATAAGGGTGATGGCAATATTATGCGCGGGGCTGGGGCGCGGGATGGGTATGCGGGGGGCTGAGATGATGGGAGGAAATAAGGGGTCGATGAAATTAAGTTTGAAGTTAATGATATCTAAAAATTATAGGAAAATCGTAACTAAAAGATTTCCTAAAATAATATATATTTTATTTTTGATATTTACGATTATTCTATTAAGTTCTGGAAATGCCTACGGTTATGACTGGCCTATTAAGAATGCTCATCCAATAACTGCTGTTCTTGGAGAGTATAGGACTGGACCTCCTAAACATTTGCATACGGGAATTGATATTGGAGGAGCTGAAGGTACAGAAGTATATTCTGTAGAAACTGGCAAAGTTACAAAAGTATCGATTAGTGCTGATAAAAACTCATATATCACAATAGGCAATTTCAAATATCAACATATTAAAGAATATATTTATAAAGATTTTGTAGAGGTTTTATCGGATGGAAGTGAAGAGGAATATCATATTGGAACATCGATAAAAATACAAACTGATTCGAGTCATAAAAATGACGTGGAAATTGTAGCCGCTAATTCTGGATTACTCAAAAAAGGTTTACCAACTCTCTATGAATCAGATAAGATTTTTTATGTTCCAATTACTCAACCTATTGCAGTAACCAGAGATTATCCAGATTCAAATGGAAATCTGGGCACCTCGGCAGGAGATCATCTACATTTTGAAGAAAACGAAGGGGGATTAAATCCATTAAGGATTGGGGGATTACAATCTTTTTCAGATACTTCAAAACCCAAAATCAATAATATTGAGATAGTAGAACAAGGGAGTGGTAATGCTCTTGGAAATTCAATTTATGGCAAAGTTGACATCAAAGCAGATGCTAAGGACTCAATTAGTGGAGGCAGTCAAACAGTGGGTGTTTACAAGATTGGATATCTTATTCAGAATTCCAATACATATCAAATCAATCAGGATTGGACATACAATATTGAATTTGATAAAATATCTGGTTATAACCTTGATTTAATTTATGATAGTGGATCTACTAGTTCTAAATATATTTATTGGGTAACAAACACTCCTTATGAAAACAAATTTTGGAATACAAAGCAAAAATTGAGCGGAAGCGAAACGGATGATGCCCAAAATAATCAGGAAGCTAAGTTTCCTGATGACGTCTATTGGATATGGGTAGATGCACGGGATATAAGTGGGAAGGATGATGTAGATAATATCGAAAAAAGAGTGGATAACTTTCCACCTCAAATAAAAAATACATATCCAGATTCAAATGAAATCAATGTTCCTGTTGATGCAGATATTAAAATAACATTTGATGAAGAAATGGATAAAAATTCGATATCTCTATCAATTTCTCCCAACATTGCTGGAACTTTCAGTTGGAGCAATAATAATAGAAATCTGGTTTTCGAACCAACTGTAGAACTCCGACCAGCAACTGAGTATACTGTGAAAGTGGATGGCAAGGATACTGTGAGTAAAAGTATTGATGGGGATAAGAATGGAAACGAAGGTCCATCATATGAGTTTAAATTTAAAACCTCTACCTGTACAATAAAAATAGACCATCCATTTTATAATATTCCAGATGGTCAAACTCAGACTCATCATATAAAAGTTAAAAATGAAGGGATTCCTTCAGCAAAACTGCCCATAACTCTTAGTACAGTCATCAATAATGCCGGTCAATGGACTGTAATTGACGGAGTTAATGGTCAGCAAGTAAACATTCCTATCGGTCAAGAATCCCAAGAATATCCTATCGTTGTAACAAACAATGGAGCATCGCACGACCTTGATATGACAATCAAAGGAGATGCCAACGGCTTCTCATGCACATATGAATTATACGATGGAACCCCTGCCACTGACCACATCGCCGACCACCCCGACGACAGCTTCATAATCTCCGGTTCCAACTACCCCACACCCTGGCTTGTTGACACCGAATCCAGCACAGGCATCCTCAAGACCGGATGGGGAGAGGGAATGGGTCATGTGCTGGGCAAATATAACATCAGCACTGCCATTGTCAAACCAGATCTCACAATCCTTAATGAGCCATACCGCGAGCTTAATGATCTCAAAGTGCTGCTCGTCGGCTCAGCAGGTCTCACCGGTCTTGATAGTTCTCCAACTTTCAGGAAGAAGCTTGCAGACTTTGTCGATAACGGAGGCACGCTTGTAGCGCTTACGAGCCAGAACGGATATGAGTTCAATGCGCTGCCGGGCGGGGAGGTTTCGGGATATGGGTGGAACGAGGATCAGAGCTGTCAATACCAGTCGGTTTCTCTGAACACTTATCATTCTGTACTCTCTGGTCAGGAATCAACCACGCCGAGCATCAACATTGATGGTTACTTCACAAAATGGCCTAATAATTCCAAAATACTGCTCACAAGAACTAAAAACGGTATGCCTGCAATGATAATGTACGACTATGGAAGAGGGCATGTCGTTGCGTCAGCAATGTATGATGATTGGGCATATGGCACATCAGGAGCCACAAATGATGGAATGAATCTTATCAGGGACGTTGTGACCTGGGCGAAAAATCCTGTGGAACTTGTAGATTATGCGCCTTCTGACATGGTTAACATAACTGTAAATGTTACAAATAGATTGGATTCAAATGTCAGCAATGTGAGCTTGAGATTGATCGATCCTGAAAGAAAATTTGTCGGGACAGTCAATGCTTCTGTTTTTATAGCATCATGGGATACCGTGCCTGTTAACTTCACCTACATTGCGCCTTCTAAACTTGGAATTTACACTATCGATTACTTGCTGAGCAATGAATCAGGAGCGATGGTGCAGGAAGAATTTGACGCAGCCAGCTTTTCAGTTTCAAAATTCAAATCCAATCCATCCGGCTTTACGAATCAGGGCAGTAAACTCCAGATATGGGCAAATGCGCCTGAAAAAGCTGCAAAAGGGTCTGAGATATTATTCCGCATATATGTGCGAAATGATGAAGAAACTGAATTCAAAGGAAATATCGCTATAGGCGGTCATGAACAGGGAGGTCTCTTCTGGAGATATTACACCGCATTGCGCGACATTTCAGTACCTCCTCATTCTGTTGGGGAGTTTACCTATACATATGATATCATGTTGTCCACGAGCTTTTATTTCGGGCTTTACAGGCAGGGCGCTAACTATGAAAACCAGTGGTTCCATTCAGGTTCAATTGCATCGAGTGAAAAAGGAGTATGGGTTTTTAATCCGCTTGTTGATGTTGAATTGCGAACTGATATGAGCCAGTACGGGAAAGGAGATGAGGTTTTTATATTTTCAGACTTCATTAATAAGCAAGGCTCTGATTATAACTTATCTGCCAATTTCAAGATTCTTGATCCGGATAATAGTATTATTTTTGAAAATACTACTGATTTGAACCTTTCCTCATATGAAACAAAATCATTATATTTTAATTATTCTCTTCCAAATAAATCAAAATCAGGTTTTCATGTGATAAACGTTGAGGTCTTCAGGAATAACGAAAAGATCGGATACGGCTCAACATATTTTGAGGTTGGATCTGCTTATTTAAAAATTAATATTTCAAAGCCTGAGATGATAGTTCCAGGGGCAATCAACACCTTTTTCTTCAATATAACCAACATTGGATTAGGAAATGCATCTGATAGCAGGCTGAATATAACATTATTGAATCCTGCTGGAAATGCTATTTTCAGCAACAGCACGTTTCTCAATATTTCGATAAATCAGAGCGTCATATACTCCATAGATGTTCCTGTGAATGAAATTGACTTCGGGAAATATGTATTAAAATACTCGTTGAATCAAGAAAAACTGGACATAAAAGGTGAAATACCTCTGCAAAATTCCGACATCATTACACTTAATTTCGATAAGCCATCTTATCGAATAAGAGATGATCTCGGTGCAGTTTTAAGCATAGTTAATAAAGGGTTATTTTACCAGAATCTTTCCGTGAACATCTCGATACCTGATGCCAATTTCTCAAAAAATGAATCGTTCGAAATTCAGCCGGGCAAGACTTTAACAAATGATCTAAATCTGACACTGCCAGATAATTTAACACTTGGAAACTATCCTGTAAATGTCACACTTGCCCTCAATAATACATTCTCTAAAGCCTTCACTTTTAATATACCTGAGTCTAACCTGAAAGCATCGTTTGAAGTCCTCAATGTGTCCGCAGGAGAAAACTTGAGCGTAAACATAGAGAATACCGGAGGCGTGGATACTACTGTAAATTATACTCTTACTTTGAATGGAAATGGCT
The DNA here is from genome assembly GCA_027460535.1 of Candidatus Methanoperedens sp. Taxonomy (NCBI): domain Archaea; kingdom Methanobacteriati; phylum Methanobacteriota; class Methanomicrobia; order Methanosarcinales; family Candidatus Methanoperedentaceae; genus Candidatus Methanoperedens; species Candidatus Methanoperedens sp. Next base: position 261,722 of record JAPZAR010000027.1, read on the forward strand.
ACTACAACTCTACAAACGGCAGTATCACGGTTTTGGCAAATGTTTCAAGTAATGTTAATTTACCACTTCATTCGGGTCTGAAAAATGGAAACTATATCTTTGCTTTGACTTATAAGAATTCAAGAACCGGAACATGGGATTACTTGAAAAAACAGGTGCATGTAAATGGGGTTGAAGGAGATGTAAAAGTCTCAAATGATCGAAGAATTTATTTAACTGATAATGTTATTGAGTCACTTTCAAATCTTACAAATCTCAATAAGACTAACATTAATGGTACGCTGAATCTCAGGATATATTCTCCTGATAAAATAGTTACTCCAATCCCATATTCAGCATCCGCTGACATCGGACTCAACAAGAATTTCATAGTACAAGTTGATAATGACACATTGAGTAGCGGTTGGTATTATCGCAATTTTAATTATCATATTTATATGAACAATATCGACGATTCCAGCGACACAATTCTGTCTGGTCTCAGGTTCAGCGTGCGAGCAGATAATATTACGAATGTCGGATCGCAGCAGTATGCAACATGGAATGAGACATCAGTGGACTGGATATTTCCTCCTGACCAAGTCATACAGGAAAACGATGGTTTTAGCACGGGTTTTGATGTTAATTATCCAGAATCGAAATACTTGAATGTCAACATGGGTAGATGGATGAACCAGACAGAATTTAGTTCAACTGGCTATCAGCTTGCGATGTTTAATGTTACTTTTGAGGATACTGACTTTATGTGGGTTAATGGTAATATCTGGCCCGGAGTCGGTTGGGGAGTAAATGCATCTATTGTTCCCGGTACATTCATCACTGATGCCCCTGTACGCAACGTCGTTGAAAGGGAAAATAATGTCATGATTGAGTTCGATAAACAACGAATCGAAACTGGAGTTACATACAACTTCTCCGTTATCATTAGAGTAGAGCCTCCAAACGAGAGGACAGTAGTATTCTATAAACCATCATTCAATATCGATATGGGTTATTCCCATGTCAATGTACCCGGAGGATTGGGATTTACTGCAGAAATACCTTCTTCTATGCTTCCAGAGCATGTAAGTTCTATTTCTGCATCAACAAACATCTTTAATTCGTGGCAGAGTATATGGGTCAATGACTACGAAGTTATCGGATGGCTCAATAGTGTTGCAAGAACAACAACAATAGGAACAAGTCTCCCCAATACGGATCATGAAACTGTGAGATCTACGTACTATGGATCGACATCAACCCCAACACTCACCGCCGCGCTCTCCAACTCCGGTGGCAGTACCTGGCAGTTTTATGCAGATATAACGATAAACAACACAGGCGGTGCGTTGAGCGCTTACCAGGTGCCAGTTAGTCTCAACGGCAGCAGTTTCCCAACAAATGTGCAGAACAGCGGCGCAGACATCAGGTTCACAGATGCAAACGGTGCTGAGTTGAGCTACTGGATTGAAAGCTGGGATTATGCAAACAAACGCGCCAAAATCTGGGTGAATGTCACGAGCATACCTGCGAGTGGAAGCACGACCATAAGAATGTGGTATGAGAATCCAGTCGCAACGAGTTCAAGTAATGGAAAAGCCACATTTGTGTTTTTTGATGATTTCGAGAATGGTAATCTGAATGATACATGGGTTTCAGGTGATATATGTGATGGCAATACAATAACTGTCGAGCAAGGAAGAGTTAAATCAACAAGCAATTGTGATTTTATAGAGACTTTACAACAGTTTTCAGGAAATCTGGCAGTAACAGTAGATGTTGAAAAAGTTTCAATCGCGAATAGTGGGTGCTGGGACTTTCATCTCAAATGGAATGGTAATAATGCACAAGGTGCGTTAAGATTCGATCAAGATGGAGTTGATGGAATAAGTATTGGTAATAACTGTGGGAATGAATATAATATTCCTGCCTCTAATCCAAACAAAGGAAATATAACTTTATTTGCAGAAGGGGGGAACTATAAATTCAAATACACTGACTTAAATGGCGTTTCATTGGTCACAGACGATTATCCAGCAAGTTCATACTTAGGAAAGTTAAAAATAGACCTTGCAGGATATGAATCTGCGCCCCGCTATGTAGATAATGTCAGGATTCGTAAATATACCTCACATGAACCGACATTACCAGGCGAATACTCAACGGCAGAACCTACTTATACACCCCTCCCAACACCACCAGCGGACGTTTGGATACAAAATCCTGCGAACGAGCACTATTATAAAATAATAACGTCCATGAATTGGTCAGAAGCAGAAGCCCAGGCAGTGACATGGGGAGGGCATCTTGTTACTATAAATGACAGAGAAGAGGAATTATGGTTGAAAAATCAGTTTGGAGAGGAGGATTTTTGGATAGGGTTTAATGACATACAGGGAGAGGGGAATTGGGAATGGGTTAGCGGAGAACCTGTAACTTATACAAACTGGGCTCAAGGAGAGCCAAACAATAATGGAGTAGGAGAAAATGCCGCAGTTATGAACTGGGGTACAGACGGAGATAGCTGGAATGATTTACCAGAAGAAGGCAATAGTCGAGGTATTGTTGAAAGAATTACAGTTCCCCCCAGTACAAATCCAAACCAAAGTTATTTCGTCTGGAATACCACCATCCCCGTTGACATCCCACCTGAAGGCATGACCATTCCGGTAAGTGTAAATATTGCTTCAGCTTTGAATAAAACCACTGGCAGGCTTGTGCTGGAGGCAGTGCTATATTCTAATTCCAGCCAGGTATTAAGCTCTTCCAATTACACTTTTTACGTATTCGATACAAATACCACAATATCGCTTGAAACAGATAAAGAAGTTTATAGACCCGGGGAATCTGTGGTTATCAGCGGGGAGATCAAGAACTGGGCAGATGCTCCTACATCCAATCTAAATTTTGTGCTGGATGCCGATGGTAATGAACTTCTCACTGAAACTTTCCTGCTCGCTGCTGGGGAAACAAGAAGTTTCAGTTCGGTTTATTCCTCTAATACTTCATTTAATATCAATGCAGGCATTGGTGATATTAAAATATCCCAGCCTGTTGAGGTTGAAGCGCCTCTTCTTGTGGTTAACATCACTTCGCCAGATGTCGCTGGCAGAGGGGAATTTATTGTTGCCGCTCTCCTTGAGAATCCCGGCAAACTGGTCATTAATGAGACTCTGGACGTTGAAGGAAATATCTACAATGTAAGCATTCATGGAGGAGAGAGTAAACTAATAGAAACTCCTTTTATTATAAACAAGAATAAAACAATCAACATAACTTTGCTTGGCGATGTTGATCTCACACTTTCCCGATTCGTAATATTCGGGGAAAATGCAAGCCTGAAGGTATCACCAGAAATATATTCCCCTGGACATTTTGAGGTGCCTTACAATATTGAGAATACTGGCAGTTTGGAGACAGAGTTCAATGCAAACTTCAGCCTTGAAGATAAAATAATTGAAAAAGCAGTATATCTTCCTGTGGGTGGAAACTTCTCAGGAAGCCTGATTTTTAATCTTTCTGAAGGCAATTATATTTTAAATTATACAACGCCCTTCGAGACAGGAAACGTCAGCTTTAGAGTTGCAAAGATGGATATTGCAGGAATGAATGCTACGATTCCTGAGAAGGCAATCGGGAATATTCTTGCTGTTGTGGTTAATGTCTCTAATATGGGTGCCAACAACTTTACAGGAAATATTGAGATAGACACAGGCTTTTATTCAAATAATAGTTTATTGGTCCTCAATGTCAGTGAGAAACGAAGTCTGATTTTAAAAGTTCCAACATTAATCCCGGGCGTGTTCAATGCTACTGTAAGACTGCTTCACAATGGCAATATCATAGAGGAAAAAGTTGGAGAGTTTGAAGTTCTCGGCCCTGAATTTACAGTAACAAGCGCGCCCACAAACCTGAACTACAGGCTTGGGGAGAATGTAACTATGAGCTTTGGTGTTTTAAACACCGGAGGTATGGAAGGTACAGCAGGACTCAACCTGACTATCCCGGGCATCTACGAGAATAACAATAATTCCTGGGTCGCGCCCGGTGAAGTGAAGAACTTGAGCTTTAGCTTCATCCTGCCTGAAGACCTTGAAGAAAAGAGCTACAAATTCTTATATGGCTTTAACGGTGACATGCAGGAAGGAAGCTTCTTTGTCAAGGGCGCCAGCATTTCGGTTGAAGCTGCGCTTGATAAGCCTTTTTATAACGAAGGCGATACTGCGGTTTTAACATTACCTGTTAAGAACAACCAGGACTTTGACTTGCCTTTATTCTCCAGAGTGAAATTCAATGACTATGATAATATCACCTATTTCAAGCTCTCAGGCTCAGGCAGCGAGACTTTGACCTTTAATGTTCCCGTTCATTTCACTGGAGATAAGATATTCTACAGCGTTTACATGGCTTCGGGAAGATCTCTCTATATCAATTCCATGTATGCCTATGAAAAGCCAAAAGATGACAGCGGTATAACCCTTTATACAGACAAGCAGGTATACTTAACAGGTGAAACTGTAAATGTGTTTGTCAACGTCACCGGAGACGGTACATTAAACATGACAGCACCGGGCTTCAGTACCACAAGGTCATTGACAGCAGGCGATTCTACAGTAATTAGCTTTACCCTGCCTGAGCTTAAGTCTGGCACATACTACATCGAATATACATTTGGAAACTTCTCTTCATCCTATCCATTTGATGTTGACGGCTATTCAGCAAAGATACTTGAGTTCACTCTGGATAAAGAAATCTATGATATCGGCGATACCATGAACATGAAAATGCTTGTGGATGCGAACAAGGACTTCGCAGGCACTGTAAAGATGTGGGTGTATGGCAATAGCGCTGAGGACAGCTTTGAGTTCAGCAGGGAATTTGTAAAAGGTGAGAACAGGGTAGAGGTTAACAGGACTTTAAATACAAGCTGGTCTGGCATTCACTCAGTAGCATATGGTGTGTATGCCGATATACCAGGTCATTCTCTTGTACTCCTCGCCTCTGGAGAAGAGTACTTTGATGTAGTGGATCATGTGCCTCCTTTGATCACAATAACCTCGCCTCAGAATATTGAATACACAACGAGTTCAGTACCTCTGATCTTTAGCATAGAAGATACAAGCGATATAGAGTGGACAGGTTATAGCCTGGACGGCGCAGAGAATGTAACGATCAGCGGAAGTAGTCTATTAACAGACCTGACAAACGGCAACCATAGACTAATTGTATATGCAATGGACTCGGCGGGAAATACAGGTTCAGCATCGACTGACTTCATAATTGGTAGCACACTGCCAAAAGAGGCGCATGCAGAAGCGGTCATCATGTTCGACACGGCATCGAAGGATATCAATGTGTATAACAACGGAACTGGAAGCGAGGTAAGCTACGTCATATTGCCATCGAAGAAAGAAAAGAATGATAAGAAAGAACAGGATAAGGCCGATGATAAAGGCTGGGAACTGAGACAGTATACGCTCAAAGATATTTCCGATAACTCGCTTGTGCTTGTTTTAAAACACAAGACGGAGGGAAAGGAAACAAAGATCGAAATCGTCAGCATGCAGTACAACAGCGAAGCAATAATCGAGACAGCAAAGAATACGATACAGGCTCAGTACTCTGAAGAGAAGAATGGCATGTTCAAGGAATTGGAGCAGAAGATCGAAGTCGATAAACTCCTGAAAGCTGAGACAAAGTACAATGCCAAGAAAGATGAAACGGAAATAAAGGTGAAAATGGAGGGAGAGAAAGAGCAGAAAGAAAACAGGGCAGGCAATGTGATATTGGAGTTGTTTACTGAAAATGGTATCTTAAAGCTCAGATACTAGTTTTGCTCAATTTTTAAAATATATGCTACTGTAAGCCCCATGGCTCCGTACCGAGCATTTCGCCTTTTTCTTCAGGTTCTTTCCACTTTTGAAAATTTTGAGGAATTGATGTGCATTCTCGCTTCTACACGAATTATTTATAGTTAGATCGGCATGTACGCTTAGCATTTCGCCATATCCTTATTTACTCATTATTTATATTATGAAAAAAGAATACATCCAGAAGATGTTCGCTGGCATTTCACGCCGCTATGATTTTCTCAATCACCTGTTGAGCCTGGGGCGTGATATGCGCTGGCGGCGGTTCGCAGTTTCTAAATTGCCGCCAGGTCTCATCCTGGATGTATGTTCGGGAACCGGAGATGTGGCAATCGAAGTTTCGAACAAGAGCGAGGTCGTATCTGCTGATTTCTGCAAAGAGATGGTGCAACTGTGCACCTTGAAACTCAAAAAGCTGGATAATAAGAAAGTCCAATGCATCCAGAACGATGCCGAAACCCTTTCCTTCAGGGACGAAACATTTGATGGTGCTATCGTTGCTTTTGGCATCAGGAACGTTGCTGATATAAAAAAGGCATTGTCTGAGATGCGGCGTGTTGTCAAGAAAGATGGGAAGGTCGTTATACTGGAATTCTCCCAGCCTGAAAACCGGGTTTTCAGAGCGGCATACTATCTCTATTTCCAGAAAATGTTACCTTTCATAGGTGCGTTGATATCGAAAAATACGGGCCCGTACAGCTACCTTCCTTCTTCTGTCATGGCTTTCCCTAACAGGAATGAGTTCGCGGGATACATGAAAGATTCAGGATTAAGAGATATAAGATTTTACGACCTCACATTCGGAATAGTCACGGTTTACACAGGAGTCAAATAAGGCTCGCTAACTCTTAAATATAGACAAGAGAATAAGGACAGAAAATGAATAAACAGGACGTCTGCATATTAATTCCCGCCCTTAACGAGGGAAAAGCAATAGGTGGGTTGGTCACAGAATTCAAATCCATGGGTTTTTCTGATATCCTGGTCATCGACGGTCACAGCACCGATAATACCGCAAAGAACGCGGAAAGCGCAGGTGCCAGGGTGATAATACAGAGCGGCACCGGAAAAGGACAGGCTGTGAGCCAGGCGTTCCAGTCCATCACCAGTAAATATATCGTAATGATCGATGGCGACGGGACGTATCTTCCGGAAGAGATTTATAAGCTTCTAGAACCCGTTACCACGGGCATTGCAGATCACGTTATAGGGAACAGGTTCGCGAATTACCAGAAAGGTGCATTCACCCGCTTGAACCTTTTCGGGAACAAGATATTGAACAAGATATTCGGATTTGCATACGGTGTCTGGCTTCAAGATATACTTTCAGGTTACAGGGCGTTCAAAGGCAAAGCTGTCAAACAGATCGAACTGAACAGGACAGGGTTCGAGGTCGAAACGGAAATTACGGTCGAGTGTGTAAAAAAAGATATAAGAACGATCGAAGTCCCGATAACCTATCTGGCAAGAACCAGCGGGGCGGCGACAAAGCTCAAACCTTTAAGGGACGGCTTCAGGATAGCATCAACTATATACCTGCTCGCAAAGACGCACAATCCCCTTTTTTATTTTAACATTATTGGTGCATTCTTATTGATCATCGGCGTGGCCGTTGGTATCTATGTCGTGGATGAATGGCTCAGAGACATAACTCATATACCCCTGACCATCCTTGCCACGCTTCTCATTGTGATAGGGATCCAGATGTTCATTTTCGCAATCCTGAGCGACCTGATCGTTTCTGTGCACAAAGAGAACATGCATATGATGCGCAAGGTCCTGAAGGAAAAGGAGAATTTATGAAAATAGCAATACTGGGAGGCACAGGCAGCATCGGGGAGGGATTTGCACTCCGGTGGGCGGAAAAACACGACATATCGTTATGTTCGCGTGAAGTCGACAGGGCCGTCAGCGCAGCGAGTGAGTATACCGACACGCTTTTGAGCAAAAGTATGGTTTGCTGCGGAATTACCGGATGCACGAACGAGGTAGGAATTAAGGATGTGGATGTTGTTGTGCTTTCCGTGCCGTATCATGGCGTAATAGACCTCTTGAAAAATCTCAAGCCTTATTTTAAAGACCAGATCGTGATCTCACTGGTGGTACCCATGAAAAAGAACCGCTGGTTTGAATACACGCCACCTAAGCAGGGAAGCGCGGCCCTTGAGATCAAAGACATTCTTCCCGCGAGCGTGAAAGTGGTTTCAGCATACCATAATGTATCCGCGAAGAAGCTGGCAAATATCGAATTGAGCCTTGATTATGATGTCGTGGTATGCGGGGATGATGAAGATGCAAAGAGCACTGTGATGGAACTGACAAAGGAGATCAAGAACCTGCGCCCCCTGGACGGCGGAGGCCTTTCTTCGTCTTACATGATCGAGTCCCTGACGCCTTTTTTGATTAACCTCGCGATCAGGAACCACCTCTCCGATCTTGGCGTAAAGTTCATATGAAAAACTTTAGGAAAGTTTTATCAAATGAAGGGGATGTTTCACATCCCCTATACGTCATAAAGGGGCGTAACCCTTTATGAAAAACTTTAGGAAAGTTTTATCAAAAACCTTTGAAAAAGGTTTATCAAACGACGGGTATGGCACGCCATACCCGGACACGCCCTCCCGAGGCGTGACTCGGGAAGGGGATGTTTCACATCCCCTATACGTCATAAAGGGGCCTTTATGATAGATATATATAATAAATTACTTGACAAACTCGGTCCTAAGAACTGGTGGCCGGCTGAAACTCCTTTTGAAGTGGTCTTAGGCGCCATACTTACACAGCAGACAAAGTGGGAGAACGTCGAGAGGGCGATTAAGAATTTAAAGGATAGAGGGCTTCTCGAAGCTGAATCCCTCTCCAGGATTGAATCAGGAGAACTGGAAGAACTTGTCAGGTGCACGGGATTTTACAGGCAGAAGGCAAGAAGGTTGAAGGATATTTCAGCATTTTTTTCGGAGAATCCCGATATACTCCGAAAACCGAAAGATGAACTCAGGGATGTTCTCCTTGCATTGAACGGCATTGGAGAAGAGACGGCGGACAGTATCATTTTGTATGCTGCAGACAAGCCGAAATTCGTTATCGATGCATACACAAAGAGGTTATGCAGGTGCGTGGGAGTTGAAGGCGATTATATGAAATTGCAATCCATATTTGAAAATTCCATCCCGCAGGAAGTTCCCCTGTACAAGGAATTCCACGCCCTCATAGTCGAGTACGGAAAGCAGTTCTGCGGGAAAAAACGATGTGATGAGTGCATATTTGATGAACCCGTCTAAAAAGGATTGAAATATTATTGGGTAACCGGTAGAAAATGGCAAAACGTAACAATATCCTCATAAGGAATATACCTCTTTTTGGCTGCATCGCGTTCGGTATCATCGACCGAGGTACGAATGTGCTCCAGGTCCGCCCAATAAGTGAGTGCCCTCTGTCATGCATTTTCTGTTCCACGGACGCCGGGCCACGCTCGGGACGGAGGATATCTGAGTATATGGTAGACCTCGAGCAATTGGTTTCCGCATTCGAATGGGCTGCAGCATACAAGGAAACAGATGAAATAGAAGCTCATATCGACACGGTTGGGGAACCTGTTATGTACCCTAAACTTTCGGAACTTGTGGAGAGGTTATCGGGGAATAAGCACGTGAGCACCGTTTCCATGCAGACCAATGGGACTCTGCTGAACAGAAAACTCATAGATGAACTGGATGCAGCAGGGCTTTCACGCATCAATATATCCATCGAATCGCTTGACCCTGACCTCGCGAAAAGGATAGCGGGTACTGAAAGTTACAGCATAGAAAGGATCATCGAAAGCGCTGAATATATTGCCGGGAGCACGGACATCGACCTTCTCATTGCGCCCGTTTGGCTGCCAGGTATTAACGATGCCGAGATTCCCGGATTGATCGAGTTCGCTCTCAGGATAGGCGCAGGAAAAAAATGGCCTGCTCTCGGGATCCAGAAATTCCTGCCCCACAAGTATGGAAGGAAACCAGATATCACGGGAATGGGCTGGGAATTCTTCTATTCGCAGCTCAAAAAATGGGAGAGGATATATGAAACAAAGCTTATCCTGAAACCAGAGGATTTCGGGAGTTTTGAATGCAAGCCCCTGCCTCGTGTATTCAAGAGATATGAAAAAGTGAAAGTCAATGTGGTCGGCCCGGGCTGGATGAAGGGAGAGAAACTTGCAGTGGCGCATGACAGGGTTATCACGATCGTGAACGCTGAAAGAATCCCGGTCGGGGCCGAGGTATTTGTGAGGATGGAAAGGGTGGTGGATGGGATATATATGGCAAGACCCTGTACATGACTGAAATCTCTTATGAAGCCATACTGCCCGAAGTGCGGTTACTCGAGCCGCGAAGCCTTCCGGCAGATGACACCTAAAGTTGGGGACTGCTGCATATTCTGTTCGTATGCTGATAAACAATGTCCTCCCATGCAATTTACAGGCAAAGAGAGCGGAAGTTTCATTAATATTCAGACCCTTTATCCTGTGATGAAAGTACTGGACGGATACCGGACATTCCTTGAAAAATCCGATGACGAAAATCTCAAAGCATCGAAGGACAGGGACGGGGTATTCTTTATTTTCCGCTCTATAGAAGCATGGAAAGAGGAAAAATGCAAAGAGGAGGATATCCCGGCAAAAGAGCTGGTTCGCAATGAGTACACAAAAAATAGATTCCTTGCGCATCCCTGATATTTTTTACAGTCAATTATATATATTGATACTTTCATAATGTTCTCGTTAGAAACGAATGGGTAAAGTAAAGACTGCGATTCCTGGACTAGATGAGCTAATCGAAGGTGGTTACATCGAGAACGATGTAATCCTTATAACCGGAGGCCCGGGTGCAGGAAAAACAACGTTCGGGGTACAGTACCTTGTAGGGGGGGCGATGAATTTTAACGAACCCGGGGTTCTTGTGGTGATGGAAGAAACCCCTTCAAGGATAATCAGGGACTCGTGGAGATTCGGCTGGGACATAGAGAAACTGGTAGCCCAGAAAAAAATCAAAATAATATATGCGAATCCCTTCAAATACACAAAGTTCGTGAAAACAGAGGACAAAGGCCCCGTCAGTATTATCGCTGCAAATAAAAATGTCGGTGACATCTTCAAGCAAATCCAGACGGATGTAGAGGCAATAAAAGCAAAAAGGGTATTTATCGATTCCATAACATCGCTTAAAATGTCCGCTGAGAAATCCGAAGAGGTCAGGCAGATAGTTTCCGAATTCATCAAAAACCTGGAATATCTTGATTGCACAACCCTTATGACAAGCGAGATATACGGGAAGGAAGCGTTCAGCGTGGAAGAATACCTTTCATCTGGTGTGGTCAGGCTCCATGTGTTCAGGGTGGGGGGGAGCCGCATCAGAGCAATAGAAATATTAAAGATGAGAGGCGTCAAGCATGATGAAACTCTGCATCCGTATGAGATCCAGGAAAAGGGTATCATTGTCCATCCGACCGAAACCGTGATGAACGATGAGATAAGCCTTTTCAACACGAACGCAAAATGATAATAGGGATTGAAATGGCTCTTAATTATGATGAGATAGTCGGGAAATTCGAGAAATATATATTCTCGACATACACACGCCAGCCCCTGGCAATAAAGAAAGCGAACGGGGCCGTGGTCACAGATGTGAACGGGAAAGAATACATAGACTGCGTGGCTGGGATCGCTGTTAATAACGTGGGGCACTGCCATCCTGCTGTAGTTTCCGCGATCAAAAGGCAGGCTGAAGAGTTGATACACGTCTCAAACCTCTATTACACGGAGCAGCAGGCGCTCCTTGCAGAAGAACTCGTCAACCTCACCGGGATGGATCGCGTTTTTTTCTGCAACTCAGGAACTGAGGCGGTCGAAGGCGCTTTGAAACTTGCACGCAAAGCTTCCGGCAAAAAGGAGTTCATCGCAGCAGAACATGCCTTTCATGGAAGAACGCGGGGAGCGCTTTCCGTCACTCATAAGGAGAAATACCGAAAACCCTTTGAACCGCTTGCTCCGGCGATATTCGTGCCTTACAATGACGCAAATGCCATAAGAGAGGCGATCAATGAGGATACTGCGGGCGTGATACTGGAACCCATTCAGGGGGAAGGCGGCGTGATAATACCTTCAAAGGATTACCTGAAGGAAGTGCGTGAGGTCTGCGACGAAAATGAAACATTGCTGATACTTGATGAGGTCCAGACCGGCTTTGGCAGAACGGGAAAATGGTTCGCAAGAGAACACTCGGGCATCGTACCTGATATAATGACACTTGCCAAGGCCATGGGCGGGGGCTTCCCCATGGGAGCGATGCTGGCAAGGGAGGATGTTGCAGCGAGATTCGAGCGCGGCGACCATGCATCAACCTTTGGAGGTAATGCACTCTCATGCGCCGCGGCGCTTGCGAACATAGATGTGATCAAAAAAGAAAAGCTGGTCAGGAGATCGGACGAACTTGGTAATTACCTCATGAAAAAACTCGCAGCACTCGATAAGGATTATATTATAGAGATACGCGGCAAAGGATTGATGGTTGGAATGGAACTTTCCATAAAGTGCGATGATATCGTGAACGGGGCAAGGGAACGCGGGGTGCTGCTTAACTGCACATCCGAATCCGTTCTGCGATTTGTTCCCCCCCTCACCATCACGAAAGAACAGCTGGACAGGGCGGTGTCGGTGCTGGATGAGATTTGAAGAACTGCTCCGTCCTCGTATCAAAGATATCAAGGAGTATGTGCCGGGGAGATCCATCGAAGAGATCGCCAAAGAATACAGACTTGACCCGGACAAAATAATAAAACTCGGATCGAACGAGAATCCGCTCGGCCCTTCTCCCCTTGCGGTAAAAGCGATCAAGGAAAAGGCAGGGAGGATCCACATATACCCCGATCCAGGTGCACGCGATTTGAGAAATGCGATCTCCTCATACACGGGCTATCCTGTGAACAATATCGTAGTCTCAGGTAACGGCATGGACGGCATCCTTGATACTGTGATGAGGCTATTCATGTCGCAGGAGGCAGAGTCGGTGATACCGATACCCACATTCTCGTATTATGAAATCGCCACGCTCGCGAACGGCGGGAAACCCGTTTTTGTGGAAAGGGAGCCTGATTTCAGTATCGATACCGAGAAGATCCTCAAAAATGTTAATGGGAATACAAGAATGATCTTTCTGTGCTCGCCAAACAACCCATCGGGTAACAGTGTCAGCGAGGAAACCGCAAGAAACATCCTGGAATCGGCTGATGCGATTGTGTTCATAGACGAAGCGTATGTGGAATTCTCCGAAACAAGCCTGACCGGACTGGTCAGGGAATATGACAACATCATAGTCGGGCGAACCTTCTCAAAGGCGTTCGGATTAGCCGGGATGCGTATGGGTTATGCGCTCGCGCCCGAATGGATATGCAAGGAATACTTGAAGGTCATGACACCTTTCTCGATGGACGTGCTTTCATCCGCTGCCGGTTTCGCGGCTCTCAATGACAAAGAACATCTTCAGAAAAGCATACAGACCGTGAGAAAAGGGAGAATGCAGCTTGCCGGGGGCCTTAAATCCCTGTGCAAAGTATATCCTTCGGATGCGAATTTTATCCTGATAGACGTATCACCGCGTACGGCCAAAGAGATTTCTGAATTGCTCCTGGAGAAGGGAATAATAGTACGCGACTGCACATCCTTCAGGGGTGCCGGGAACTCGCTTATACGAATAACCGTGGGCACTGAACTCCAGAACGAAAAAGTCATAGCCGCTATGGGTTCGATCCTACGATGAAACACCATGAAGTACAGAGCGTGGGCTCATGATAATCGCCTTGACAGGAACACCGGGGACAGGGAAGACCACAGTCTGCGGCTTCATAAGTGAGCATTCAAGGTACAGGAAGCAGTACAGCATTATCAACCTTAATAAACTCGTTATGGATGAGAAGCTCTACACCGGGAAGGATGAGAAACGGAATTCGTATGAGGCAGACCTTGAAAAACTGGAGGAGCGGGTTGAACAGATAATCAGCCAGATGCCGGGATCAATGGATATCATAATGGAAGGGCATCTCTCGCATTTCCTTCCTGCAGATGCTGTTATTGTGCTGAGGGCTCATCCTGTGGCTTTGAGGAAACGCCTCGGTAAAAGAAGGGAATATTCTTTTGAAAAAGTAAAGGAGAATGCCAATGCCGAGGCCCTGGATGTTATACTTGTGGAATCTGTTGAGAGGAACACGAATGTCTTTGAGGTTGATACAACTGACAGGAATCTTCAGTCTGTTGTAAAATCCGTCATTTCAATAATAGAATCTCTAAAAGCCGGAAATACCCCGCAGGAATTCTTACCCGGGAAGATCAGCTGGATTGACCAGGTTGAACAATAGTCACCAGGTTTCCCAGTGGGCGACTTTATCCATCCCCATCCTGGGCGGTGCGACCGGTTCTTCGTCAGGGTATCCCACGGGAATAATGGCTATCGGCTTTGTATTGTAAGGAATCCCGAGAAGGTCGCTTACCGCATATTCATCGAATGCACCCACCCAGCACGTGGCAAGCCCTTTTGAGTGTGCGGCAAGGAGAAGGTTCATCACGCCGGCCGTGGCGTCCTGGAGGGCATAGAGTTCCCCCCGTGACTTGTATATGCGGGACGAACGTTCGATGTTCGCCACCACAATGATAACAACAGGGGCCTGCTCTACGGAGGGCTGGTCAAGGGCGGCTTTTCTTAACTTTTGTTTTGTGGTCTTGTTCGAAACGATTATGAAATCCCGTGCCTGAAGGTTACCCGCAGATGGTGCCATCTGCGCTGCGTACAGCAATTCCTCGATTAGCTCTCTTCCAACGGCACTATCTTTAAATCTTCTGACAGACCGCCTCTCCTTGATAGCTTCCATGCACTCCATAAATACACCCAATGAATTATTGTTATTAATAGTATTTAAAATTCAGGCAAGTTTGGTCTGCTGGAATTTTGCCTTCAACCCATCAAGGTCGATCAATTCATTAATAATATCAATCAGCATCTCTGTTCCCCGACCCAGAATACTGCTCTCATCTCCGCTGATCTCATAAGCAGGGTCATCAGGTGGTATCTTAATGCGTGTTACTGCATTCCTGTGCTCTTTGAGCCTTGCGTCCTTTGATTCTTTAACAGTTTTTGTCTTTTGCGCCTCTATCCCCAGAAGTGCGAGTTCATATTTGAAGCATGGCCTGTGGAAAAGCGATGACAGGATAAAAACAGCAAGTTCAAGCCTCTCAGAGATATCAACATCTTTAAGGTGCTCTTTCACGATACCGTATATATCGCGTTTCATTCCTGCCTTGAAGGTATATACTTTTGAAGGCGGTATATCGATCTCCTCAAGAAATCCCATATCGTGAAGCGCTCGCAGGTATCCCGTGAGGATCAACCTGTGGTGGTCATAGCCGCTTTTCTTTAACTCCCGCGCTATGCTGCTGATGGACATCTGTTTCTGCGAAAGCAGTTCCGTGAGGATATTGTATAATTGGTCTGACATCCACACTAGATTTGGTAACAAACCCGATAAATGCTTTGGTGGGCAGCCTGCTAACTTTTTAATATACAGACGCCAATATTGACCACAATGGAAAAAGACTCACTCTGGGAATTCGAGAACATATTGATCCCGCTCGATGGATCAAAGATTTCAGAGAACGCACTAAAGTATGGGGTGAGCATTGCCGGTAAGTATGGTGCAGGTATTGTGCTTGTATCGGTATTTTCATCAAAGGACAAAGACAGCCTGTTTAAGAAAAGAATTCAGGAAATGAACCCGAAACTGGCGGGGGACATATCAAAAATGCCTTTGACATATCTGATGCAAACATATCATGAGATCCTGAAGAAAGCCATCGTGAAACAAAAAATAAGCGTGAAAAGTGTCCTGCGGGATGAGAGGATCTCCGCCAAGACAGTGGTGAATGTTCTGAAGGAGGCGGTCAATAAAGAAAAAATCGACCTGGTAATTATGTCCTCGCATGGAAAATCTGGATTTAAGAGACCCAAAATGGGAAGCATAACAGAAGAGCTGCTTAAGAACCTGGAAATTCCTGTCCTTCTTGTTGAAAAATGACCATGGATATTATCTTTGCAGAGCCGCTTGATTGTTATGTTGAAATTGAATATAATACCGGATTGAGCTCAATAAGATTTGTCAGGGGCAAAAAGGGCATACCTGTGAAGAAAACTTTGAAGGTCAGCTTTGAATTGGATGAGTATTTCAGGGGAGAGAGGACCGAGTTCTCGTGCGGTTTCGACATATCGGAGCTATCGACGTTTTCAAAGAGAGTGCTTTGCGAAACAGCAAGAATCAGGTATGGAGAGACGATCACCTATTCAGAGCTCGCGAACAGGATAGGCAGCAGGGCTGCCCGCGCAGTGGGCAATGCGCTTGCAAATAACCCCATACCGATCATTATTCCCTGTCACAGGGTGGTGGCGAAAAACGGAATCGGAGGCTATTCCGCAGGATTGGATATCAAGACCCGTTTGCTCGAACTTGAGGAAAGGAAGGCCAATAACCTTTAATAGCTTGGAAATGAATTTTGAGCCGGGCCCCGATGGGGTAGCGGATATCCTTTGAGATTGCGGATCTTAAGACCTGGGTTCAAGTCCCAGTCGGGGCGCTCATCACCCACAATGATCCGGCACCATTGCCCAATCCCCTTTTACTTTCGCCATTCTTGAACGTCGGATTCATGCGCAAAGCGGTTAAATACAAAGAGTCTAATGTAAGCACATTATTTTCGGAGGATTTAATTGCAATCTGTTGTAAATATAGGCATCGTAGGACATGTTGATCACGGAAAGACCACCCTTGTCAAGGCACTCTCGGGTGTCTGGACGGACAGGCACAGCGAAGAGATAAAAAGAGGAATTTCGATAAGGCTCGGCTATGCAGATATCGTCCTCCGAAAATGTCCCAGCTGCCCCGAACCCGATGCATATACCACAAAAGAGATCTGTGAAAAATGCGGGGCGAAAACCGAAGTCCTTCGACCGATCTCTTTCGTTGATTCGCCGGGTCACGAGACACTGATGGCCACCATGTTATCGGGGGCAGCGCTCATGGACGGCGCCCTTCTTGTCATTGCAGCGAATGAACAATGCCCGCAGCCCCAGACCAAAGAACATCTCATGGCATTGAATATCATTGGCATAAAAAATATCATAATCATCCAGAATAAGATAGACCTTGTTACACGCGAAAAAGTGCTTGAAAATTATGACCAGATAAAAACCTTCGTGAAAGGGACTGTGGCTGAAGATGCTCCCATAATCCCGGTTTCAGCCCAGCAGAATGCGAACATAGATCTTGTCATAGAGGCTATCGAAAAATATATACCCACACCTGAACACGACCTGGAAAAACCGCCGCTGATGTTCGTGGCGCGTTCCTTTGATGTCAACAAACCCGGTGCCACGCCGGACGAGTTGGTTGGCGGAGTTATCGGGGGTACATTAAACTGCGGCCGTCTCCATCCCGGTGATGCGATAGAGCTCCGCCCTGGCAGGAAAGTCGAAGCGGGTGGGGCAGTAAAATGGGTACCGATCAAAACCAAAGTCACAACGATACTCTCCGGCAGCGAGGAAGTGGATGAAGCAATACCGGGCGGGCTCATCGGTGTCGGAACCAATCTTGATCCGTTTTTAACTAAGAGCGATGCCCTTGTGGGGCAGGTCGCGGGTATCCCCGGCAAGATCCCGCCCACTATAGAAGGCTTCGTCATGGAGACAAAACTCCTCCCCCGAGTTGTAGGGGTGAGCGATGAATACAAAGTCGATCCCATACGTTCGAATGAGCCATTGATGCTCAATATTGGCACGGCCACGACCATAGGGGTTGTCACAAGCGCCCGGCCCAATGACGCCGAGGTCAAACTCAAAAGACCCGTATGTGCCGACAAAGGTGCGAAGATAGCCATCAGCCGCCGTGTTGGGGCACGCTGGAGGCTTATCGGTTCAGGCACGTTGAAAGAATTTAAATGAAGAGGAAAGTGATACTGGATACCAACGGACTGATGATCCCTGGCCAGTTCGGGGTGGACATTTTTTCGGAACTGGGAAGATTGGGTTTCGATTCGTATCTTGTCCCACGGGCTGCGGTCAGAGAGCTTGAAGGAATTCATGCACAGGCCAGAGGAAAGGATAGGGCCGCGGCCAAGATCGGCCTTTCCCTGCTGGACAGGTGTACGATTATTGAAAAAGAAGGATCTGCAGATGAAGTGATTCTTGAAATGGCCCTTGAAACAAAAGCCGCCTGTCTTACCAGTGATGCAGAATTAAAGAAAAGATTATGTAGTAAGGGAGTTACTATTGTACACCTTCGGGACAAGACGCATTTAAGTTTATAATATCTTTTATTAAGAGGATTCAAATGTATAAAAAAATGAGATTGGCAGACACGGTTAGGATTGCACCTGAATTACTTGGTGAACCTGTAGAGGAAGCAGTCAAGCTCGCGTTGCGCGACAAACTTGAAGGCCTCGTGGATAAAAAAATCGGGGCAATAGTGGCAATAAAAGATGTCATAGAAGTGGGAGAAGGGCATATACTGGGCGGGGATGCCGGAGTTTATTATGATACGGTCTTCGATGCAGTGACCTTCATGCCCGAACTTCAGGAAATCATAGAAGGAAGCGTTCTCGAGGTCGTTGAGTTCGGCATATTTGTGGGTTTGGGTCCGCTTGACGGTCTTGTCCATGTCAGCCAGCTTACAGATGAGTTCGTGAGCTACGATGAGAAAAATTCCCGCCTGATAACCAAGGAATCCGGCCGCTCAATTACCGTTGGGGATCGCGTTCGAGCAAGGATAGTCGCAGTGAGCCTCAACGAGCGTGAGCCTAGGGACAGCAAGATCGGTCTCACCATGCGCCAGCATGCCCTTGGAAAATTGGACTGGCTTGAAGAAGCACGTAAACCAAAGGAAGGTCCTGAAGAAAAAGCAAAACCAAAGAAGAAAAAGAAAGAAGAAACAGAGATAAAGAAAGTGGAAGAGTCCAAAAAGGGTGAAGCATAATGGCCGAGAACGTCTGCAAAGAATGCCACAGGATAGTCACAGGGCAGGTATGCCAGGTCTGCAATTCAACATCCCTGACCTCAGACTGGAGCGGCTATGTAGTGATCATCGACCCTGCAAAATCCCAGATCGCAAAAAGACTGAGTGTTACGTTACCAGGGAAGTACGCATTAAAGGTGCGATAGTTTGAAAAGATACTGCCTCCCGAGCGAATTAAGGACCGAACTCCGGAAACTCCATGGGGAACTTTACCGGGGGGATGGGATCGAAACCGCAAGACGGATCATCGGAGATTTGATACACCCCACTAAAATAATCACTGTTGGAGATATCGTGACGTTCAATCTCCTGAACGCGGGGCTGGTTCCGAATATATCCTTCGTGGATGACAGGACAAAGCGAAGCCGCGCTTCCGATGAAGTAACGCATGGTACGAAGCATCCCCGTTTTCAAACCATTATGGTCGAAAACCCGCCGGGAACGATAACGGAAGAACTATTGCAGGAAGTATCAAAAGCTATGGAATCCGAAAATCCCGTAAGAATATTTGTCAAGGGCGAGGAGGATCTGGCTGCTTTACCCGCGATTGCGATGGCACCCATTTCATCAGTAGTTATATATGGGTTGCCGGAGGAAGGGGCGGTATTGGTCAGAGTAACAGATCAAAAGAAAAAAGAAATCCAATCATTACTTGATAGAATGAAATGCAAGGAGGAAAAATAATGGAACTTCAAATCATTAAAGACAAGACAAATCCCTTTTTGAACAGAAGAGAGATCTCTTTAAGAATTAAGAACAAGGGAACACCCTCGAGGATAGAAGTAAAGAATAAGCTTGCCGCATTAGCTAATTCCAAACCCGAATTGATTGTCATAGAGCATCTTGACACGGAATTCGGGGGACATGAAGTTCTTGGGGCGGCCAGCATTTATCAGAGTGAAGAGAGACTGAAGCAACTGGCACATCAGCATCTCGTTGTAAGAGGGATGCCCAAAGCTGCTGAGGGTGCCGCAGCAGAGGCCACACCTAAAGAGGCAGCAGCACCTGAAGCCAAGAAGGAAGCGAAGCCAGAAGCAAAGAAGGAACCTGAAGCCAAAAAGGAAACAAAGGCTGAAGCAAAGAAAGAACCTGAAAAGAAGTGATTTCAATGGCAGTACATGAATTTTACGAAGTAAGTGGAAATAAAGCAAAAAAGATCAGGCAGTCATGTCCGCGATGCGGTCCGGGCGTATTTCTCGGAGAGCACAATAACAGGTACGCATGCGGGAAGTGCGGTTATACTGAATTCAAGAAATAATTTATTATCCTCATTTTTCCCCAATTCCATGCATTGATTCTCGCTCAATGCACTACCCCCGTGGACATGAGAAATCGGCCTTCAGCGCCGGCAAAAGCCAGCCATTCAAGACGCGTGCTGGAAATTATGTTTCATACGGTCATCTCCCGCAAAGAATAAATACCATAATGCAATTGTGGACTGCATCCATCACGATTAATTATTAAAAAAATAAAATATATATTAAACAGTTATTCCGGAGAAGATAAATGAAGGAAATTCGAATACACGGCCGCGGCGGGCAGGGCTCTGTTACCGCAGCCGAGCTTTTGGCAGTGGCAGCATTTGAAGACGGGAAATACAGCCAGGCATTCCCTGCTTTCGGCGTTGAAAGAAGAGGCGCTCCTGTAACGGCCTTCGTGCGCCTGAGCGATAAACCGATACGCCTTCGAAGCCAGATATACGAACCTGATTATGTCATAGTGCAGGACGCGACACTCGTCGATGTTGTCAACGTTGCGGCGGGAGCCAAACCTGAAGGGATAATTCTCATTAATACTGAAAAAAGCCCTGAATCATTCAACCTTGAGACAAAGGCAGCCGTTAAGACACTTGATGCTACGAAACTGGCAATGGATTTCATCGGGAAACCAATTGTTAACACTACATTGATCGGAGCATTTGCCGGAGTCTCTGGTCTCATAAATCCGGAGTCCATAAAAAACGCGGTGATGGAGAGGTTCCCGGGAAAAGTTGGAGAAAAGAACGCCGCGGCTATTCAGGTGGCTTACGATCTCATGGAGGCGCAGCGATGAAACTTATTATTAAGACTGTTGTCAAACCCGGGAGCACACGTGCGAACAAGACCGGAGCATGGCGTTCATTCATGCCTGTTTTTGATCATAAGCTCTGCAGTAAGTGCGGCATCTGCGCCATGTATTGCCCGGAGGGGATCGTGTACAAACTGGAGAACGGCTATTTTGAGCCTGATTATGAATACTGTAAAGGCTGCGGCATATGTGCGAACGAGTGCCCTAAGAAAGCAATAAAAATGGTGCTGGAGGGAAAATGAGGAACAGGATGAAAGTCGTGGAAGGCTCTTACGCAGTCGCGCACGCGGTCAAGGTGTGCAGGCCCAATGTGATATCAGCCTACCCTATAACCCCTCAGACACATATCGTGGAAGACCTGTCACAGTTCGCTGCAGACGGTGAAATGAACTGCGAGTACATGAACGTGGAATCAGAGTTCTCAGCGATCTCTGCCCTGATAGGAGCCAGCGCCACAGGGGCAAGGACCTATTCCTCAACGACCTCGCAGGGACTTGCGCTGATGCATGAGGCGCTATTCAATGCCTCCGGCATGAGACTGCCTATTATTATGACCGTGGTGAACCGGGCGCTGAGTGCCCCCATCAATATATGGAACGATCAGCAGGACTCAATATCGCAGAGAGATGCCGGCTGGATCCAGCTCTATGCAGAGGATGTCCAGGAGTCTGCTGATATGGTACCACAGATTTATAAGATCGCGGAAGACCCTGAGGTTCTGTTGCCTGCGATGTCATGCATGGACGGGTTCATCCTTTCCCATGTTTATGAGCCCGTGATCCTGCTTGAGCAGAGCCTGACGGATGAATTCCTGCCAGCTTATTCCCCGGAATTCGTGCTTGACCCCAAAAACCCAATGTCATTCGGGGCTTTCGCAGACCCGAGCACATACACGGAGTTCAGGTACAATCAGGAGAAAGCCATGGGTGTTGCACTTAAGAAAATAGAGGAAGTCGCCAGTGAATTCAAGGACGTGTATGGGAGATATTACGGCGGGCTGATCGACGGTTATGCGCTTGATGACGCCGATATAGTTATAATGGCTATGGGTTCGGTCATCGGTACGATAAAGGACACGATAGACGAGCTCAGAAGCAAGGGGGAATCGGTCGGCCTTCTCAAAGTAAGGGCATTTCGGCCTTTCCCCGCAGATGCTATTCGCGCGGCTTTGAAGAACGCCAAAGTCGTTGTTACCCTTGATAAGAATATCTCCATAGGAAAGAACGAAGGCGCACTGTGCACCGAGGTCAAGGCATGCCTCCATAATACCGATCTTCGCACTCCTGTTATCGGTTTCATGCTCGGGCATGGAGGACGGGATATTTCCATGAATACCATCAAGAAGATCATAAATAAAGCCAAGCTGGTTGAAAAGGGGATATTCATTGAAAGCGAATTCGCAGACCTGAGGGAGGATTTCATATGAGCCTTCTTAAACCCGGTCACCGCGGGTGCGCTGGATGCTGCGATGCCCTCGCAGGGAAGTTCGTTCTTGATGCTATCGGCGAGGACTGTATTATTGTGAGTCCCACAGGCTGCCTGGAGGTCTTCACCACCCCCTATCCCGAATCTGCCTGGGGCGTGCCCTGGATACACTCTCTCTTTGAGAATGCTGCGGCCGTTGCATCTGGCGTTGAGGCGGCGCTCAAGGCAATGGGTAAAAAGAACAATACCAGGATAATCGCGATCGGTGGTGACGGTGCAACACTGGATATTGGCCTGCAGGCCATCTCCGGAGCGTTTGAGCGCGGGCATGATTTCACTTATATTTGCGTGGATAACGAAGCCTACATGAACACCGGTATCCAGAGAAGCAGTGCGACCCCGCTTTATGCCAGCACGACCACCAGCCCTTCTGGAAAGGTATCGTTCGGCAATCCCCAGCATAAGAAAAATATGCCTGCTATCATAGCGGCTCATGGATCTCCCTATATTGCCACAGCGTCGGTGGCTTATGCCCCCGATATGATGAAAAAGGTGAAGAAAGCGGCAGAGACGAAGGGACCGACCTATGTGCATGTTCACGCGCCCTGCTGCACGGGCTGGAAGTTCGAGGGTTCAAAAACGATCGAGGTTGGAAAGCTGGCAGTGGAAACCGCAATGTGGCCATTATACGAGATGGAGAATGGCGAGATTACAGGTGTACGCAAGCTGCGGAACCGCAAGCCAGTCGAGGAATACCTCAAAGTCCAGGGAAGGTTCAAGCATCTCTTCACAATGGAAGGCGGTGCCGAGGAGATTAAGAAGATACAGGCGATCGCGGACTGGAATGTGAAGCATTTCGAGCTGGAGTGAGTGCTTTATCAACCGGAATCCGCCTCAAATCAAAATCAGCCAAGCTGCTCCATTTGTGAATTGCATGCAGTTAGTGAATCGTGAATTATACTATTTTTTAAGTATTTTGTTATAAAAGTCAAATGGGGCACTATTACTATCAATAATAATTTATATCTGTATCACTGTTAGATAATATGTGCAATTTGAATGAACCCTGATGAAATAGACGAACTTTTAAAAAGTAGTGTGGAGAGGCTCAAAAATATCTATGGGTTTGAAAAAGTCAGATTTATCATATTGTACGGTTCCGCTGTCAAGGGTATGACACGTGAAAACTCGGATATCGACCTTTGTATCGATATTGAGGCGGAATCTGATTACGAACGTTCAAAGTTCAGGCTCAGTGTTTTATCGGAACTCCCTGATTATTTCGATGTCCAGATATTTGCACAGCTTCCCTTGTATGTGAAAAAAGAGGTGTTGAAAGGCAAAGTTATTTTTTGCAGAGATGAAGAATATCTGTATGAAATTGCGATTTCGACAATAAAAGAATTTGAGGATTTCAAGTATCGTTTCTATGATTATATCGGGGAGAGGGCCCTTGCATGAGGACAGAAATAATTAGGACAAAAATCGAAGAAATCCGGGAGAGCCTGGAGCTTATCAGGGAAAATTTACCTGATAGTTTTGAAACGTTCGCATCGCTTGGGCTTGTAAAAGACGGCATGTACAAGAGGATTGAATTCTCCATCGAAAATGTTTTTGATATTTGTGCCATCATCAATACCGATCTCAGGCTTGGGATACCGCAATCGGATGGCGAAATCGTTGAAATTTTACTTAGAAATGGGGTTATCGATAGCGAAATGAAGGAAAAGCTAAAATCCATGAAGGGCTTCCGGAATATTATTGTTCACAGGTATGGCGGAATAGATGATAGACTTTCGTACGAGTTTTTCAACGAGAAACTTGGAGACTTCGATGAGTTTATTGAGAGAATAACTGACTTTATGAAGATGCAAAAATAACCTGTGAATAAATGCAAGGGGGTAGCATCTCTTTTTCAAAGGAAGGCATAAGGTGATCAAAATGAAGAAAATCGAGGCAATAATAAGACCCGAAGATCTAGATGGGATTCGAATAGCGCTCCAGGAGAAGGGCATAATCGGTATGACCATCGCGGAAGTGCAGGGACGGGGACAGCAGAAAGGCATCTGTTTGCAGTGGCGTGCGGGCGAATACCACGTTGAATTCCTGGAAAAGCTCAAGCTGGATATGGTTGTGAATGACGAAGATGTCGAGCCTGTGATAGAGGCCATAACAGGCGTTGCAAGAACCGGGAGGATTGGAGATGGAAAGATTTTCGTTTACCCTGTTGAAGATGTCGTTCGCATCAGTACCGGTGAACGTGGAAAGGAAGCCATTTAGGCTTCAATGCCATAACTGATATCCAGTATTTATTCTTTTTATTCGGCATCCAACAAACTAATATGCATAAACTGCTATTCTAACAGAACATGATCCGTCTTGGAAAGATCGCCTTTGCTAATTGTGATTTCCCATATTACGCATTGGAACACGGCAGGATAGAAGCGCAGGATATCAAGATCACAGAAGGGCATCCAGTTGAACTCGCACGGCAGTTGTTCAATGGCGAACTGGATATCAGCCCAATTTCTTCCATCATGTACGCCAAACGAAAGGATCTCCTCATATTACCGCGTCTTTCCATCACATCCAATGACTTTACCAAAAGCGTGCTGATATGCTCAAACGGTAAAATGCATCTTTCT
This sequence comes from Candidatus Methanoperedens sp., assembly GCA_027460535.1. Classification (NCBI taxonomy): domain Archaea; kingdom Methanobacteriati; phylum Methanobacteriota; class Methanomicrobia; order Methanosarcinales; family Candidatus Methanoperedentaceae; genus Candidatus Methanoperedens; species Candidatus Methanoperedens sp. Next base: position 286,794 of record JAPZAR010000027.1, read on the forward strand.
GAGCTCGAGGGAAAAACGCTCTGCATCCCTGAGACAACGGCAAGTTCTGCCACATTGATCAGGATAATATTACGACAAATGGGCGTGAATATAAAATTCAGGCAGTGCCAGGGGAATGATGTCGGTGGTATGCTCAAGGAAGGAGATGCAGCCCTCTTGATTGGCGACAGTGCCCTCCATGCGATAGGAAAACATCGCATTATTGCGGACCTGGGTAATGAATGGAAAAAGATGACCGGGAAGAAAATGGTCTATGCGATCTGGGTTGTAAGGGAGGATTTCGCCAGGGAGAATCCTGATAAAGTAAGGTATGCGCTGGACGCATTGCTTCGGTCAAAGGACTATGCTTATGAACACGTGAACGAGATAGCCAATTCCATAGGACGGGAGAAAAAAATCGACTGCGGGTTCATGCAGGAATACCTGCATACCTTGAATTATGATTTCGATACCGAGAGTGTGGAAAGCCTTCTCCTTTATTTTAAATATGCAAAAGAATGCGGCATTGAAGGGGATGTCGAACTTCGTTTCTTTGATACGGATGATGGCGATGCTTAAAGCATGGATACTTTGTTCAATATTATTGATCGGGGCTCTTTCGGGCTGCCTTAATGAAAAACCCGCCGAGAATGTTACTGAAAATAAGACCGATGCGACAGCCACTCCTCCTCTTTATACAGTGCCGGAGCCCACAACCGTCTATGTTGAGATCCATGGTTCCAGGTTTAATCCAATCGAGATGAAGGTAGTTAACGGAACCACTGTGCGGTGGACGAATCTTGACAGCGCTCTGTACATAGTGAATGTGGATAATTCCAGTTCTCCGCCGCTCTATAAAAGAGACTCGTGGAGCTATACTTTTAATAAAACGGGGATCTTTGAATTCAATTGTTCCATTCATCCCTCAATACCCAAAGGACGCATTATCGTGGAATGACGCCGGTCCTTCAATTTTGAACTCTATGGAAATGAAAATAACCCCCTCGCCACCGTTTGATTTTGAATTGAGTTCCATCATATTTTCTGATGGTGATGCGCAGTATCGAAGGTACGAGAACGGGAAATTTTGGCAGGTCATAAGATTAGACGGTAAACTGATTCTTATCACCGTGACATCTACGGGGAATGTTGATAAACCGCAATTATCCATTGAACTGAGTTCCAGCGAAGAAATTACCTATAACGACAGGAAATTAGTCGAAGAATTCATCGTTTCCATTTTCAATTTGGACTTTGACCTGGAACAGTTCTATGAAAGCATAAAAAATGATAAATTAATGTCAACTGTAGCTCGCCGGCTCAGGGGACTGAGAAGTCCCACGACCCAGACCGTTTTTGAAAGCCTGGTAGATTCAATTGTCGAACAACAAATATCGCTGAAAGCGGCGCACACTATACAAATGAAAATGATCAAAAATTTTGGCGACAATTTGAAGATAGGGAATAGGATTTATTATGCATTTCCAGAGCCGCAAAAATTGGCTTCCCTAAACCTTGAGATGCTGAAGAGATGTGGATTGAGCCTGAAAAAATCAGAATATATAGGAGATATTTCCAGATCCATCACAGAGGGCAACCTGGATCTGGAGAACTTCAAGAACCATGAAAATACAAAAGAAATTATCGAAGAACTCTGCAAAATCCGGGGAATCGGGATATGGACGGCAGAGCTTACGATGATAAGGGGCATGCATAAGTTGGAGTCTTTCCCTGCTGATGATATAGGACTGAGAAGGATTATTTCGCATTACTATTGTAACGATAAAGAGATAACGGCCATGGAGGGGCGAAGGATCGCTGAGAACTGGGGAAAATGGAAAGGACTGGCAGGATATTATCTGTTGATCGCTGAGAAACTGGGCATCAAAATATGAAAGAGCCTCATTTGGCAATGTTCACAGATTATAAATCATATGAATCGAAATAAAGTTAATATCTGGAGAAATGGATGATCAAAATAAATTCTGTATTTGTTCTGTTGATCCTGGTAATCTCCGCCACCGGAGCACAGGGACAGCCGAGCTCTTCTCCATTCGATGTTATATATGTATTATCCGTCCCGCACCTTTCGCCCGGTGACGGGAACGTCGGGCTGGATTTCACCATCCAGAATAATGAGGATGCTTCTTTCGATAATGTAAAAGTATATCTTTTCTTAAGATATCCTTTTTCCGCCTCGGTACCTCCCAACAATAAAATGGGAGAGCTGGCAAGTCCGGGCTATCTCATAGGCAGTGGTGGCTCGGGGGATGAATATACACCGTATTTCAATCTTGCTCCCAGGATGGCGCATAAGACTTTTTTCAAGATAGACGTGGACAGGACCGCAAAATACGGGCTCTATGACATACCTTACACGATTTTCTACGGTCAGAATAATGAATACAATGGCAAGATCACCGTTGCTGTCAAGGGCGATACCCTCATAGAGGTCAAAAACGTCTCCGTGGCATCAAACAACTCGCAAATCGAGCCTGGCGAGGTCTTCAAGATCGCAGTCACTTTTGAAAATGTCGGCGATAATGGCATCAAATGGCTGAAGCTCACCCTGAACCCGGAAGATAAATCTCTTGTGCCCCTTTCCTCTGCTTCCGAGCGCGTTTTCAAAGACATACCGCAGGGATCGAAAAATGATGCTGAATTCTGGTTCTCCCTGGAAAAAGATGCTGCGGCCAAAAATTATCCTATTGATCTCGTACTTGATTATATGGACGAAAGAGGAGTGGAATATAATGAGACAAAGCAGGTTGGGATCGTAGCGGCGGGAAGGGCGACACTCGATATCGCAAAAAAGACCACGGAACCTGCCAGGATAAAAGAAAACGAACCTTTCGCACTCACCCTGAAGATCGAAAACACAGGAACGGGGGACGCGAAAGGAGTTACCGCGCGCCTTGAATCCGGGTTTGAAGGGGACACACTTGCATACCTTGGTGAGATAAAAAAGGATGATTATTCAAACGCCATTTTTACACTGGATGGGACAAAGAGCGGGAAAAAGACTGGCATACTTCGGATAAGTTACGAAGATGATTTCGGAAAGCAGGAGATACAGAGAGAGCTGATACTGATAGTCAACCCGGGCGACAGCCAGAACCCCGTTCCCTTCATAGCAGGGATAACAGTCGTAGCAGCCCTGATATTATACTGGAAGCGAAGGAAAACCTGATATCATGAAAGCCTGGCTTTTTCTTGCCATCAAGGACCTCTCAAAAAGGAGACGCGAGACCCTGATGGTCATCCTGGCCATAACAATAGGCGTGGTCGGTCCACTTTTCACCACGGCGCTGAATAACGGGATGCAGAACGCATTTGTGGGGAATGCCGTGGATGTGTATATCGGGCATCTGCAGATACAGCCCAACACGGGTGAGACTGTTATTGCGAAATCTGAAAGCGTGCTGTCAAAAGTCCAGGGAATAAAAGGCATTGCAGGGGCTGCGCCGCGGATAAACGGTGGCGTGGATATAGAATCGAAAACAGAAAAGGTCGGTATAGCGATATTCGGTATCAAACCGTCGCTTGAGGAAAAAGCTTCCACGCTGGCTAAAACCATGGAGAGAGGTGAGTTCCTCGACGACAAGGACAAAAATGAACTGCTGATCGGCACGTCACTTTCAGAGGTCTTGAAAGTCGATGTGGGAGATACGGTCCTTGTCCAGTACCAGGACAGACAGCCGGTGGAGTTCAGGATAAAGGGCATTGTCAGCACGGGAACCTGGGAACTTGACAGGTACGGCATAATCTCCACATACGATACCGTCAAAGAGCTTATCGAAAAAGAGGATGCCACGAGCATACTGATAAGGCTTGAAAACCCCGAGGATTCGATGAAGTTCAAGACCATGATCCAGAAAGAGACAGCGCTTTCCAATGTAAAGACCTGGCAGGAGCTTTCTGCCGGCATGGCGGGTATGATCGAGACGTTCGGGGCAATCTCCCTCCTGACCTCTGCTATCTCCATTTTTGTTGCAGCAATCGCGATAAGCCTGATAATATATACAACAGTGAAAAACAAGATACGCGAGATAGGGGTGCTAAAAGCGATAGGTGCAAGAGGCTCAGTGATACTTAGGATCTATCTTGCCGAGGCTCTCTTCATAGGGATCATAGGGACAGCTCTGGGCACTATGATCGGAATGTTCCTCATAAACGGGATGCAGCAGCATCCCATCATAATGCGGCCTGAATACGGCATGAAACTCGTTATTACACCATGGATATCCTCAAGATCAATAATCGCGGCCGATCTCTCCATCCTCCTGACCTGTATCATTGGCGGGATATATCCTGCTATCATCGCTGCGAGGACAAATATTATAAAAGCAATATGGAGTGGATAGGTTGATCGAACTTTCAGATGTTAAGAAAATATACTACATGGGAAAGGTCGAGGTGCCTGCTCTTCGTGGCATTGATCTGAATATTGAAAAGGGGGAATTCGTTGCCCTCATGGGCTCCTCGGGGAGCGGGAAATCAACGCTGCTCAACATGATAGGGCTCCTGGATACACCTACATCTGGGAAAATCGTCATCGAGGGCATTGACGTGTCCTCATTGAATGAGAATGAGAGGGCAGATTTCAGGTTGAAAAAACTTGGGTTTGTGTTCCAATTCTTCAGCCTGCTCATGGAACTGGATGCGCTTGAGAACGTCGCCCTTCCAATGATCATGGATGACCGAAGATATGACCGGGCTGCTTCGCTCCTTGAAGTCGTGGGAATCAGCGAAAGAGCGGCGCATTTCCCGAGTGAACTTTCGGGCGGGCAGCAGCAGAGGGTGGCCATTGCACGCGCCCTCGCCAACGAACCTGCGATTCTGCTGGCAGATGAACCCACTGCCAACCTGGATACCGAATCCTCGAACCAGATCGTGGGACTGTTCAGGGAATTGAATGACAATGGACAGACCATTATCATGGTGACGCATGAACCTGATCTTGGCGAAAAAGCGGACAGGATAATAAGGATCAAAGACGGGAAAGTTGTTCCATGAAAAAGATAAATTAAAGGTTTCCCCTTACTTTATTCGGCGTTCTGTGCATGTGCTTTCATGAAATACTATTACTATCCTTGAGCATCCTCCCTGATGCACCGAATTTCCAATCCTGCCTGGTTCGTGACTGTGGACTATAGGCATTGATCGGATCCTAAGGGCTAAGCTCCAGTGTCCCCTGAATTAAAGAGACGTATACTCGCACCTGGGTACCACTCCTGCAGAAATGTCAGCAAATGATATTTCATGAATGTGGGCACAGGTACGGATACGATCAGCATCAATAATATCAATACCCCGGCAGCGATAATTCCATAAGGTATCATCACTGCCCAGAATACGATGCTACCGGTCCCATGCCCCAGCCCTGATAACATGAAGTACAGTATCAAAGCAGGTATGAGAAGGATTAGGATTAAAACCACGAGAAGTATCAGCGCCACTATGCCCACGGCGATCGACAAAATTATCCATGCGATGAACCTGACCGCCCAGTAGACCAGTATCTGCTTCCAGTCTTGCTTGAACCTTCCCAGAATTATTATTATTGCCTCTGCTATGCCAATTCCCTGATACATCGCCACCGGTACAGCAAGGCTTATGAACGACCTTATGAGCCCGCTAACCAAGGCCAGCAACAGCATTACTATTATGAACCGTAGAATGCCGCCGAGGATCATCCCCGGGGTTACTGTAATCCGCGGCTCCAGGAATTGTTGCACGATGGGTAACATTGCCAATATGAATAGCGACAGAAGACCTATACCCAGGACTGTCTGTATTATGAACAGGTCAAATCCGGGACGCAGGTATTTTTTGAAGTGCGCCCGGATGGCAACTCTATTTGTTACCAGTGACTCTACGAAAACAAATTCCATAACACTTGATATCAGAATGAACAGCAATATTATGAAAACGATTACGGCGAAGGCCATAAGAATGTAGGTCTTGTACTGTTCCCAGAACTGATTTATCTGATTGAATATCTCCTCTATAGATGGCGCTCCTTCCATTCTGTCCTTTGATGGCAAATTATAATTTGGCGGGAAGCTGAAATTCAAGAATCCAATGCCGCTCCCGCCTATGAAGAACAGAATTATCCCCAGTCGTATCCATTTCCAGAAGTCGAACGGCTCCATGAGAGCTTTTTTAGTCTTTTTAAGTGCGGCATCAATCGCATCAGTGCCATACCATCCCATAATAGCTGAATATACTCTAATTCGTAAATAGTTTGTTGATTATTAATCTTATAATTAATAATTGATTAATTGTTTTAAGTATATCGTTTTTTACACACTTTATTTATTCTACCCCTTTTTTGCATCGAATCAAATCCTTAATGCGGTACTATCGATGTGTCCATGAGGGTTATCATTCCCGACAACAAAAGGAATAGAAATTGGCATCAATAATAAATATTGGTATTGCTATTGCATAACCTAATCCTTCATCAAGGCTTATCCATCCAGTATTAATTTTGTAGTCATTAGAGAATTGCAGTGTTGCCCCGGGCGCTTCCCTTAAATGCAACTACCTTCATGCTGATTGCCTCCATTTATTTCCATTTCAAATTATCTCTGCAATCGCATCAATCTCTATCTTTGCGTTTTTTGGAAGCTTTGCAACACATACAGTGGAACGGGCAGGCTTGCTCAAAGAAAAATAAGACGCATAAATCTCGTTCACTTTTGAAAAATCATTAATATCTGTTAGATAAATAGTTGTCTTGTCCACACTTTCAAGGCTACCCCCCGATGCTTCAATAACAGCTTTCAGGTTATCAAGAACTCTTTTTGTCTGGGTCTCTATATCACCATCAATGAACTGCTGAGTCTTAGGGTCGATTGCGATTTGACCTGACAGATAGATCATTTTATTCACCTTGATAGCTTGTGAGTAAGGGCCGATAGCATTTGGCGCTGCACTTGTATTCACGATTTCCTTCGAATCAGGTTCTTCCGCAGCAACGACACCATCCATTTTATTGTATCCCTTCGCGAGGTTGGTGTTGACATTCAGCACACCTTCATTGAGATGCTTATAGACGTAATCCTCCGTAATCACGGGCAGAGCATCTGCCACGGACTGGTTTTCAACGATCATACCCAGATGCACATACCTTCCATCCGGGATATTCACTCCAACAATCCTTACGCCAGGCTCAAGCACGACATTGCTCCCTACTCTTGATTTGAATACGAATGCCTGCATGCCAACAAACGTATCATCGCCTACGCTTGCAGGTCCATGAACCTGTGCCTGATGCGCCATCGAGACATTGTTCCCGATGTACACAGCATATTTCTTGCCATCTACCTCGACCAGGTTCTTTTCAACCGGCCTTCCTTCTTCATCCCGGGTCTCAAGAGCATGGATGGATACGCCATCCTGGATATTTGAATCATTGCCGATGTATATGGGCATCCCCTCGTCACCCCTTAGCGATGCCTGGGGAGAGACCATTACGTTCCTGCCAATGTGTACGGCCCCGATCACGGATGCCTGCGGATGTATATATGCCGAAGCATCGATTTCGGGGACTATTTTGGTATCGCTCCATGGCGTTATCGGGCTTGCGCCTATGTTCGTTCCGGAGTATATCTCATCAACTCGCTGCACGCATCCTGTTGTGGACACTGCCGCTATAACAAACAGTACAGCTAAAATTTTAACTAAGTTTGTCCTCATAACTTCCACCTGAAGGGTGTAAAAAAATTCTATCGTATTTAAACTTTTTTAAATTTATTTCGAACCGGATTTCAGCCTTTCAAGAAGCGGGTCTTTTACCCCAACATTGCTAAAAGCCCTCTCCCGCCGCCTGCAGGACTCGCATACACCGCACGGTCTTTCTTTACCTTCGTAACACGACCAGGACCATTCAAGAGGTGCCCCATTCTCAAGCCCTCTTCTGACTATCCCGGCCTTATCCAGGGAAACCAGGGGCGTATAGACCGCAGGTTGCGTGAGTGTTCCGAACTTCAACATCTCGTTGAACCTTTTCACGAACTCAGGGGTGTTGTCAGGAAACGTTACAGCCTCCTCGGCATCGAAACCCGTGACTATGAAATCGTATTCATAATTCTCGGCAAGTGATGCGGCGATAGAAAGAAAGACCACGTTCCGTGCAGGCACCCAGACCTGTTTTGCAGCTTTTTGTGTGATCGCTTTGTTATCGAGTTCATCCGCTGATATTTCCGGGAGCTTCTCTTTGCCGGTGAGCGCGCCGCGAAATGTCCTGTACCAGGGAAGTTCGATGATGAGATGGTTTACCTTGAATTGCTTGCAAATGGCTTTTGCGAATCCTATTTCTTTTTCCCGAGCCCTCTGGCCGTAATCGAAGGTCACGCAATGGACTTCGTCGCACCTGTCGTATGCTTCTTTGAAGGCGACCGTGGAATCAAGACCGGATGAAAGTAGAACGATGGATTTCATATGTGGAGATATGATTGATGGATATTTAAAATCTGGGCAGGTATTATATGGCAGGGTCGGGGAAGCTCCAGATTGCTGCCATTCATTTTCGATATCAAACCTATTACATTCGTTCTTACCATTGTTTCCATTTAAGACCGTTTATGCGCTTGAAATGATCCACATTTCTTGTAAAAACTTCTTCATCGTTTGCCTTAACGATCCCGGCTATAAGAATATCCAGTATATTCACCGGATCTCCAGAATTCATTAACTCAGCCTGGATCTGGGCGGCTAATAGAGCAGCATGTTTTTCAAATTCGAGCACATCAATGGAATCAAGTAATGAAATGACCTCGGAAAGAGAAGCTTCAGGTTTTTTGGAGCGTTTTGCTCCATAATAAAGCTCAAAGGCATTTATGATAGTGGTCTTTGGAAAATTAATCCTATCGGCAAGTTCTTTTGCATCGGTATTGCCTCTCAATAATGCCACTAAAAAATCAGTGTCGAGCACAGTCATAGCTTTGTTCTCTCTAATCTTGATACATCCAGTCCAGAACGCCTGATCTCAAGAGTTGCTTTTTCAAATTTTTCATCTTTCAATCTTCCGGCAAATTCTTTGAGAGGTCTTTTCCTTACAAAACCTGTGATCCTTTTTATGAGTTCAGTAAAGCTTTCCCCTTCTTTCTTGAGTTGAGCCAGTGCCTCATAGGCTTCTTCGGAGATCGTCAGTGTTTTATGTGCCATGATTATAAGTGTATTTATACGTGTATTTATACTTAATCATATTTTTGAGTAATCATTATACGGATATAGCTCCATTTTGAAAACATGACTGAATCGATAGCAATGGAAGATTTAGACGTTCTCGTTGATTCAATTGAAATTCTCAGTAATCCAAGAACGATGGAAGCGCTGCGAAGAAGCGACCTTGACATAAAATATGGGCGGGTTAAGAAAGTAACCTCCATTGAAGAGATGCTCCGTGAACTGCACGGTAAAATGAACCGATGACACATACAAAACCATTCGATAAGTGCCCTATTTGCGGCGGTGAGCTTGTAGAGAAAGAGGTTGAGAAGCTCTTGAGAGGAGGCGTGAATACCGCTATCATAAAAGTCAGGGCAGAGGTTTGCCAGCACTGCGGAGAGAGACTGTATTCGCAGGAAACGGTTAAACTCTTCGAGGAGATTAGGAGAAAATTAGAACGCAAAGAAGTGGCAAACTTCCAACCGATCGGACAGTCATTTCAGGTAACAGTATCAGATTCAGCTTAATAATCTACTACATTCCAGCCTGTGGAAGGCGCCGTCCATTAAAATAAAAAACCGCAGATAAAGGCGCCCAGAGTCGCGCCTCTGGAGGGCTCAAAGGGGGAGCCGTGAATGAAAATGACAAACCGCAGATGAAGGCGCCCAGAGTCACGCCTCTGGAGGGCGTGTACACGTATGCCCGCAGGCATACGTGGGCGCGGAGTCGAGAACCCGCAGGGTTTCGGCATGATGAACGCAGATTTATAACACTGTCTCCAGAAATTATTAGCTTTCACCAATTTTTTGAAGTAAATGTTATTATTTCATTAGAAGCTCATGCAGCAACCCGCCCGAAGGGCGGCGCCGTATATGAAATAAAGAACCGCAAGATGAACGCCCCGAGTCGCGCCTCGGTGGTGGGGGCGAAAGCCCTCATCCCTATTTTCAAGCTTTGATAAACCCAATAATATCAAGCATTATTAACATCATCAAAAAAAGGCGCCGCATATTGTTTCAAGCTATAGCGAAAACGTCTTTGCATTTTATCCGATCTCGTGACGTATTCGGACGGCTCCTGGAGTTATCACTGAAAATGATTGTTTAAGTTCTGTTCCATGCTTCTTTATGGCAGAAACCACTATCTCCGCTTTCCGGGTAGGAGAAAGCCCTGCCAATCGGATTAGCACAACTCCACTGGTTATGCGCCGCTGACGAAAAACAAGCTCACCAAAGTCTTTATCAGCCGTTAACAGCAGCACAGTTTTCTCATTAGCCATTTCAAGCACTTCATCGTCAGAAATCCCTGCATTCGTTGGCAACGTACTGCACATTATGTCCCATCAACCGGAGACGCTCAACGATTTGTCTGTCTACGTTCTCATCGACCAGAAAATTCACGAGACCGCCTCAGCGACCGGGTACACCACATCAGCGCGTAAAGCTTGTGCAGCAAATGCAAGAGCCGCTCTTATCGCTTCGCGCGTCAGCCGTGGATGAGCCTCCAATATCTGTTCCACCGTTTCGCCTGCGGAAAGCTTTTCCAGGATCAGCTCCACAGTGATGCGGGTTCCTGCGATGACAGGTTTGCCCATCATTACTTTGGGGTCGGATACAATCAATTTTTTCTGCATTTTGCACCTCTTTAGCTGAATGGTTTGAAGCACCGGGTGAGGGATGATATTATCGTGTTAGATATGGTGAATTCACATTTATATTATTATGGTTCTTTTGCAACTCTGCAACGTCACGTGCAGGGCGACTTTTAGTTTGCGTCAGATTTGAAAGCGGAAGAGAGTACGACAACGATGTCCCCGCTGTTTTTCGCCTACCACCACTTCATGCTCTCCCTGAACCTCGTCACCCTCTCATCCTTATCCGGTTTCCTGAAAACATAGAGATGCTCATGTCCGATGAGATAGAAGTCATACTTCTTCCCGAACCACTTCTCCCTCGTGCTCTTCATCTTCCACTGGAGCTTGATGATATCCTCGCGCAATATGAATCCCGCCTCAAGGAAGCTCATGAGCACCCTCGGCGTAATGGGCACGAAATGCTTGTTGCGCCGCGTATCGCCAATCAGGATGGCGCAGTGCTTGTTGGGCTTCAGGACGCGCATGCACTCACCGGCGACGAGGCGCATCTCCCGATCGAACTCGGCGATGCTGTGCACGCTCGAAAGCCGAAACTTCGGCTTGCGCAGTGTTGGGGTATGCTCTGCATACCCCTCGTTTGATAAACATTTCCTAAAGGTTTTTGAGAGGTCGCCCTCGCGGTCATGGGAATAGGGGATGATGCTGGAGTACAGAGAAAGTAGCAAAGAATCAACCACAGAGGACACAGAGTTCACAGAGAGATGTTGTTTTATCTCTGTGTCCTCCGTGCTCTCTGTGGTTTTTTATCTCATGCGTCTGATACTCTGAATCGAGCGGCATGTAAACAAAATCCAGCATGTTGCGCGCCACCATGACAGCATCAGGATTGATATCCACGCCCACGGGGCGCCAGGAGTTTGCATTCCATCAAAGCTTCCTGAAAAAATGCGGTATTTTGGAAAAAAAACCGCAGATGAAGGCGCCCAGAGTCACGAGCCTCCCGAGTCGCGCCTCGGGAGGGCGCGTCCACGTATGCCTTCAGGGCATACGTGTTGTTTGGGAGTCGAGAACCGTTAGGTTTCGGTCTGAGAACCCGCAGGGTTTCGGCATGATGAACGCAGATTTGCTGTTACATAGGAGGTAATCCCCCCATGCCGGCCATCTGGTCCAGCACAAGCTCGCCGGGCTGGGTATAGCGCAGGATGAGGTTGCGCGGGATGTAGGGGGACCAGTTGCCCCTGTAGTTCCCAACGTGCGTCGCCCAGTCGCAGCGGTCGGAGAAGCTCCAGACCTTGGTGGTTTCTGGGGTGAAGGTGGAGGGGGCGAAAAATCTACCCTTATCGGCATCTTCAAGCTTAGTGAATGGTAATCGTTATGCAGCAGGAAAAAGAATATACACAATACAGGATAAATAAAAATAATATAAGATCTTATAATAACAAATCGCAAAACCATAAGGAGTTCATAATGACGGAAGCAGAGATAATTGATGCAATTTATGACAACGGGGTTCTTAAACCTTTAAAAAAGATCGAACCATATGAAGGCAAGATAATAGAGATACGCATACGGAAAGTGGAAAATATTTTGAGAGAAACTTCTGGAATATTCAAAGGAAAATACAATAAGAAAATGAGATATGAAATGTATGATACTCATTGATTCGTCTGTTTTCCTGAAACATTTTCTTGAAGGTGATGCAAAAGCGCATGATTTTTTGAAAAACGCTAAAGACAAAGCGGTTATTTGTGATATTATTGTAAATGAAGTTATATATATTTTAATGAAACAATACGTTGTCAATAGATACGATTTAAAACACTACGATGCTATTGATCATCTCAAGAAACCAGATATTTTCCAGGAAGCATTTGACAATGCGCTTGTTTTTATAAAATTGATAAAAGCCATTGATTGCGAAGTACTACCCGATGCGAGATACTTTGAAATGATGGATATTATGGGAAAATATAACCTTCTTCCGAATGATGCTTTGATCGCTGCGACATGCAGAGCCTATGGAATATCCAGGGTTGCATCTTTTGACAGCGATTTAAAAAATTTGGATTTCATAGAGCTTATTGAATTATAATTAAAAGTCATTGTATGGATTGAGCAGACACTGGAGTCCGGGGGGTGTTAGGGGAAGGTGAGAATAACATCTGAAACGCCTACCACCACTTCATGCTCTCCCTGAACCTCGTCACCCTCTCCCCCGCATCCGGCTTCCTGAACACATAGAGGTGCTCATGCCCTATCAGATAGAAGTCATATTTTTTCCCGAACCACTTCTCCCTTGTGCTCTTCATCTTCCACTGCAGCTTGATTATATCCTCGCGCAGGATGAGCCCTGCCTCAAGAAAGCTCATCAGCACCCGCGGCGTGATGGGCACGAAATGCTTGTTGCGCCGCGTATCGCCTATCAGGATGGCGCAGTGCTTATTGGGCTTGAGCACGCGCATGCATTCAAGCGCGACTTTCCGCATCTCCTCGGCAAACTCAGCGATGTTGTGCACGCTTGAAAGCCGAAACTTCGGCTTGCGCAGTGTTGGGGTATGCTTTGCATACCCCTCGTTTGATAAAAAGGTCGCCCTCGCGATCATGGGAATAGGGGATGATGCTGGCATAGGGAGGGTGGGTGGCGATGAGGTCAACGGACTCGCTCTCTATCAGGTCAAGCGAGCGCGCGTCTCCCGTGTATGTCCTGATCTCAGGTACTTTATACTCGGCATCCAGCGGCTTGTAAACAAAATCCAGCCTGTTGCGCGCCACCATGACAGCATCCGGGTTGATATCCACACCCACGGGGCGCCAGGAGCTTGCATTCCACCAGAGTTGTGCCTGAGCCCATCATCCCGAGTCGCGCCTCGGGAGGGCGCAGACACGTCAACCGTTGCGCCAGTTGACGTCGCACACACGTATGGCTCCGCCATACGTGGATATCGCTGCGCGATATGCCCGCAGGGCATACGTGGATTCCCGCTTACGGTCAAGCACATGCTCGCCGGGCTGTGTATAGCGCAAAATGAGGTTGCGCGGGATGTATGGCGACCAGTTGCCCCTGTAATTCCCCACGTGCGTGGCCCAGTCGCCGCGGTCGGGGAAGGACCAGACTGTGGTGGTTTCGGGGGTGAAGGTGGAGGGGGCAAAATTTGAGATCGTCCACTTCGGCTGGAGTTTTATTTTTGTTTCCCCGATTTCCACTTCCGTGTGGGATTGGAGGAAATGTTTGTAGTCAGTCCTTGTGATCTCGAACAAGGATCGATATTGATATGATTACTAATATATAAATTAATATGATCTAATTATGTGAATATAATTAAGTTGGAAGTAAGGTGTAAGTAAGTTATAATTAAAAAATCCGATTTAAGATCATTAATGCATTATTTATTTTCAAAGATTCTCGTATATTTTAATATGGTTAATTTTCCTTCATTAGTAATTTCCAAAGAAAAAACATCCCCCTCATTTATTTTATTTTCTTTGCAAACCTGTGTAGGTATTGTAATATCCAGAGAATCTGTACCGTGATGAGTGCGGGCTTTTACAGTGAATTTTTTACCCATGCTTTCTTAGTAATTTCATGTACATAATTTATTTACTGTACATAATGCACATCATCTAATTTTCTGGAAGCAAACCTAACAAGAGTATTGGGACAGGAATTGGCAACAATTTAAAATATCGATATGCAAAGTCGAATTCAGCCATATTATTTACGCTAGCAGGGCGAGTTGGGAAAAACTCTTTTGGTGTTGTGGGAACAATCAAGACTGCCAAAGAAAGAAGATTTTTTGTCAATCCAAAATGAAATTTATAATAATCACGATAGATGGTTGCACTGTTTCCAAATTGAATCTCTACAAAAACATCATTCTTTTGATAGTCTCCTATTAATTTTGGATTTTCATAAAGCACAGGTTGTGGCTGCCAATTATATTTGAAAAATTCAGCATCAAATGCTTTATTGTATGCTGTTTGATGTTTATACTCGGTGCCGTTTTGCTGAATTTCGAATTCAGGCTTCCATTTTACAGAATCTATGCATGAAAATATTTCTTGTACTTCATCGACATTACGAAGTAAGCGCGGACTGCAAAAAAAATACTCTTTCTTAAATTTCATGATTCAGTTATATATTTAAAAACGGATCAATCAAAAATATCAATTTCTGTACAATATGTACATATGTTTGGTATCTTTTTTGAACTCCCTCGCCGGATTATAGGAAAATCTGGATATCGCAAAATACAGAATATAGTGACTAGATAATCTCATTACCACAATATGTATTAAGAAAATCAAAAATTTCGCTGCCCTTTACTCACCAAAGAATTCAATCTTTTGTAAATTATGCTCCTTCGCCAGAGTGTAGAGATTGATGAGCAGTTCATAAGTTCTTGCCCTGCAAATCCCTTTTATATCTCTGAAAAGACTGCGTCCGATCTCTTTATCAAACTTGCCCATTTTATCAATAGGCAAGATTATAAAAAGTTTTCCCAATGTCCTAATTTATACCGCATAATGAAATAATAAAAAATCGTCCCAATTCCAAATACCATCTGAGAGCGATTCAATCATAGCAGGTGTTAAATTATCGTGTATCGTATCCATAAAGTTCCAATGGAATTGAATGAGTTCCGTTGCATTTCTGAGCCGTGATTTCTTTTTAGAATAGCACTTTGTTTTTCTAACCAGCCTTCCGACACGTTCTCTCATGATTCCATTGAAATTCTCAATATTGGTAGTTTCAATATCTTCCGTATCAGGATTTCCGAAGATTGTTCTTTTTCTTTTGTCAACTACTCTTCAGTTTTCTCTAATTTTCACAATTTGACCATAATCAATACAAGTGTCAGCATAGTATTCAAGAAGAGTGAATACATAATCATCGTTTCCATCTGAAAAAATCTGGATTTTATTATTTGGGAATGGGAGTTCCACTCTTGAGAAGAGTTTTTCGATCATTTCTTTGCAGGTTTCCTGAGTCCATTTTCCGATAGAATACGC